>JABCSY010000017.1 GCA_018238625.1 Promethearchaeota archaeon
ACTAATTCGTCGTCCATAATTTAAAACAATAAAAATGAGTTAATAAGCAAAATTAAAGGTTAATATGTTCTTTTTTTCATCAGTTCTTCAACTAGAATATCAAATACAAGATCTATATTATCGCCTGTTTTTGAGGAAGTTTTCACGAATTGGATCATATTAAACGCATTTTTTATGCTATTGGCAGATTCGTCGTCGACAGCAATAACCTCCTCAAGATCGCGTTTAGTCCCAACGAGAACTATGGGAAGGTCTAAATCGTGCATTCTTATAATATTTACCCAATTCAGAATATCGTTTATTTTTGGCATTTTGGTTAAGTCAAAGAGCAAAAGCGCTCCTTTTGCGCCCATAATAAAGCTTTCGAGCAAGTGCCTAAAGCGTTGCTGACCTCCTAGATCCCACAATTGAAGCGTACAATTCCCTATATTTTCGTAGATCACTTGTTTAATGAAGAAATCGACTCCTACTGTTGCTATTGTAGACTCATCGAAATGACCATCTACAAATCTTCGGAGTAGCGTAGTTTTGCCGACTCCGCCATTTCCTCCCACGATTATCTTAAAAACATAGTTCCTCAAAAATTTCACCGAGTAACTCGCAATTTTGCATCTGGTATTAAAAATAAACCATATTATTATAAATAAATAATAGCAATTTGTACTTTTATTTTATTATATCACATTTACAATTGTTCAAGATTTCAATTCGTAATTTAGGATATCGTCGATTTGTTTTAGTATTAGAGACAAGTTATTGGAAAGGGACTTTTGTATTTTAATTTTAGAAACGTTATTGTTGTTTTTTTTCAGCATACCAATAGTTACGGTTTTGGAGATTTGTTGAGCTTTTTTCGCTAATTCCGCTAGTTTTAAATGATTTTTGTCGTTGATATCAAACTTTTTTATCGGAACTTCGAAAGGGATTTTAAAAATGTGTCTTGAGCTTTTTTTTATTTTAACTTGTTTCGTCATTAACGGCGAGTTTAGAACTGCTGATAAGTAATAAGCCTCGTTTAGGTCGTCTGTTGAGTAAAAACTTAAATCTCCGGTTACAATGAAGTCCCCTTGAACGACTGCCGCGTTAACAACCGAGCCCGAATTGTTGTAAACTACTTTAATTTTGGATGTTTGTCGTTTATTTGTTAACTTAGACCATCTATTAAGGTTATCCATCAAAGATTCGTTTTTGGTCGTTTCTTTTTTATAGTTCAAATAGATTTCGTTTATCTTATCGTAGAAAATCTTGGCGTTCTTTTCTAACGAGGAGTAATCAAATCTCAAGTCCTCTCTGATTAGCGGTAAAAAGACGTCGTAATTGTCGTAAACAAAGAATTTCACCAGCTCTGTGCTTTTGATTACTTTAAATATATATTCTTTCTCTACTAACTCGTCTTTGAATTCAATTTTATTCCAAGGTTCTTTTGCTCTCTTAAAAATTCGGATGTCCGGACTGATTTTTACCAGAGTGGTATTATATTTTTCGCAATTTATAAATGTTAAATTCCTAGGGTTTAAATCTGCCCCTTTATGGAAAAGCTTTTTGTATTCGCTAACTTTAATTGGAATTAGGTTTTTATAATCGTCTTCTGTGATCAGTTTGTTAGTGTAAGTTTTGTCTCCTTTCGTTTCGACAAAATACGGAACCAAGATTTCAGTTTTTTCTAATTTTAGATCTATTAATTCAAAATAAGTTAGTTTTTTTCTTTTTTCCTTTATTGAAAATAAGTGTACAGGGATTTCTATATTATAATTTTGTAAACTCTCAGCAGACTTTTGAGCAAAGATACAAATAAAATCCACGTTGAATACTTTAGTAATTTCGCGAGTAAACTTCCAGATTTTAATGTTATTGAAGCCCTTAAAATTACGGAAACGAGACGCATGAGAGCCATTTATAACTCCTTCGGTGATAACAAAGAATATTTTTGAGTCATTTTTCATGTTTGATGTCTTAGCCTTATAGAAAAACAGCGAGGCAATCTCAATATTTAAGACGTTTTTAGGTCGCGGCTTTATCTCTAGCCTTTCCGATAGATCTTTTATCTTTTTCTGGTAATTTGGAGAATCTACGTCTCTCAAAGTGAACCAAGGAGGATTTCCAATTATTAAATCAAAACCCTCGTTTACGCTTACTTCTTCCTCGAATAAATAATCGGTTACGTAGAGGTTCAAATCGACTTTGGATGCTTTTTCCTTGAGTAAGAACAAAAAATTGATTTTAGTTATAAAAATCGAAATCGGATTGATATCGTATCCATGGATGTTATTAAAAGCCGCAATCTTTTCTTTCTCTGAGTTAGGAGAGTTTAAAATAGTTTTTACAATTTCTACTAAAAAGTTTCCAGAGCCACAGCAAGGGTCGAGGACTTTCGAACCAAATTTATACGATTCTTCAACCATTTTTTTGACTAAGAACGGTGGAGTGAAAAACTCTCCAGATTTATGCCTAATGTAAGTGGATAAAAAGCTTTGGATTACGCTATCAAACATATACTCAGGATTATCGTCTAAAGAAAATATCTCATCAGTAATTAAATTGATCAGGTTATCGAAAGCGAGTGGCTCTAATTCTTCTAAAACATCAAAAATCGGGATGAAATAACTAATTTCGTTTCCGATCGCAAAATTAAACTTTTTTTTAATGTCATTCTTCAAATTTTTAAAGAAATTATTTGAAAATTGAGTGGATTGAAATGTTATCTCTTGATTTAAGACGTATTTTACCATAAATAATTGTGCTATAAAAAAAATAAGCGAAAAGACTACGTAGAGATGGATGTTAGTGTGCTTTTTTCCGTAAATTTTAACGAAATAATCAAACCACTCTTTATAATTATCAGACCGCTGGATATCTTTTTTCAGCAAAATTGCTTCAATATATTGTAAATCCTTTTCAAACTTAAACAAATCAACAGTCATAGTTTTATTAGAATTTATAAATTCTACATTATATAATTGAACAGCTTTTCTTTCTTAAAAGAATCAATGAATTAATATTTAAATATAAATTTAACAGACTAATATTATTAAATTAATAGCATATATTTTCGCTTTTGTCAATAAGTGAACGATTTGGCTTCGCATACAATCCAGTTAGCAAAAAAGTTCGAGAACGGCGTTTATTTTACGTGCGAAATGTGTGGTTCTTGCTGTCAGGGTTTTAAAGAAGGAGAGGTATATTTATACCAAGACGATATAAAAAAATTAGCAAAACACTTAAATGTAAAAGGAAATTCAGAATTGAGGGAGTTTGCTAAAAAATACCTTAAAGTAGTTAGCGATTCGTTCTTTTGGAAAGAACCCGGCGCAACAAGAGCAAAAACTTATAGATATAAAACTCTAGGATTTAAATTTATCGGGGACGACGAGCATTGTCAATTCTTAAAGGACAACGAGTGCACCGTTCACGAAGCGAGACCCTTCCAATGTCGCGCTTTTCCAATAGGGTGGAACATGTTAATTAATAGCGTCAAAAATTTTATTGATTATTCGAAAAAATGTCCCGCGCTTCACAATTCGCTCGAAAATAAAGGGAAATATTATTCAAAAGAAGAAATATTAAAATGGGCAAGCGAAGAATACGAAATCGAGAAAACTTTTTTTTTTACGATGAAAAAAAACGATTTTAATATTTTTAAAGTGTATTCTTTTTTACCAAAAGATATGGTTTCATAATCGATTTTAATATTACTTTCGCTATTGTTGCTAAATATTAAAATATCCATAAACAATATAAATATAAATGCTAATTAAATTAAGTATTAACTAAAGAAGTCAAAAAAGTAAATAATTAGAGAAGCGAATAAAATTTTAGATTTCGTTGAGAGCGAAATTAATTATTTCAAACAAGAAACTAAGGTGAAAAAAAATAAGTAATAATAAAGAGATCATTGATTACCTTACTGAATTAGTGAATGAGTTGAATGGTGTTCTTTCCTTAGAATGCATAATATTGTTTGGTTCAAGAGCAAGGAAGGATTTTATGTCTCATAGTGATGTTGATTTAATATTTGTAGGCGATTTTAAAGAACCATTTGTCAAAAGGGGAGCCGTTATTTACGAGAAATTTGATTTTCGTGTTGGATTGGATGCATTTTGCTATACTCCTAAAGAGTTTGAAAAAATGTTTCAAGAAGGTATTGTTTCTATATTAGATGCTATAGACGAAGGGATTTGTTTATTGGGTCGTGAATTTTTTAAGATATATAAAAAGAAAATTAATACTTTAAAGAGTAAAGGACTTCGAAAAGAGCCACCAGTATGGATTTTACCCAAATCTATGGCTATAGATTAGATGTAAATTATATAAATCCCTTTTTTCATCAATAGACAACTAATTTCTAAATTTTTACAATGGTTAAAATTAATTTTAATCAATTATTAGGAACAATTAATATTGACATTAGATAATATTAATCATAGATTCGCGAAAATTTAAAGTTAAAGAGTGGTTTCAAATTGAAAGTTGGATTGTTTATATGCGATTGTGGTAAAAACATTAGCGGTGTAATCGATAACGGTAAATTGATAGAACATTTTGGCTCTTATCTAGACGTTCATGTAATAGGAGATCAATATTTATGCGCAGAATTGGGTTTAAACAAAATAATTGAGGAAATTAAAGAAAATAAGATCGACCGGGTAGTTATTGCCGCGTGTTCTTTTAAATTACATGGATTGTTGTTCAGAAAAACCATAGAAAAGGCGGGCATCAATAGATTTCTTATATCCTTCGCAAACATTAGAGAGCAAAATTCTTGGGTTCATAATGACGAGCCTGAGAAAGCTACGAGAAAGGCAATCGACCAAATCAATATGGCAATTGAACAAGTTAAGCTTCTCATGCCTTTGGAGGTTCAGTATGCTAAAGTTAATCCAGCAACTTTGGTAATTGGGGGCGGAATTGCCGGTATTAAAGCGGCTATAGTCATTGCAGATGCGGGATATAAAGTATATTTAGTTGAAAGAGACTTAACAATAGGAGGTCACATGGCTCTATTTGACAAAACTTTTCCTACGTTAGACTGTTCGATCTGTATATTAGGTCCTCTTATGGTAGAAGTAAAAGATCACCCCAATATTGAGTTGCTTACTTATTCTGAAATTGAAAATGTAGGGGGTTATGTTGGAAACTTTGATGTAAGAGTAAAAAAACACCCGCGATTTATTAACGAGGAGACTTGCGTAGGTTGCTTTGATCTTTGTCGAGATGTTTGTCCAATTGACGTAGAGGATACATTTTTTCCCAGAAAAGCAATTGATGTGGTTTATCCTCAAGCTATACCGCTTTATCCAAACATTATAGAAGAGTTTTGCATCGGTTGTAAGGCGTGCGAGCAAGCGTGTGATCGCGACGCAATCGATTTCGATCAAAAAGCAGAGACAATCGAATTTCAAGTTGGTACAATTATAGTTGCAACAGGGTTTAAAACATTTGATCCCAGTTTGTTAGGCGAATTGAATTACCAAAGATATGCTGATGTAATCACCACTATGCAATTGGAGCGATTACTTAACAACGATGGACCTACTCGTGGAAAATTTGCGAGACCTTCTAACGGAAAAGTGCCTAAGAAAGTATCGTTTGTATTGTGCGTAGGTTCAAGAAATAAAGTTATTCACCACGATTATTGTAGCCAAGTTTGTTGTAATGTGGCAATTAAACAAGCAGTTCTATTAAAGAAGGAATATCCTGAGATTAAAATTAATGTGTATTATACTGATATTCGAGCTATGGGAAAGAATTGCGAGGAATTCTACAATAGATCCCAAGAAACTTTTGGGATTAGGTTTATAAAAAGCAATATTTCAGCAATTTTAAAAGACGATTTATCAGAAAGCGGAGAATTATTAATTCGGGGCGAGGATGTTATTGAGGACGCGATTTTCGAAAATAGGACCGATGTCGTAGTGTTAGCCGTTGGCATCGAACCTGCAGAGGGCACAAAAGAATTAAGTCAATTGTTAAACATATCGCAAGACCCCTATGGTTTTTTACTAGAAAAGCATCTGAAAATAAAACCTTCTGAGACCTCTGTGAACGGAATATATATAGCAGGCGTGATACAAGGACCTAAGGACATCCCTAACAGTATAGCTCAGGCAGAAAGCGCTGCTGCGAAAGCTATCGCTTTAACTTCAAAAAAAGAGGTCGAGTTAGACCCTCATATCGTCTATTTTAATCCAGATGAATGCGATCTATGTCGATTATGCGAAAACATCTGCAACTATAACGCTCTAAAAATTGAGAATAATAAATTAATCATCACTCAAGCTAACTGCACAGGATGCGGAGCTTGTGCCGCAATGTGCCACTCCGACGCGCTGTACATTCCAGGTTTTACTAAAGCGCAATTGAATGCTCAAATCAAAACGGTATTAAAGAAGAAAAGCGAATCCCCCTTAATAATCGCGTTTCTATGTAATTGGTGCTCTTATATGGGTGCTGACCTTGCTGGTACAAGTAAAATAAATTATCCAAGTAATGTAAGATCTGTGCACGTAATGTGTACAGCAATGTTGAATCCTTCGCAAGTGTTTGAGGCTTTCTTTAACGGCGCGGACGGCGTATTAATCGCAGGGTGTCACCCACAAGATTGCCATTACGATACTGGTTTTATGAAGACAACGATTAGATACGAAAGCATAAGAGAAATGCTTGGGGAAGCTGGGATAAACGAAGATCGCATCAAAATAGTAAGCATATCTGCTGGCGAAGGCGAAAAATTCGCTCAAGTTATTTCCGAATTCAAATCTGAGCTTGGAAAACTGGGTCCAATAAAACCTGGAGAATATGTAAAACCTGTAATCGCAGAAGAAAAAAAGAAAGAAAAAGTAAAACTGGATGAAATATAAAAAATAATAACGATTGACTTCAATTATAAAATACTTTTATATTTCTAATGTAAATCTTATTAATGATTTTTCTTTTATCAACTAAGATATAAAACAATAAACCTTCCCAATGAAAACGTTATGAAAATTCGAGCTATTACAATTGGACAAAAAATACCATATTTAATCGAGGATAAAGAATTCGAAAGTGTAATGGAGCAGAGTCTTAGCAAGTTCAATGCATTCAATAGGGACCTAACGCAACAATTTAGCGATGTAGCTATTGAAGTCCAGAGTAAAAGGTTGTGCTCTCAACCGATATTATCTTACGACCAACAGTTGTATGCGAGAAATTTAAATGAAACGTTAACGAGGATTCACGAGCAATTAGCTATCTTAGAACGAATCGTATCAAAATACGAGTTTGATTACTTTGCTTCTTGTGCTGTATTAGCGGACGAACAAATTCAGAAATATGGGATTTACGAAAAATTATTGTTGAATGAAATACCTGCGTTCATTAAAAGAAAAGAAAAATTTTTTAGTTCTTTACAAGTAGCGTCAACGGAAAACGGAATCAACTTATCTGCTCTTCGATCAGGGGCTAAAATTATAAAAAAATTATCCGAACCAGATCCTTTTAAAAATCTAAACTTTTGCGTGAGCTCTAACGTGTCTCCCGATACGCCGTTCTTTCCCGCAGCATATCACGTTTCAGAAAGACCTTCTTTTAGCTTAGCGTTGGAGATGGCAGATGAAGTTGTGAAAGCTTTTGAAAACTCTAAGAACTTAGAAGAGGCACAAAATAACTTGAGGACAAGGTTTAACGAAATTTACGACAATTTGATGAGAATTTGTGAAGGTGTGGCTAACAAGCACGACATTGAATTTAACGGAATCGATTTCTCTCCTGCGCCTTATCCTACTGTAGAAAAAAGCATAGGTACGGCCTTCGAAAAACTAAACTTCGAATATTTTGGTGCTCACGGCTCTCTTATCGGAGTAGCAATAATAAAAAATGCAATACCCAAAAGAAAAAAAGTTATAGGCTTTTCTGGATTTATGCCTTCTGTGCTTGAAGACTATACAATCTCTAAAAGCTTATCAGAAAATAGATTCAATTTAGATACGCTATTGCTGTATGCTACTATTTGTGGAACTGGATTAGATTGTGTTCCATTACCAGGTGATATTACCGAAAGAGAACTCTTTTATATTTTATTAGATATATGTACTATTTCATTAAGATTGAAAAAACCACTAACAGCTAGACTTATGCCGATTCCGGGTAGAAACGCGGGCGATGTTGTTGATTTTGATTTTGAGTACTTCGCCTCTTCAAAAGTTATGGACATTCGAAGATTATCTGATTTGAATGAAAACGATCTTTTTTCTAGTAAAGAAAAGAGCTTCAACTTTTTGTAATATTTTAAGAATGAATCTATCCTAAGATTTATTGTTAAAAATAAATTTAAGAATCTCGAAAAAAAAATATGGAAAATCTTGTGGATAACACAAAAAAAAGCAAGAAATTAATATTTTCTAACGAAACTTTAGAATATTTTGATATTGAAATTGATTTTAAACCTGATATAGATCCCAGTGCTAATCATCTTAATAATTTTAGAAAAAACTCAAATTTTCTTAGAGATGAGATGTTAACCGAACTTAGTCACCTAAAAACACTTATCCTTAACAATCCAGATTTGAAATTAAAAGCCCTCGATGAAGAGGAAAGAGTTATCTTTTTTAATTTTATAAATCATTATTCGAGATGTCCTATATGTGGCGCTGCCAATCACTACTCGCATTTAAAAAAAATGTATTTTACTGATGAAAATATAGAACTGAGAGACATTTTAATCAATTTTATGCATTCAGAAATAAAAAAACTACAACATCTTAATATTAATATAGGAATTCCTTGTTGTACTTGTTTTAAAAAATATTTGGAAAAAAATAAATAAAAAAATAAGTTTTAGTACTTTTCGATTACTTTTCCAGCTTGTAAAATCTCGAAATTGATTTTGTTTCCATCTTCCTCGATTTTCTTAACGCAATCTGCTTGAATTAAGTAATCTATGTTGTATTTAAAAACACCTTCTTTATCCAAGATATTGTTGGCTTTTAGTTTTTCAAAGAAATCTTCTTGAGATGTTTTTCCCACCTCATTTAAAACACGTAACATCTCTCGTCTTATTGGATTGTTTACTGCTTTCAAATAAAATGCGTGATCTACCATTTTTAGCGTTCCTCTTTAGATATATAGCTTTTTTGTTTTCATTTTGTCTTTATTTTAAATAATCAACAACCTTGCCAGCTTGAGTGATTACGTAGTAAGTTCTGTCTCGTCTCTCTATCTTTTCGATGCATAATGCTTTTATTAAAAAATTAATGTTGTACTCTAAGATAGAAGGGTCTTTTAATATCTCTTTTTTGGATAACTGGTTAAATAATTTCTTTTCTAAAATTTCATTAGAATCATTTACAATTTTCAGAATTTCGCGCCTAATAGGATGGTTTACAGCTTTGAGATATAAATCGTGATAATATTTACTACTCTCAACCGTTTTGCTAAAATCTTCGATCGTTTTGAAGTTGCTGTAATTTTCAAATTCAAACTCATCTGGCATGGATACTTTTTTAAAAATTTTAAAAAGTAAAAACTTTTACTCTATATTCAATAAACATTTAATATTTAAGTTGAATATTTAAAACTAAATTAAAATCTTGATATTATTATGTCAGAAAAAAAACCTATGAGTTATGACGAAATTAAAAGTTTACTTGGCGCAGATGCTGACAAACTTCTGAATCACACATGTACTGGAATTCCAAAAGAAATGATTCACGAACCAGGTCCAGATTTTATCGAAAGAGTGTGGGAGCATTCTGATCGAAACAATTTGGTATTAAACAATATGGAAAGGTTGTATAACCAACGTGGTAGATTAGCGGGTACAGGTTATGTCTCTATTCTCCCTGTAGATCAAGGCATTGAACATACTGCTTCTGCTAGTTTTGCTATAAATCCTAGATATTTTGATCCCGAGAACATTATTAAATTAGCAATAGAAGGCGGCTCAAATGGCGTAGCGTCAACTCTTGGAGTTTTAGGCTCAATAAGTAGAAGGTATGCGCACAAAGTTCCATTTATAGTCAAAATAAATCATAACGAATTACTTACAAAACCTAACTTGTCTGATCAAACGATGTTCGCCAGCGTAGATCAAGCATTTGATATGGGTGCAGTAGCAATTGGTTCAACTATATATTTTGGCTCTCAAAATTCGCGGCGGCAAATTCAAGAAACTTCTGATGCGTTTAAATACGCTCACGAGCTTGGACTTGTTTGCGTTTTATGGACCTATCTTAGAAATACGGAAGAATTCATTAAAGATGGAAAAGACTACCACACTGCAAACGACTTAGAAAGTCAAGCTAATCATTTAGGCGTAACTATTGAAGCCGATATTATAAAACAGAAAATTTCTACTACTAGTAGAGGTTTCGTTGAGTTGAGTTTTGGAAAAACCGACAAACTTGTTTACGATAAACTGGCAACCGATCACCCTCTTGAGTGGAACAGATATCAAGTAGCGAACTGCTATATGGGTAGAGTTGGTTTAATAAATTCGGGTGGAGAATCTGGTGGAAACGATCTTGTCGATGCCGTTAAGGCAGCTGTAATCAACAAAAGATCTGGTGGAATGGGTCTTATTTTAGGAAGAAAAGCCTTTAAAAAACCAACACCGGAAGGAATTAAGATATTAAACGCTGTGCAAGATGTTTATCTAAACAAGGACATCACTATTGCCTAAATCTTTATAAAATTAAATATTTTTTTTATAGTTTTTTGTTTTATTAAAAATTGGTCTACATTATCTTAATTAAAGTTAAAATGTATATTTATCATAAGTTAAAATGATTAATTAACTGAATTAAAAACTGTGAGTAAATCAATGGGAAAACCTACAAACTATCCAGATCCTAATAAAAACCCTTATAGAGTAAATAAAGAGCAAGTACGAGAACCTAGTCAAACAAGGTTTACAAAACCATCTGTTGATTTTGAAAATCAACGCGTTTGTCCCTCGTGTGGGAAAGCAATCAAAATTAGTCACAATTTTTGTAAATTTTGTGGAACAGATTTAGTTGGAATACAACCTCTTGGATATTCGGATAGAACGCTAAAGGAGTTAGCTAATACAGCACTAACTGACCCTGATCCTGGCGTTAGAAAGGACGCGGTGGATACCTTAGGGGAGCTCGGTGATAACGAAATCCTAGGTGTTTTAGCCTATGTTTTACTAAACGATGCCCACGAATTAGTTCGAAAAGAAGCTGCGAATGAATTAGGCGATATACATCACCCACACTCTCTTGATGTTTTAGCTAAAGCTTTAAAAGATCGTAGCCCTTCCGTGCGGAAAGAAGCGATTGAAGGTTTAAAGAAAATTAAACAGATGAATAAACCCAAAAAAATCGATAAAGAAGATAAAAACGTTGAACCCGGCTCTAAGGTACAAGATAACGAAGAATCTAACACAACTGAAAATAACAAGTTGAACGACGAAAAAGAAGGAGAAGAAGAAATAGAAGAAGGTCCGTTTGAAGAAATTGAACCGCGAGACGATGATCTTTATGAGTTATAGAGCAAATGAATTGCTCAAAAATAAGGTTTAATCCATTTTTCTTTAGGTTCAAATTAAGATTTATATTTATGTACTAATCTTTATTATCATACATCACCAGGTTGCGCTAAATTCAACTGGTTTCATAATTTGAAAGGATTTATATAAAATTATAGATATTATTAAAAATATAATATTTTTATCTGTGAAATCCCATTTGATATGATACAATTGCATCGTAGTATTGCAATTGCACTCTCTTTACTAGTTATTTTAATAGGTATTTATACAATTATCAGGACTAAGAAGGATTATGAGTGTAATCAAAAGCGCTCGAAGTTAACATCAGCCTTATGTTTATTATATCACGATTGTTTTGTAGCGATTGCTTCTTATAGCGCTTGGTTCAGTACTTGGCCGTTTTTTAGTAGCATTCCTTTTTATGGAATGCATTTATTCTTTTTTACTCTTGGAGCTTCTATCGCACTAGTAAGCATAATTATATACATAATGTATATGTTTAAAATTGAATCAACTCCTAGAGCACTAGGTTTCACGCACGATAAACTTGTGACAGATGGTATTTTTAGTAAAACCAGGAATCCACAGTCTTTAGCACGAAATATTGGAATGATCTCATTAGGATTGTGGGGGCGATCTTTTCATTCATTATTATTGGCAATTATATGGATAGTTATCAATCATTGTTACATTCTTATTGAGGAGGATTACTTAGAAAAGATTTTTGGAAAGATTTATCTAACCTATTGCTCTCTAACTCCACGCTATTGTGGTATACTAACTCTTTTTAAAAAAACAACAAGACAAAAAGTTTGAATTAGAAATAAGATTTTTTAATCTTTATTACTTGGAATTTTTGGTAGTTCTCTTCGAGTTGATACAGGTTTTTCAGCTTTGTTTTTTGGAGGCGTGCTTACTTTCTTTAAAACTTCTACAGCTTCCACAATTCCTTTTTTATCGTCAAAATAAACTCTAAATAAATTATTATCTAATTCCATTACCCCTTTTGGAAGCTTTTTAACCTCTTCCCAAGCGATATCTACAACATTTTTTCCAAATACTTCCGTTACTTTAGATACGGCACCGTATAAGGAATGTCCAAGAATCAAATTTTGGCGTTCGCAATTCTCAGGAATTTCTATACTTAATATCTTTTCCTTAATTTTTTCTTTCTCTTCCTCTAATAATCCAAGAGTTCCTTTTACTTTAGATGGAGAAATAAGGCGTTCTTTCCCTTTAAATTGTGGGGTTCCAACAGCAAACGAGGACATCACTATGTTATCGGTTTTATCATCTAAGATAGGCGAATAGTACTCCTCCTCTACTTCTCTTTTGGTAGTTTTACCCGTTTTAGATTGACGTTCTGCTTCTAATAATCTATCGCGTTCGATGTTTCGGACATAGCGCATATCTGGTAATTTTTCCGTTACCTCCATAGATTCCAATCTAAATGCGTTTAAGAATTCCCCTAATTCGTCCCCTTGATCTATGGATACAATTTTACAGCGATGGTAACGAGAATCTTCCATCAATTCTCGCTGTAATTCTTGAGCTACACGGGAGCTTATGAACCTTTTCCTAACGGGAGATTTTGCCCCTTTCCAAATGTAAATTCTTCTAAGGTCTTCTCGAATAATAATAAATACTTGTTCCGGATTTAAACGATTTTTAAGCTCTTCTTGTTTAATATCTACTTTATTTCGTTCTCCGGAATTATCAAGCTCATATACTATGAATTCTTCGTAAACTTCGGTCATATTATATTCTCAACTTCACATTTGAATTTAGTTTTTAGAATTAATATTTATTTAACGAGTTAATCTCAACCAAAATATAAAATTTCTTTAATAAAAATTTATTTAAAAACGAGAATCGGATTTATAAAAGAAAGAAGAATCACAAAAAAAAAAGCTAATTTTTTAGTTGTAGCACCATTTTGATTACCGTTGATCGTGTAATGTGCTCTCTATTGAAAGAATAAACCCTGATATATTTTTTTAAGTTTAAGCCAAAGAAATTGAGAAAAAAAAAATAGGTAAAAAACAAAAAAAGGGGTTTAATGAATATTTTAAAATTTATCTACGCTTTTTTTGTTCTTCTTTTTCGTGATGAAGCATTAGTACAATTCCTAATATTAACATAGCGGAGTCGTCGTCTAAATCGGGCGACATGCTTACTCCGTAATGCCCTCTTAGTAGACTCTTCCATAATTTTTTACTAATTTCGGCAACTTCTTTTCCATCTTTTATAATCTTGAACTTCAAGGTGAATATATTACCTTTCATTGTAAAGACAGTATTTTCGTTTGGATCCTCAAACCAATAGCTCGGTTTAATTGAAACAAGTTTTCTTTTTAGTTTTCCGACAAATTGATCGTCCACTTTTTCACCACCTTTAAAGAACTTATAACTTGAACGCAAAGAAATTATTTTTTCTTGAACAGTTAACACCGGAACATCGCCAAGGTCTCTTATACGGTACGTATTACCGATCTTTATGAGACTTCCTCGAAAGCTACCGACTTCTTCTTCGTTCATATTAAATATTTTGCCTTTATCGGTTAAAGAAATCATTTTTTCTTTAAGGATAAAGTCTCTTGTATTTAGCAACGACATTTTTTTCACTCTGTTAGATTTTCAAATATAGTTATTTAATGATTTTAATGTAATAATCAAAGTTCAGCTTTAAAAATTTTAGCAACTATTATATATAATATCAATCGATTATATTCACAAATAAATAAAAAAATAAAGGATTGAATTTATTTAATTTATAATAAAAAAAATGAATTAATGTTATTATGTCGATAATTTTTGTCTCTGAAGGATATTTTTGTGAAGGCGAAGTGGAAAAGAAGTGGCAATTTAAAATGGAATTTGGAAAAATCCTATTGACCGAAAAGGAGTTGTCACTAGTAAAAAAATCAAATATAAGCCTAACTGAAATCGGTTCTTCAATTGATAATTTCAAGGATGGTTTTATAATTCCTTTAGAGAATATCAACAAAGCGTATAGCGCGAAAATCCAAAAAATATTTGTTGTAGTAGTAGAAACCAGAGACGATCATACGTTCTCCATAACAATGGCTAATAATAGGAGCATAGGTAAGCAACAGAGCATTAATTTGAGTGAATTGATAAACGCAACTATTATAAAAACCATTAATATCAAAAATATGGCGTCCGCTACAAACGATACGGAAATCGAACGCGTTTCTAATAAATGCGAATATTGCGGAGAAATTAATGATATTAGTTTTAAATTTTGTAAAAAATGCGGAAAGGAATTATAAATTGTTTTAAACTGTATAAGAAAAGAATAAGAAAAGAAAATATTAGTTATTTAGCGATGACGTGGAGCTCCAAATGAACCGGGAAATCTTCCACGACGGTGAGATCCACGACCGATCATTGGTCCACTACCCGAAGAGTCATGCATTACGTTATCTATTGAAAGAACAAATCCCAAGAGTATCCTTCTGTCTGTTTCGTTATCTAAAATCTTCAAAGCGTACGTATCTTTAAAATCAAATAATCCTCCCCCTAAGAAAATATCTCTCCATCGATCAGCTTTTTCTATTTCCGCTACCAATTTTCCTGAAGCAACTTCATAGATTTTAAACGACCAGCCAAAAAAGTTCCCTTCGGCCTCGTACCATCTATTTCCCACCTCATCTTCTAAAAAGAATTTTGATTTAAAAAAGGTTAATATTTTCTTCTTAATTCTTGCGATTAATTCTCCCTCTGGAGTTTTTAAATCCTGAGCGCCTCTTGCTGAAATAATTTTACTATGAATCGTAGCAACAACGGTACCATCAAGTTCTTGGAGTTCAACTCGTCGTCTTATGCTAAAGATTATTCTATGCATTTTTCCGATCATTTGATTGTTTTCATCGAGGATATCGCCCGAACCCCAATCCCAATACTTCTCGCTCAAGATGTAAAAGTTTCGATTAATGTCGAATAAACTACCTTTTTTCTGAGGTGTTGGGGTCGGAGCTGAAGAAGGGGCGCCTTCTACTCCTTTTTCTGGTGCTTTCTTAATTGAAGACAATTCTGTACCGCATTTCTCACAGAACTTTTGTGCTGGATCAGATTCATCTCCACAATTTGGGCAAAATTTCACATTCATAATATCAGCCTTAATATTTGCTTTAGAAATAAACTTCAGTTTTTAATCATCAATAGTCAATATAGTCTAATAAATTTAAGGATGAGAAAGAATTTTTACTTAGATTTTAAAGAAATTTTTTAACTAAACTAAACTTTTAACTTTTAAATATATAATAAAATTACAAAGAAGTGAGAAAAAAATGTCAACAATACCAAGTTTGCTTAAACTAAAAGATTACATTACTCTAACTGGGACGACTATAGGTTTGATTGCTTTAATGTTTGGTTCATTTGGAACCCGAGACGCCATCTCTTTAGGTTTTTTTTTAATCTCACTAACTTTTGGAACGGATTTAATTGATGGGTACATCGCGAGAAAGACAGGAACAGTAAACGATATCGGTAGAGAACTCGATTCTTTGAGCGATTCTCTCACATTTGGTATAGTGCCCGCCGTACTATGTTTTCAAGCGTTTAAAACAGGGACGCTTTACGATTGGATTTTAGCAATTGGGTGTATTTGCTTCGCACTAGGGGCTATCTTAAGATTGGCTCGGTTTAATATTTCAACAAGTGCCGGGTATACAGGTGTGCCAACCCCAGTAAGCAGTTTATTAATCCTCGTCTACTTTTACGCTAATTATTTTTACGCGTTTGCGTTTGGTGGTTTGACTTATCCATTCCTTGAATTTGTTTATTTTATTACTCCATTCCTTTTAATTTTCTCTGGATGGTTAAACATTACTACTTACATTAAATTTGGCGAAAAAGGTAAAAGCGTTTATTACTTATTCATCATTTTAGCACCCTGTTCTCCGATATTTGGTATTATAGGTGTTTTAAACCCTAATTTTATAGTATCCATAACCATTTCTCTGATATTTTTAGGTTTTTTCATAATTTCGCTTAGTTGGGTGCTTCTTAACTCTGTTATTACCCAAATATCGATGAAAAAGGAAAAGGGCACAAGCTAACAAGTTAAAGAAAAAGAGTTAGATTTACTTTAAACTGTACAATTATTTTGATAATCTAGTTTATTAGATGTTTTTTCCATTCTTCTATGCTTTCAACGATATGATTAATATCCACTTCGCTTAAATGACCCAAATGGGTTTTATATTGGTTGATTTTACTTCTTAACTTGTGGAGAGTAACGCTAAATCCTTTTTTCTCTAAAATTAAGTCCGCAATATTTTCTAATTCGGTACTAAATTCCTCTCCACTAATGTTTTGTAGCTTTTGTACTAACGATTTAAAAGCAGTATCGATTAACATTCCTACCTCATCGCCAGCCTTTGGAATCTGTTTTGATGTTTTAGGAGTTTGTTTTGATGCTTTAAGAGCTTGTTTTGATGCCTTAAGAGCTTGTTTTGATGTTTTAGGAGCTTGTTTTGATGTTTTAGGAGTTTGTTTTAAAGTTTTCTGTTGTGAAGTTTCTTTAACCTTGTCTTGAATCTTTTGAGTTAATTCCGTAACTATATTTTGTGTCTGAGCGATACCTGTTTTCTTTTGGGACGCTTTAAAACGACTAGGCGTAATTGGTTTAGTGGTTTCTACTGTTTTGAAAGTAGTAGTTTCTCTTGGTGTTGACATTATCCCAAGAGATCTTGGTTTTTCGTGTAGACTCGAACTTGCTTTATCCCACACTGTATTGATAACCGAAAGAATAAGTTTAATTAAAGGTGCGTAATCAGTAGCAAATCCAACAAAATCTTTTAACGAATCCGGTGAATTTTTCTGGATTATTCCTATAAGTATGTAATTATCGTCGCATTTGATAACGATAACGCTCTCATTTTTGAGCGTTCTATATTCCAAGTTTTTGATTTCTTTAAATTGTTTAGCATTGCTGTTAGTGTGTGCCTCAGAGGAAGCAATTTTAATTTTAAGAGTTCCCGAGATATCTTTAAATTCTTCTATCGATAAATAATCTTCAAGATTAGGAACAACTAATAACAAATTCTCTTTAGCATGGGTAATTTTACTTAATATTTCTTCGTTAACTCTAGAAACACTACTAATGTGCCAAAAATTATCCAGTTTCGTCTTTTCAGAAGATGTAATAATTTTATAAAAACTCACCATTGCTTTGTTAATAGGATTATTTAGAGCCGCCACGGAATCGACTGAACTACTAATTATCGCGTTAAAACTGTCAATAATAATGTTTTCGAAGTTTTTAAGATCGCTAGATAAATCTTTGTGCTTTTTTTTTACCAATTCTATTGTTTTATTGATTTTAGATTCGTAACTATTTAGCATGTTTAACAATATCATCTGAAAGTCGTCCCGAAATCGAAAGGTTGATTCAATAATATTATTAAGCGATTCAATTGTGTTATCAAATTCGTCTTTAATTAATTTATGTAAGTTAACAGTAAAATCTTTAAGTATTTTTTCAAAGCTTTCTTGAAACACAGCTTCAATTACGCTCTTAATCGCTTTTTCAGATTTTTTCAATTCTAAAGATTCGATTTTTACATTTAGATCCTTCTTAATTGTGGTAATTAGCTTAATTAAATAAGAAAATTGATTTTGGGTTACACCTTTAATTGTTTTATGTAGTTCATCCAAAACATCTTTTACTATTTTTAAGTTCTCCATTCCCTGAACAACATCATCTATATCCTGCTTTTGGATAATTACGTCTTCTTCGATGTCTTTTCTTAATTCTTGGGTTGCGTTAAAAGTGGTTTCTAATTCGATTATCGTATTTTCTTGAAATATTTTCTTTAGAGAGGTTGAAAGTAATTGGTGTATTTGATTTTTAATGCCGTCTAAGTTGGCATTTATATTTTCGTAATAATTTATAATCGGGTTAATTGGAGGAATGGCTAGGTATTGAAGTAATAAATCAGGGCTTTGAGGATTGACAGGCATTAACAAACCAGCATCTATAAGTTCATTTAAAGATTTTGCATATTCTTCCTGAGAGATATTAGGTAAAATAGAATATAGTTCGAACGATGACAAAGGTTTTCTACCAACGCTTTGTAAATAAAGTTTCATCGCATTATCTGAAATTTGTATTTTTTTTAAAAATTCTTCCATATTGGTTCACCATCTAATCTGTACTACTATTTTACTTTTAATAATAAGTAATATAAGTATTTATTTTTTAAATTTTGTTAGATAAAAAATTATATAAAGTATATTTTTCTTTAACTTAATTAACTTAATTATAAAACATTAAGGTTATTAGTATGAGCTCTTATGAGGATGTTTTCTTTTATTTGGATCTAACTAAGGACTTCCTAAAAGCGAAAGAAGTAATTAAAGCAATTAAATATTATATCGCTGAAAAAAATAAGATTAACATTAGAGGACACTATGGATTATTGATTTTCCAAGAAGAGGGCAACCCTATCTTTATTACGGATAAAAAGGACTCAGACATTATAGAAAATACTATCCAAGAAAATTGGAAAACTCGTCCTAAGAAGCGATCTTTTTTCGAAAATGGATTGTTTTATATATTTTCGTACATAGCGGAGACTATTAAAAAAAAGTCAAAATACAATCGAATAATCATTATAACAGATACTCCTAGCGATCTATCTGAAGACTATACCGAAGCTTTGTTTAGTTTAGTTTCGAAAATAAAAGCTTTTCCTACTTTTATAGATATTTTAAGAGTTTCAGAAAAAGAAGAGCGATTTTTTAAAGACGATGTTAAACTAAACATTTTAGCAAGCGATACTAAAGGCGGGATCTTTTACATTCACGACCGCGGCGATTTTATGCCTACTATTAAAAGATTAGTTAAGAGCAAGCAATTGGTAAGCACTTTTGAAAATCAACACGATAGAATAAAAATTAAGAAAGACGATTACTACTTCTATTCTCATCTAGCAAAAAGTTTAAAACCCGCTCCCCTCAGCGATGTAGGGATAAAATGCCACTTCTGTCAAGAAGAAATCTGTCCTTGTTGCGCCGATGTAAGTGATAAACTGTTAATTTGCGAGGAATGTGGTACTAAGTTTCATAGATGTTGCGTTACAAATTATACAATTCAACATAATATAGGAATACCGCACATTTTTCGATGTCCTAAATGCGATATCCTACTAAAAATAAATCAAGACGATATAGTTTCTCCTTTCGACGAGAAGATGGAATCTGTTGAAGATTATATAGAAACAAAAGAAATACAACCAGACCAATTAGAAGAAGAAAGTATCACGGCTTCTGATTACTTAGAAATTGAAGAACCGCTTGAAGAAAAAAAAGAGATACCTGATGTCATAAAAATAGAAGAGTCAGAAACAGAACAGAAAGCAATTAGGATAGGTGGTTTTTTTGGAACTTACTATAAAGTTAAAAAAGATGGAGATAAACTAGTCTACCAAAAAACAGCTAAACCCAATAACTCAATGAAAGATAGTCAGAAAGTTACAAAAAACTTAAAAACTATTACAGAACCCAAACTTAAAAAGGCTGAAATACCGCAATATTGGAAACCAGTAGAAGGACGGGATAGAAATAGTACTAATAAAGGAAAGCCTATCTTTTTTGTTTGCCCCGGATGCGGAACACAAATTAGCGATAAGGATAAAGATCGACATTCATGTCCATTTTGTGGATTTAAATTAGTTGATTGAATTTTTAAATTGAGAAATAACAATAAAAATAAATAAAAACTCTAATATTATTTTATAAAACTTTACTTTAATTTAGGATAAAATACAGACTATATTTTAATATCAATATGTTTCGCAAAACATCGGTGAACTCAGAGGAATTTATCTTTTATATTGATCTTACGACAGAGTTTTTGAAGAAAAAAAACCTTAGTAAGAGCATTGGTAGTTTTATTAAAGACAAGGAGAAATTTAACACTTTAAGTTCATATGGTATTTTGCTTTTTCAAGAAGACGATAACCCTATAACTATCTACGACGCGAAAGACTTTGAGGCTCTCTCTGATGTTATAGATGAAAAATGGGAAACTAGAGAAACCGAGAAAAGCCTTTTCGAGAATGGTTTATTTGAGATACTGGCTTATATTTTTAGAAGAAGTAGAGAAGCCAGAAAGAATTATCGAGTAATAATAATTTCAGACACGCCCAGTTTATTGTCTGAAGATTATCATAACGCCCTTTACGATCTTTTAATTAAAGCTAAAAAATTTGACGCTTTTATCGATATAATTCGTATAGGTGATCAGAAATTTTATGCTGATGATGTAAAGCTAAAAGTAGTCGCAAGCGAAACGCACGGAGGTGTGTTTTATTGTACAGAGGCAAAACTATTCTTAAATATTTTAGGGTCTTTAATTCAGAGTAAATCTGAATTTATTGTGGTACAACCTGAAGAAGACGATCAAATTTTCGAAGAAGACAAGATATTCTACGAAAAACTCGCTGTGGATTTAATATCTTTAGATTCTGACGAGGAGGAAAAGTGTGACATTTGCGAAAGAGAGGTCTGTCCCATCTGTGACGCTCATTCAGACGAGATTCACAAATGTTTTAATTGTAACGCAAAATACCACGCTTGCTGCGCCGCGAGTTATGCGATTGCTAACCCTATCGGA
This sequence comes from Promethearchaeota archaeon, assembly GCA_018238625.1. Taxonomy (GTDB): domain Archaea; phylum Asgardarchaeota; class Lokiarchaeia; order Sigyniarchaeales; family SOKP01; genus SOKP01. The sequence goes on from JABCSY010000017.1 coordinate 21,140, forward strand.
TTCAATCATTTGTTTAGATGCGTTCAATGCGATACATTATTGAAGTTAGACGAAGAATACGTAGAAATGATATATAGGGAAGAACACGAAGAAGAAGGAGAAGCTGAATTGACGGAAATCGGACCTACGGATGAGATCATTATAGAAGAAGAATTTGAAGAGGAACAAATTGAAGAACAATCATTTGATGAGGATGAAGAAGAATTAGTAATTGGAAAAGAGATATTGGGTCCAGAAAAGCTTAAATCTCCTCCCGGATTGGTTAAACCTCCTCCTATATTAATTAAACCTCAACCTAATTTGCCCCCTACTAAAAAGGTTAAAGTTGGAGGCTATTTTGGTCAAGAAATAGCTATAAAAAATAATAGTTTAAATAATGATCTCGTTCCGCCAGCGACAGAAACCATCGTACGCGATTCTGAAGGAACCACACAAGTAAAAGAAAAAATCTCGATTACCACGTTGAAACCCCCTAGAAGGAGTACAATTAAATTGTGTCAAATTTGCGGATTTACTCTAAAAGCTACTTCTCTCTGTCCTAAATGTGGATTTAAGAATTGATCAAATAATTTACACCAATTTTGTTTGTAAATTATACAATTCCAATAAAATTAAAACAATGATAACTTCTACAATTCAATGACCGTAGAGAAATTGATTGAAGCTCCTTTTAATCCAACAGTTTCCAAAATAAGCATGTTCTTATCAGGTATTTTTATGGGTAATGTAGGGATATTTATTTCTTTATTAAGCGGGTTTCCAATTTATTCAATAGTCTTATTCAGAGGGATTTTTGGAGCTGTTTTTCTAACTTTATTTATGCTAATAACAAAATCTTTTTCTATTAGTTTTTTTAAAGAGTGTTTCAAGATGCACTGGAAATATTTAATTATAATTGCAATTTCTAACCCATTAGTAGTATTTCTTTACTTTTGGAATATAACGCTTACTGGTTATGCTTTTGCAGCTTTTTTATTATATACTAGTGGAGTTTTTCTCTTAATTTTTCTAGTAATAACGAAAGAAGAAAAAGTATCAAAAATCAATTTTATTAGTTTCATTTTAGCAATCTTGGGAATATCCATCATAATGGAATTTTGGACCGGTCAAATTTTAATATTGGGAATAGTTGTCGGGATTTTTTCAGGTTTTTGCTTAGGTATATTGATTTTTTCCAAAAAGAAAATTTATAAAGTTCGAGGAAAAGCTCAGTCAATAATTCATACAAATGGAAATTTTGATGCATTTTTAACTTTATGGTCAACTTTATTCTTAATTTTTCCATTTCTACCATTAAGTATTACAGATTTATTTCGAATCACAATTTTAGATTTAATATTTGCTTTAATGCTGGGGCTTATCCCTACTGCTTTAGCGTTTACCTTGTATAATGTTGGAGTGAAAAAAGATAGAGGAGGCAACATTATAATTTTATCGTATTTTGAACCTGTTATGGCGACTATTAATACAGCAATTTTCTTAAAGAATCTCTCTATTTTCACCATCATAGGAGGTTTTTTTGTTCTATTAGCTAATTATATTACGCTAAAATATTCAAAGTAAGAGAAGATAGTTATTTAGAAATACTTTTTTGGTAAGGAATTATCGAAAAATTGAAATTATTTCGAATATTAATAATACAAAAACAAACACATGTTCTCCATGTCAGATAAGGAAGAAAGGGAAATCTCAAGAATTAAAGAAGTCGAGAGTACCAATTTAGCTCGAGATGATATAAGAGAGTTAGTAATTGAAACTAAAAAAGCGGTTGAAAAAGATAATGATTTATTAGCTAATAGAGTTCATCGTAATTTTTTAGACAATAACATCAAGTCTTTCGATATTGTAGGAGCTATAGGGGCAGGAAAGACAGCTCTGTTAGAAAAGATAGCAGAAAAGTTAACTGCAAAATTTCGAATGTTGGTTATATGTGGTGATATTACCACACGAGTTGATGCCGATCGCATAGAAAAGTATAACGCTGAAACTATTCAGATTAACACGGGCCGAGAATGCGCATTAAACGCGTATCACATATACCAAATAATTAAAAACAAGGATTTGCAGAATTACGATGTTATATTTATCGAAAATGTAGGAAATTTAATTTGCCCATCGGAGTTTGTCTTAGGAACTGATAAAAGAATAATTGTAGTATCCATCACAGAGGGCGAGTGGGTGGTTGAAAAACATCCTATGCTATTTAAAATGTCAGATATCGCGGTAATTAATAAGATCGATCTAAAAGAACGCTTAGGAACCAATGTCGAGAAAATGATTGCTGACGCTAAAAAAATTAACCCGGAAATAGAGGTCATTACGACCAGTGCGAAAACGGGGGAGAATATTAATAAATTAATGGAATTAATGGGATTTTAAAGTTTAAAAGTTAAATATATTAAAAGTAAAACCTTAGATGAAGGAATATGAAGGAAGAATTGACTAAGATTGAAGAAATTATTGTAAATCCTAACAAAATCAAAAAATCAAACGTTCAAGAATTAATGGAAACGTTCTTTGTTAAATTAAAGAATCAGGTTGACAACTATATTGGAGATTACCCAACTTTTATTGAGCCCGTTTACTTAGAAGACAACGTTAAAATTGGTGACGATGTTCTTTTAGGGCCAAATGTATATGTCGGCGCCAATTCAGAAATCCCAGATTACGTTGAAATATCAAATACTATCATTTTTGATAATGTAAAAATTGGAGAGAACTTTAAATTGGAAAATTGCATCGTTGCTAAAAACAGCTCTTTTAATTTTAAAAATCTTAATATGAAAAATAGCGTATTAATTGGAGTTGCCAATTTAAAAAACGAATTACAGAATATTGAATTTTAAATAATATCGCTATTGTTATTACTAATAAACTCTATACTAATTGTTAGAATATAAATTGGCGCTGTTATATGAAAGATAATGAAAAATATTTTAAAACAAATCTAAGAAGATGGAACGAATTAGTTGAGATTAATGCAAAATCCAAATTTTACGACTTAAATGGATTCAAATCGGGTAAATCTTCTCTCTTTCCAATCGAAAGAGATGAAATAGGAAATGTGGACGGTAAAACGCTCTTACACCTACAATGCCATTTTGGAATGGACACCCTTTCTTTCGCGCGACTCGGGGCGAAGGTCACCGGCGTTGATTTCTCAGATAAAGCCATTAAGCTTGCTCGTCAATTAAGCGAAGAATTAAATATCCCTACTAAGTTTATTAATGCAAATATTTACGATATACCAGACATATTAAACGAAAAATTTGATATAGTTTTCACATCTAATGGTGCTATTGGTTGGTTGCCGGATTTATATAAATGGGCTGAAATAATCGATTATTGTCTGAAACCCGGTGGTACTTTTTATATTACTGAGAATCATCCTTTCGGTAATTTAATTGACGAAAAGTACGAGGGAGCTTTTCAAGTTGGTTACGGTTACTTTAACGAAGGAAAACCTTATCGTTTTGACGAAGATAATGTATCATACGCCGATCCAAATATTAAATTACAAAATTTTGAAACTTACGATTGGTTTCATCCAATGGGAGATGTTATTAATTCGTTATTAAAAGTTAATTTTGAGTTAGAATTTCTCCATGAATTTCCATTTAGTTTTTTTCAGATTCATCCCGATATGAAACAAAACAACGAGACGAAATATTGGGAATTTCAGACTTTAAAGCATTCAGTTCCGATGATCTTTTCGATAAAAGCTCATAAAAAAAACAAATTTGCTTCCATGCCGTAGCAAAACAATCTAGTTCAATGAAAAAAAAAAGAATTTTAGTATAACCTAAGCTTTAATTAGCCAATTTGCCATCTTTTCGGGAAGAAAGAACCCGAAATAATATGCAAATGAACTTATTATCAATAAAAGTCTTATCATAACAACTATAATAGGATTTGTCCAACTAATTGCATCAAGTCCTGCCCCTAAAGTAAAAAACATAAATGCTATTAATAAGAATCTTCCCTTCCATCTAATTTTGGGATCATCAGACTTCATCGAGTTAATAGCAAAAACCATACCCGTGATAAAAGCAACTACTATAGCAAATATAGCAAATCCTAACGTAAGTGGGGTTCTTGAGATTACTCCAGGTATTATTTCAACTCCTATTAAGTCAGGATAAGTGAATATTAAAATAACAAGAAGAATTTCGTATGAAATGCTAATTACTCCGAATATAACTACAAGTATTTTGTTCCCATTTTTGAAATTCAACGAACTGAAAGAATAAATCCAAAATAATATTGCTAATGGTATGAAAAAATTAGCAAGAATTAAATAGGATAAATTGCTAAGGCGAAAACCGAAGAAACCCATAGTTAGAAAATTAAAACTTGGCCACCACCAAGTAGTAACTAAGAATATCCAGGTCAAACTGACGCTTATAAAAACTTTATTTTTGAATTCAAAGTATTTTAACAGTATTCTTATCCCTATTATTAGTGAGATTATAATAAATGCCAAACTTAGGCTTCCACGTAGTAAGTCAAGATAGCTTAAATCTGTAAATGCCATTCTTAATCATTTTGTAATATGTTTTATTATTAATTCTTCTCAAGATAATTTAAACTTTATTAATTTGATTTTAAGAAGAAATCTTAGTGCTTATTTCTAATTTTAGTGAAAAATCATTAAAGATATTGCTAAATGGGAAACCAATGGGAGGGTGTTTAGAGAAATATTTTTCAAGGTCAATATATTTCTAGATCTAAGAAAGAAAGTTTTAGTGAATAAAAAATGAAACCACCAGTCGAACCGTTTAAGATCAAAGTTGTTGAACCACTTACAATTGCTTCCGAAGAAAGAAGAAAAGAAGCGATAAGAGAAGCAGGATTTAACACTTTTTTACTATTATCTGACGATGTATTTATCGATTTGCTAACAGATTCTGGAACGTCAGCAATGTCCGACAATCAATGGGCGGGTATGATGCTAGGAGATGAAGCATATGCTGGAAGCAAAAACTTCTATAATTTGGAGAAATCTGTGCAAGATGTATTAGGCTACAAATATTTAGTTCCCACTCATCAGGGTCGAGGCGCAGAACATTTAATGTATAGTAATTTGGTAAAACCAGGGCAACTCGTTCCGAGAAATATGTACTTTACTACTTCAAAGGTTCATGTAGAACTTCCAGGTGGTAAAATGGTTGATGTAATAATTGACGAAGCCCATGATCCCGAAAATAACCATCCGTTTAAGGGAGATGTAGATTTCAAAAAACTTCAAAAATTTATCGACGATTATGGAACCGATAAAATTGCTTTTGTTAATGTTGAAATGAACGTTAATATGGCAGGTGGTCAACCAGTTTCTATGCAAAATTTAAGAGAATTAAGAAAATTTTGTAACGAATACAAATTAAAGATTATTTACGACGCAACTCGCTCAAGCGAAAACGCGTATTTTATACGTGAAAGAGAGAAAGGGTATGAAAATACACCAATCGTAGAAATACTAAACGAAATGATGAGTTATTCTGACGGATGCATTTATAGCTCAAAGAAAGATTGTTTAGTAAATATTGGTGGTTTTCTCGCAACACACGATAAAGGAATCTTTGAGGCTACACGAAGCATGGTCGTGGTTTACGAAGGGTTGCATACATATGGCGGTATGGCCGGTAGGGATATGGAGGCCGTTGCAAGAGGGCTGAGAGAGGGTGCTCAATACGAATATTTAAAATATAGAGTAAACCAAGTTCGTTATTTGGGCGAATTACTCATGGAAGCAGGAGTTCCAATAGTGAAACCCACAGGGGGTCATGCTGTTTTCTTGAACGCATTAAAATTTTTACCGCATCTATCTAGAGAGCAGTGGCCGGCACAGACCTTATCTGCTGCCATATACGAAGATTCTGCTGTTAGAAGCATGGAAAGAGGGGCGATTTCGAAAGGAAGAGATTCAGAAACGGGCGAAAATATATTTCCTAAGTTGGAGTTAGTACGCCTTACTATTCCGCGTCGAGTTTATACCAATACCCATATGGAGTATACAGCAAATTCTGTTATAAATCTTTATGAAAAAAGAGAGACCATTCCCGGACTAAAAATGGTGTATGAACCTAAATACTTGCGTTTTTTCCAAGCAAAATTTGAGCAAATACCACTTTAAAGAAGGGATTTACAATATTTTTCTAATTTTTTAAAATACAATATGTTTAAATTTTCCTCAATTTTAAAAAAAGATTTTATTATAACAACAGAGAAATGCCAAAAATTATATTAAATCCCAATACTGCTAGAATTTGAAACCACAATAAGAGTTTTTTCTTAAACCTTTTCTCATAAGCTCTTAATTCCTCATTCATTTTCTGAATTTCCTCTGGGTTTCTATCTTGCCAATATTGTCTATTTTTATCAAGCTTATCAAGCTCTTTTATACTATAATATGCTCCGTAATCCAACGCAAGTCCACCACGAATTCCAGTTCCACGAGTAGTTGCATATCCATATTGTTTACGGAAATAACTAATGTATTTATTGTATCTAACTTCCATTATGAGAATTAAAATATATAAAACCTCAAAACCAAAGGCAAGAAGAACGAAGAATTTGAATGGTTCAAGGAGAGAGGACCATCTCTTGGACCCAATAAAAATGATCATCGAAAATGCGGATGGATAGACGGTTATACAAGCTAATCCCGCGCTGGATATGTAATAAAATGGATTTTTGAAGATGATCGAATATTCCAAAACGGAAAGCAATCCACTGATGATAACGATACTTACAATTAATAGAGCAATATTTGTAACATAAACAAAGATGGTTATTAAAATGAGGGCGTATTCTATGATTCCAAAAAATCCATGAATAATGGCAGAATTTCTAAAATTGGGTATGTTTTTTTCCTGAGAATTTTGACTAGTCATTTTATTAAATGTTGTTATGTAATTAATTAATTTTTGTCATCAACATACAATATTATTCATCCCCTATTTAAATCTACCTATCTCCTTGTTTGAGTGATTACTTCATTAAAAACCATTTTTTCCTTATTATGGAAGGAATATCAATTATCTGAATTTCTTTAAGGACCTTAAAAAAGGGTTCTAGATCTTCAGAAGAATTAAATAATAGTCCATCATAATCTAATGTAATAATAAATTTAAGTGTGCAAAATAGGTAAAGATATACAAAGTATTTATATTCATCCTGAGGAACACATCCACACCATAGATAAAATACCCAATAATCCAGAAAGGTTTTTCAAATATTTTATAAAACAATTAGAAGCAAAAGTAATTACTATTCAAGGGGACAAATTTGAAATTAGCGAAATTGGACCTCAGAGTGATTTGTCCACTACATTTCAATTGGTTGGTATGAACCAGGCAACTTTAGAATTTACAATAAGAATTGAAATAGCATCAGATAAGACTGAAATACATTTTGGATCAAAAATGGAGCTTTTTTGGCAGAACATGCATAAGAAAATCGTGCAGAAAGTAATGAAAGGAGCCTTTAAAAAAAGCGATCTACTATATTCCTCTATCTTAATTTCCTATATAAAAAATGTGACTACAAAATCTTTAGATTATATAAATAGTCTCCCGGATGTAAGCTCTAAACCTACAGAAATAGCTCAAACAGGAGTAGATAATGGAATTTTAGTGTTTATGAGTTATGCAACTAAAGATGCACCATTATTTAGAGTAAAAGAAATTGCTGAGGAGCTAACAAAATTCCCAGAGATATTCGATGTTCTCTATTGGCAAGAAGATATGCAAGATAATATCATTGAATATATGAATGATAATTTAGGGAGATGTCATGTTGTTCTCCTATTTACTTCTCCTAATGCATTAGATTCTAAACCAGTCAAAAAAGAATGGACTGCAGCAGATGCTATGGGTAAACCAATTCTACCTATTTTCTTAAAACCCGACCATATTCCACCTCTTTTAAGATCAAGATTGGGTGTTGAATTTGATCAATTTGATTTTAAAAAGAATATAACTACTATATATGAATTGATTATAAAGAAATCTCAATCTTAAATTTATTAATCTTTAATTGTTAATTTTTCGAATTAGATAAAAGACATCGTAAGAGAACAATCGTGGAAGAAATTTAAAAGGATATTTTCTTTCATAAATTATTTTTAAATTCTTTTGTTGTAGGACTTTAAAGAATTCTTTTTCTGAACTAATCAACCCGCGCCAATGTGGATTCACTTCTATATTTTTTATAGTTCCTATAAGAAATCTAACCATTCTTAGCAAAATACTTTCGGTAGGAACGGAAATAAAAAGAAGGCCATTCTTTTTTAGAATTCGTAATATCTCATCAATGGCAACCGAAGGATTATCAACGTGTTCTAATATATCAAGAGCAAAAATCAAATCGAAACTATCATCATCAAAACTAGTTTTTTTTTGAATATCTCCTTGAATGTAATCATTAATTCTTATAGTGGCGTTCTTTGTTAAAGGCGCTTTAATTCCATCATACAGGATCTCATCTAAAATAAAAACATTGCTTTTTGGAAAATTCAGCTTAAAGTTCAAAGAAAATAACCCCAATCCACCTCCGATATCAAGAACTTTAGGGAATTTTTTACGAAACCGAAGAAATATTTTAATTATGTTTTTAATTCTCCCAAAATACATTCTGCCAAATAGCGGAATAAAATACGGACCGAAACTCGAATAATTTCGATACTCTTTTGGAATATGTATTTGCAGATCTTGGGGTTTGATAAATTTTATTGAGATTCACTTCAGAAATATAAGTTATATTAGAAGATTTATTGGAAAGTATAGAATAATCGAAAGAATTGCTGCAATTGGAAAGGTCAATAACCAAATTGCGATGATTTTCCATAATCCTTTCTTCATTGGTGTATTGTTTGCTTTTGAGAGCCCTACTAATGATGCTACGAGCAAATGAGAGCCCGAAAGAGGGATTTTCTGAATGGTCCCAATAAGCATGACGACTGCTGTTGGTACTTGCACTGCAAATGCCGTACTCGGCCGAAGTTCCGTCATTTTCCCTAAGCTTTTAATAACAATTCTTCCTAAAACCGTTACACCAACTGCTAAACCAACACCAGTCATAAATAATAATAAAGTTAGATTGATCTCATCTCCAACTCCAGCCACAATTCCAACTGCGTTAGAACAATCATTTCCTGCTCTAGAGAAGGCTGTAATACATATTATAATTAAGATTATATAGGAATATTTGTTCTCTGATCTTTCAAAGTCTTTGAATCCCTTTAAATGCTTGAGTTTACGCTTATTTAGTACCTTTACAACGCCATAGGTTACTGTATAACCTACTATCGGAGATGCTAACCACCACACACTCATTTCTAGTATTGTGCTCCAATTTACACCACCTCCATCTCCTAATAACAACCCAAGTCCTATAATCCCACCTATTGTTGCGTGAGTTGACGAAATTGGAAGCCCAAAAGCGCTAGATAATATTAATATAATAGCAGTAGATATCAAAATGGTCATAACAACAGCATGCTGGTTAATGCCAGGAGCTTCATAATCTAATAAAAGGATCTTGTCACCTACTGATTTAGAAACACCCTCCCCTAATAATAATGCTCCAGCGATCGCAAAAATCGCTGCTAAGATGAGAATTTGTTTCATATTAAGAATTCGTGATCCATAAAGCGGGGCCATCGTTTCATCGTTTCCGCCAATCCCGAAACTAATAATTAGACTTATGATTAAAAATATGATTAAGATGTATTCTAACGCCATTTTACACATCCCTCCATTTCTATTTACTTGGGTATTTTATAATTAATCCTCTCAGATAATCTGACGTTTCCTCAACCCACGATATAATATCGTACATATATGTTACAAGTTTTGAAGTTAAGTATACTTTGGTGGGATCATCAGTCATTTTGTATACTTTTTTGAGTAAGTTAAACTTAGCAGTTCTCGCCTCTCTCTTTCTCTCCTCAATTTCAAAGGTTATCTTGTAGGCACCGTTAAAATCAGTTTCAATTAAAATAGCACAATTCACTAACTCTTCGACAGCTTGACTGCATGCGCTATATAAATTTGCGAATTCGTCTTTGATTTCCTTGTAAAGCTTGAAGGGGTATACTCTTAGAAACCTCGAAAAGAACTCCATCTTATCGTTTACACTATCTATCATCATTAGAATGTTGTACCTGTCTTCAACCAAAAAAGGAAGCGCTCTTTTATCCCTGTAAAGAACCTGAACATATTTCTCTTTAAGCACATCGCACTTTTTTTCTACTTTAATGACACCTTCCAATGATTCAATCTTTAATTTTCCATCTACAAAAGTTGAAAGCGCTTCATGTAAGAGTGCTGAGCCATTTAAAGTTTCGGCTAAGAATTCCTTGTTAATCTCGTCTAACTCGTTTATCTTTTCTTTAAACAATTTCATTTATTTCACATCCAAAATTTAACGAATCTCTTCTTAAGAAATAATTATTTGATTTTATATTCTATTTATTTTTTATTCAATAAAAAAGCTTATACCTTTCGATAAAGTTGAAATTATGTGTGATTGTGAAAGATAAAAATAAGCCTTTTTATATTTAAACAATTCCTTCAAATTAAGATTGAACGAGTTTTTATAAATTTTAAAGTGAGTATGAGTGCCAGCTGTCGAAATCAATTTGGAAGATATTATATTTGACCCAAAAGTTCAATCTTATTGTAATAACGCCAAATTTAAGTGTCCTAACTATGGGCATTCGTGGACTTGCCCACCAGAGGCCCCTTATTTTGAAGAAGAGGTTTCCCAGTACGAAGAATTCTTTCTAATATATTATGAATTCAATCTAAAAGAGTATGTAGAAAGATTAAAATTAGAGTTTCCAAAACGCAGCGAAGAAAAGATAAGAAATTCATTTTACCGTAAAGATATTGTTAGAGATTATTTAGGAAAAGAGGTTAACACTTTTCTGCAAAATTATGGTAATTCCTACAACGAAAAGCTTATTTTATGGGACGGATATTGCAGAATTTGCTTTAAAGAAGGGAAAAACTGTACTTATGATGACGGCGTACCTTGTCGTTATCCAGATAAAAAAAGGTTTTCGATGGAAGCAGTAGGAATAGATGTCGACAAAACAGTTAAAAGCGTCGATATTGAAATAGAATGGCCTCCCGTTAATTTTGCTTACCGATTTGGATTAATTTGCTTTAAATAACTTATGACAACACAAGATAAGTCTATTGTTGGAAAAAAAGGAGAAATCCTTTCTAAAAAATCACTAAGAGAGATATCAAGTATTAAAGCTGGAGATGAGGTTTTAATAGAAGCTTACCCTGGCAAATTAATAGTTAAAAAATTTATTCAGTTGACGATTTATTAGAGATGCCTATTATTGCTGAAGGAACAGGGGAAGAAATAGAAAGAGAGATTGAAGAAGAAGGTAAGCAACAAGAAAAGATGATGGATTAATGAAAACCCAGAGACTTATTTTGAATCAAACGATATTGAAATACGAGACGAAATAGAACTAGAAATAACTCTATAATCCTAATCAACATTTAAAAAAAGTAAAAAAAATAAATATTTGTTTAAAACAAATCTTCGTCCAGAACAATCGTATCATTTCTATTTGGTCCGATGGATATTATAGCGATATCAGTTTTGAGTTCTTCCTTAATAGCCTGAAGATAGATTTTCATTGTGTTTGGTAAAGAATCATAACCTTGTTTGGCGATTTCAGACCATTCTTTGCTTGATCGTTTTTCCCAGCCTTCAAATTCTTTATAGATAGGTTTACACTTTTTAATAATTTCGTGTTGAATTGGCCAACTTTCAAGAATCTGTCCGTTTAATTCGTATCCAATGCACATTTTTATAGGCGTTATCCCGTGAAGCGCATCTAATAGAGTAATAATAATTCTATCGATTCCGTTTATCATAATGCCGTATTTGATGTTAAATAAGTCAAGCCACCCCACCCTTCTTGGTCTTCCAGTAACTGTTCCGTATTCGTGCCCTTGTTCTCTAATCTGCTCGGAGACATCATTAAATAACTCGGTTGGAAATTTACCTTCGCCTACTCTTGATGTATAAGCTTTTATAATTCCAACAATTTTTCCTATTTTCTTTGGAGGAATTCCCGTTCCAGCGCTTATACCTAAAGCGTTTGGATTCGAGCTCGTTCCAAACGGATACATGCCATGGTCAATGCACAATAAATTCCCTTGAGCCCCTTCAAAAACAACTTTCTTTCCAGAATCTATCGCTTTATTCAAATAATATGCGGTATCTGTAACATAGGTTTTTAATCTTTCGCCATAAGCTTTATATTCTTCGAAAATAGGTTCTAAATCGATATCCCAATTAGGATCGTAGGTTTTAATTAAATTTTTCTTAATTTGGAATAACTTTTCCAATTTAGGTTTTAATAATTCAGGATGAATTAAATCAAAAATTCTGATTCCCCACCGTCCCGCTTTATCTGAATATGTTGGCCCTATCCCTCGCTTCGTAGTCCCTGCGCTGTACTCTCCTTTTGATTCTTCTTCTAATCCATCCAAAGCTACATGAAATGGAAAAATTACGTGAGCCGTTGAACTAAGTTTTAAGTTTACCTTCTTATTTAATTTATTTAAATTTTCAATTTCTTCAAGTAAAACTTTAGGATCGATGACACAACCGTTACCAATAACGACTTCTTTTTCTAATGGAGCGCCTGAAGGAATTAATTTAAACTTATATTTTACCCCATTAGCTTCAATTGTGTGACCCGCATTATTTCCGCCATTATACCTCACTACAATATCTGATTTTTGGGCTAAGTAATCAGTTATTTTACCTTTTCCCTCGTCGCCCCAGGACAAACCGCAAACAGCAATAGTGTTAAATTTTTTAGTCATAATTCACATTCCGTTAAGTGTGTTAACCATTCTTTTTCTTTTTTTGATTAATAAAGTATTATTTTTAGATATTTATATCTAAAATATGTTCCAAAAAGGATTATTCATTAATAGTTATAAAATTTTTCTGTTAAAGATTTTTTATACAATAATTTTTATAGGCTTATTTTTATCACATTTATAGTAAAAATGCTTCTGAGAAAAACGATTCTTTTCGATTTAAATCATAACGAGATGCTCGATATTGATTTTTCAGATTTTTCAGATTTTTCAAAACTTCTTCAAAATCTAAATCTCAAGATTAAAAAAAACGAGAATAAAGATTTAACGAAAAAGGTTTTGGAAAATGTTGATGTTTTAGTTCTGGGCAATCCTATTGACGATTACTTTTCAAACATTGAGATCAAGGACATTGTTAATTACGTTAGAACTGGAGGGAATTTAATTCTTATAAGTGAATATGGAGCTGATTATCTTCAAAAAACTAATTTGAATGATATAGCTCCTAATTTTGGTATCCTATTTGAGAAGAATCTCATAAAAGAACAAAATTCCAATAATCATAATCGTTCAAGTATATTACACATTCAAAATTTTCCTAAAAATAATATTATTAATGGATTAAGAGAAGTTGTAATAGGTGGAACTTGTTCTCTATTCTTAAATAAAGGTGCAAAACCACTTTTACAAACAGATAAAAGTAATTTCTGGTCAGAACTTTTTAATAGCTCTTCTGAAGAATGGATAAAGGATAAAGAACAACAACACACAATAGCCGCTTATTCTGAATTTGGGCAAGGCAAGGTCGTTGCTTTTGGCGATATCGACATCTTTTGTAGTGATGATAATATAGGTATTAATTCTCTTGATAATCAGAAGTTCCTACACAATATTTTTACCTGGTTGACTGATCCTGTAAAAAGATCAGACGTAATGTCTTTCATCTTAGATCAAATTGGGCAAGTTCAAAACAACGTCAAAGAAATCCATAAAACAATGAATAATGTAATTGAAACAATGAGTATTTTGGAAAAAAGGCTACGTCATTTAGAACAGAATCAAAATAGTCATTAATTCCATCAAAAATAACATTTGATTTAAAAACCCAATTTTTTCATTTTGTAGTTTTAGAGATATTAAAGTAATTTTTAATTGCATTACAAATTTTATTTAAATTAATAAATATAAACATCTAATAGATCAGAAAAATGCCTTTAAAAACCCCAGAACAGTATTTAGAAAGCATAAAACGACCTGTAGATTTGTATCTTTTTGGTGAAAAAGTTAAGGAATTTTGGAATCATCCTATTATAAGACCCTCAATCAACACGGTTATGAAGATTTACGAATTAGCTCAGATGGACGAGCATAAAGATCTTATGACTACCACATCACATTTAACGGGTGAAACTATTAACAGATTTACGCATATTCACCAATCTGCTGACGATTTAGTTAAAAAGGTTAAGATGCAGAGGTTATTGGGTCAACAAACGGCGTGTTGTTTCCAAAGGTGCGTAGGATTTGATACCGCTAACGCTTTATATAGCGTAACCTATGAAATGGACAAAAAAAATGGAACTGATTATCATAACCGCTTCAAAAAGTATTGGACTGAAGTACAGTCTCAAGATTTGATGGTAGGCGGTGCCATGACAGATAATAAAGGAGATAGAAGCAAAAGACCTAAAGACCAACCTGATCCAGACGCTTATTTACATATAGTCGAAGAAAATGATGACGGAATAATTATTCGCGGAGCAAAAATCCACCAAACAGGATATTTAAACTCACATAGAGCAATTGTTATGCCCACTCTTTCTTTACGACCCGGTGAAGAACAATACGCTGTAAGTTTTGGTGTTAATACGAGTGAAAAGGGGATAACCTTAGTATATGGAAGGCAGTCGTGTGACACTAGAAAAATGGAACACGGTAAATTGGATATTGGAAACTTCAAGTATGGCGGCCAAGAAATATTTGTAATATTTGATAATGTGTTTATACCAAATGATCATATATTTATGAAGGGAGAAATAGAGTTTGCCGGTAAATTAGTTAATAGGTTTGCTGGTTTCCATCGGCAGTCTTATGGCGGATGCAAAGTTGGTGTAGGTGATGTACTCATCGGTGCGTCATCGTTAATTACTGAATACAATGGAACCGAAAAATCATCTCATATACGAGATAAACTCGTGGAAATGGTTCATTTAAACGAAACACTATATTGTTGTGGTATTGCTTGCAGTTCGTTAGGGTTTCAACGGGAAGCAGGAAACTTTGAAATGGATATGCTTTTGGCAAATGTATGCAAACTAAATGTTACTCGTTTTCCATACGAAATAGGGCGCCTTGCTGAGGATTTAGCTGGAGGGCTAATTTGTACAATGCCTTCTGAAGCAGACTTAAAATCGGAAGAAATTGGGCATTTAATTGAAAAATATCTTAGTACATGTGAAGAAACATGCGCTGAGGATAGATATAAAGTTCTGAGATTCATTGAAAATTTAACGATGGGCGTAGCTTCTGTTAGCTATCGGACGGAATCGATGCACGGAGCCGGAAGCCCACAAGCACAAAGGATTATGATATCAAGACAAGCTGATTTGGATAGTAAGAAAGAGTTAATCAAAGATATTTTGGATATTGAATGAGATAACACTAATGGAATATAACATCTAAACCTATATATTATCAGACATATTATTTTACTATAATTTTTTTATAAAATTAACTTAGTTCTAACTTAAATTTTAAAACTTTGGTGAAATATGTGAGTGACAAATCTTACGAAGAAATTTTTTCTGAATTTGAAGAAATAACGAACCACTATAATCGTAGCGACCAATATTTTGACATTTTGTACGATTCAGTTTCGTCCACAACCATAGTAAAGACACCTTCCTCGGAAAATCTTTCAGTCAATACTAAAAAATCGGGCATCGTTGCACGTACATTTTCAGGAATATGGGAAGAAGCAGCAATTGAAGAGAGTTCTGATATTGGCGTTATTAAAAATAAGATCCCAAAATTGACCAAAAAGGGAGATGCAATAGCTGAATTCGAAGGTTGGGTATTAAACAAAGAAATTAAACCTAAAATCGATCCTTCGAACATACCCATAGAGGATAAAATCAAGAAAGTAAGGGAAATTTATGATTATGTCAAAAATTACGATGAGAGAATTTTTAACGTTCAAGTAAAGTACATGGAATTCTTAATTGAGCGAATTTTCGTCAATAATGAAGGATGTAAATTAAGACAAGTAATTCCGCGCATGCGATTAATGGTTTTACCTATTGCTAAAGAAGGATCTGTTGTTGATTATGATTATTCGGTTATTACTGGAGAGATGGGATATGAAATTTGTGATTTATTTGATCATGCATTATTGGAAAAAACGGTTAAAAACTCTCTTGAAATGTTGAAAGCTGAATTACCCCCAGCAGGACGGCGAACCATTATTTTGGATCCCCCAATGGCGGGACTGATCGCTCATGAAAGCTTTGGACATGGTTTGGAAGCAGATCAAATATTAAGAGATCGAAGCTATTTAAAACAACACTTAAATAAGCAAGTCGCTTCCGAGATCTGCTCGATCTACGACACACCATCATTAGAGAAAAAATTCGGTTCTTACTTTTTCGATGACGAAGGAATAAAAGCTGCTAACAATGTTTTGGTAGAAAATGGTATATTAAAAGATTTCATATATGACCGGAGATCTGCCTCAGATTTAAGTGCCATCCCTCAAGGAAATGGAAGGCGAGAAAGTTTCGCCCACCCTATCAATGTTAGAATGACAAATACTTATTTCGGTTCTGGTAATTATGATCTGAATGAAATGATCTCAGAAACCAACGATGGCATAATGTTGGTTCATGGATTCTTTGGAATGGAGGACCCCTTAGGTGGGGGCATGCAATGCACATCAAAAAAAGCATATCTAATTGAAAATGGAGAAAAAACAAAAATTTTGAAGGCTACAGCTCTGAGTGGAGATGTTCTTGAATTATTAAAGAATATCGATGCTGTAAGTAATGACCCTACGAGACTTGATGGTGGGACATGTGGAAAAGGTACTGAAGATTTCGTTCCCGTTACTTCGGGTGGTAGTTATATTAGAGTTAAAAACGTATTAGTGAGTCCAGGGTGAGAGAAAAAATGTCAAACGAAAGATTAGATTTAATTGAAAAAGGATTGAATTCAAAGAATATCGAAGAATACGAAATATATCTTGTGGAAAGGAACATGTACGAAACAATTTTCTTGAAAAATCAAGCAGACAATGAACGAGAAATAAGAGACTTTGAATACTTTATACGGATTCTTTCCCAAAAAAAAGATGAAACTGGTATAGGCGTAATTAAGGGAAATTCTCTGGATAAAGGACAAATTGATAAAAATATTGATATTTGTGCTACATTATCAAAATTTAATTCAAGCACCAAGTATTTTTTTCCAGAAAAGACACACATATCAGATCTTAATACGGCAGATAAAAAAATCTTAAATGATCCCATAGCAATTAAGAAAGATTTAGCGGAGGAGTTAATATCAGAGGCGTCCCAGCAAAAAGATGTAAAGACTACTTTTGGACGCTTTAGAATTCATAGCTATCATAGCTTCTTGAGGAATAGCAATGCCTTGAATTTAGATTCTAAGAAAACATTCTTCTTTATTGAATTTGCGTTAAAAGCACAAGAAAATGGGAAGTTATCTGAGTTTTGGGAAGCTGGATATTATAAAGAGAAAGAACATCTAAAATTTAACGAAAGAGTAAACGATTGGGCAAGGAGAGCAAAAGATACATTAAGAGCAGAAGAACCTAAACCAGCCAATGACGCTATTGTAATATTTTCACCATCCGTATTAAGAGCGGCGATAAATCCCGTAATTGGATTCCATGCGCTCGCAATAGCTCATTTTGAAAAAATTTCTCGCTATAATATTGGTGACAAAGTAGCAAGCGATAACATCACACTAATCGACGATGGGTTGCTAGATGGAGGTCTAAGTTCGAATTCATGGGATTCAGAAGGAAACCCTCAACAAGAAACAGAAGTTTTAAAGAACGGAGTCTTTCAAAACAGGTTGTACAATCAGAAATATGCAATTTTAGATGATGTGCTATCAACAGGAAATGCCAAAAGAGCAGAAAATGGCACTGTAGTTAATGGCATCAGTAATTTAAAAATATTACCAGGAGATATTTCCTTAAAGGAGATGATCTCAAACGTTAAGGAGGGTTATTACATCGAACAGTTTTCTTGGCTACATCCGGACGATATATCAGGTAATTTTGGAGCGGAAATTAGAAATGGATATTTCATCAAAAACGGCGAGTTTCAAAACCCAATTAAACTAGGAAATGTTAGTGGCAATGTACTTGAAATGGTAAAAAATTGCTTATACATATCTAAAGAGCGAGAGTTTTCCGAAAATGTTCTCTTTCCATATATGGCGTTTAATAATTTGAATGTTTCTTCTTAAAAACAAAAAATAAAATTTTTATTATTGCTTTTTTTATAATCCTAGCACTTTAGCAGCGTTTATTCCTAGAATTTTGTCTTTGTCTTCTTCAGTGAAGTCTGTTAATCCCATTAGTTTGAGAGCAGGAGGTACTTTTAATTTTCTAATACCTTTTACCCAATCTTTAAGAGATAAGATTGAAACAAAAAGAGGCCAATCTGAACCGAAAAGAATTTTATCAATACCACACGCTAATTTCGCTTGAAAAAGCGTTTGAATAAAGGCGGCAGGAACCATTTTTAAAACTGGTTCCCAAGCAGAGATGTCAAGATAAACGTTAAAGTTCTTACTAGCAACTGATATAGCTTGATTTGTAAAAGGATCTCCCATATGAGCCATAATTATTTTCATATCGGGAAAATCTATAGCAACTTTATCAACATAAATTGGTTGGCAATATTTTATGTATGTATTTGGCGGCCCTGACCCTGTATGCATCAGAACAGGGAGCTCCAATTCTTGTACACGCTTATAAAAGGGATAGTATTTTAGATCGTCTGGATAAAATCCAGTTAATGGCCAAAGCTTTACACCTTTCAATCCCAATTCTACACACCTTTCAAGTTCTTGAATAGCTTCTTTACCTCTTCTAGGATCAATTCCAGCAAATCCTATAAATTTATCTGGATATTCATTAACAATATTTGCAACGTAATCGTTGTAATCTTTATAAGTTAAATTAGCCGTAAAAGCAATATGCCCATCTAATGCTAAAATAACCGTTTTATCAATTCCTGCTTCTTCCATCTCTCTAATCAATCGTTCCGCTGATCCATCATATAAAGTTGATGGATCTGATAAACCCATTTGCTTAGCTCCGTCATCAATTAACTTCTTAAAACTTCCACTTATGATGGATTTATCCCAAATATGACAGTGTGAATCTATAATCAATTTTTTTTAACCTGTTATCTTTTTTGGTTTTCGATATAATTGTTTAATAATTATACTAAGATAAGGCTTTTTTTAAATGATATAGATATTTTAGCCAGATTCTTTAACATTCAATAAGAAATATAAAACAACGGGAATCATTAATTCGACCAAACCCTCTCCGAATTCTGTTAATTTATAAGAAATACGTACTGGGCGAGTATTGTGAATATTTCTTGTTACAAATCCTTTCATCTCTAATAATTTCAATCGATCTGTGAGAATACGTGAACTAATTCCCGTTAAAACCTTTTTGATTCCATTATAATTTATTTCCCCCATTATATTTAATATGTGTAATATATCAAAAGTCCATTTTCCTTGAATCAAATTGAAAAATAATTTAAGATGCTCTCTTTCCTCAGTAATTAGATTAATGTCATGGTTTAATGCTCCTCTTTCCAATTTGATGCTTTCTTTTGTAGTTTTTTGAATTATGGGAATTAGGCTATAAAGATCCTTATAATGTTTGAAATAGAATCCCTTTTTTCTATTATTTCTATTCATTGAATAAATCACAATATTAGTGTAAATTTTTTTACTTACAGTAAAAACAATATCTTTCATATTTATTAAGAATATAATCCTATTTAATGTTGAATTTCAAACTTAAATTAAAAGAATAACAAAACGATTTATTGAAGTGATGAAAAATATTAAATAATTCAGAAGAATTTACTAACGATGATTTGATGGAAGTTCTTAAAGCACAAACAGAAGTTGGTAATAAACATAAAAACCATTTCTTTGCAATGTTTTCTCAAATATTCTGTACTATTACTGAAGAAGTAATTAAACAATTTGGTGAAAAGGGCAAAGCTACAATAGAAAAAGCAGTTGAAAAGTATGGGATAGAAAGAGGTAAACGAATAGCACTATTAGTGGAATCTTTGGGGAAAAAACTTACTCTAAAGAATTTCTTCATTTATGGAGACTTAGATAGTAGAAGTATTTTAAAATATAAGCCTAAAATTGTTGATGGAAATGTTGAAATTGTAATTAGAGATTGTGTCTTTTGTAATGGTTGTAAAGAGTGGGAAAAACTAAACAATGGGAAAATATACTGTGAATTCATAGATACAGCAGTATTAAAAGGATACAATCCCGAGTTAGCTATCGAAGTTCCCTCTATTATGACAAAAGGGGATAAAAAATGTGTTCTCCGATATCTTGCGAAAAAAAATGAAAAATTTTCGAATTAGAGCTAAGAAAATTAGGGAGTTAAAAAAAAATGAGTGAAGTTGAAAATCTATGTGATAAAGTCCTTAAAACAGATCTTTTAATTATAGGTAGTGAAGGTGCTGGAGGGCATGCCGCTATTGAAGCAGCTAAAAGTGGCGTTAATATATTGATTGTCACAAAAGGTAAAATAGGACAATGTGGTGCCTCACAAATGGCGGGGGCGGACTTTAATGTTGATGGGAAGGCAGCTAAAACCTTGGGTTTTCCTGGGGATGATAGGGATAATCCAGAATTATTCTTCGAGACCTTAGTAAGAGAAAGCTTGTATCTGGGTAATCAAAAAATGGTAGAAAAATATGTAGAGTATGCTCCAAAAGCCATGAAAGACCTATTAGATTGGGGAATGCGCATCTATAGTTATGAATCTGCCCATTCGGAAGAAATGGCTCGTGGAATAATAACTTCAGGTACATTATGGGTGGCAGCAATTCGGAAAAAAATAAGAGAATTGAATATCCCTCTTATTGAGGATACTATTGTAATTGATTTATTAATCTCTGAAGGGAGAATAGCGGGAGCAATAGCTTTAGATATATTAACAGGGGAAACAATTATCATTAAATGTAAAGCTCTAATTTTAGCAACAGGAGGGTGGCATGTAGCTTATCCATTTAATACGGGGCCCTATGATCTTACCGGTGATGGTGTTGCGATGGCTTACAGAGCAGGATTAGAATTAACTAGTATGGAAATGGTTCAATTTTGCCCGATAACAATGGTATGGCCCCCTAAGGATCGTGGGAGTATTGTCTTATATATGACTAGTGAGATTGATCCGTTTAACAAAACAGTTCGCCTTCTAAATAATAAAGGCGAAAGATTCATGGAAAAATATGACCCCGAAAATTTGGAACAAAGCACAAAAGAAATCGTTTCAATAGCGTCTCAACTTGAAATTGAAGAAGGCCGTGGAGGACCTCATGGAGGGATTTATTATTCATTGAAACATTCAAGAACAAGATTTATCGATATGCTTATAAAAGTTGCAGGGCATCGAATAAAAAACGAATATAAAGATTCTAGATACGAATTGAACATATTATTTCCTGAATTACTAGAAAAATGTAAAACCGAAGATGTTGAAGTTGGTAATGCGGCTCATTACATGAGTGGAGGAATTAAAGTTAATGAAAATACAGAAACATCTATTCCTGGTCTTTATGCCGCTGGGGAATGCTCAGGTGGTTTATGGGGATCAGTTAGAGTAGCTTCTGCCTGTACTGAAGTAGGCGTCCAAGGAAAAATCGCTGGAGAAGTTGTTCCGAATTATATTAAAAAAGTAGAACATGCTGAAATTAAAACGGAACGAGTGAAAGAGATATTAGAAAGAATAAACAAACCATTAAAGAATATCACTGGGATAACACCAAACGAGCTTCAAAGAAAAATGCATGAAATCTCGGGAAAAAATCTTGGTCTGATAAGAAACGAAAAACAATTAAAAGAAGCAATTAAGGATTTAGAGAAATTATTAAGAGATGATGTTGAAAAGTTGTATATTTCTTCCACTAAAAGTAAAGCGTTGAATTACGAATGGATAAGATCAATTGAATTACGAAATATGTTAATATGTTTATACTTATCAGCTAAAACATCGTTGATTCGCGAAGAAAGTCGAGGTGAATTCTATCGCAGCGATTTCACTATTACTAACAACGATGAATGGTTAAAAACAATAATTTTAAAGAAAAAAAATGGAGATTGTGAAATTAAATTTGAAAAACCAGTAATTACTAAAATTTCTTTACCAAAAGGGAAATTAACATATCAAGAAGCTATTGGTGTGGCTACAGCTTCTTTGAAAAAAGAGGAGAGGGGCGCTTAAATGGAAGAAAAAAAAATGATTAAGGTAAAATGTTTTCGATTTGACCCTAAAAAAGATGAGTCTCCTTATTATGATACTTTTGAAGTTCCTTTAAATGGATTATTAAGCGTTCAAGATTGTTTGCTCTATATAAGGGAGAACTTAGATCCTAGTCTTGCTTTTTTTATTAATTGCAGATTAGGATTTTGTAGACGATGTCTTGTTAGAGTGAATGGAAAATCTTGTTTGGCATGTTTAACTGACGTGGAAGATGATTTTACTGTTGAGCCTCTCCTTAAAGATAAAATAATACGAGATCTTTGGAGTAAAGGGCTTTAAATTTCTTTAGGTAAAATGAAAAAATATAACAAAGGCATTAATAGTTCATATACTCCATTTCCAAAATTGGTTGTTTCATAACTTACACGGTAAGGACGAGTATTATGTATATTGCGTTCGACTATACCTTTTTTTTCTAATAAACGTAGACAATCAGTAAGAATTCTTGAATTAATTTTTGGAATAGATTTTTTAATCTCGTTAAAATATGGGGTTTCTAAGTGTCTTATTGTATAAATAATATCAAGTAGCCATTTCTTCCTAAAAAGATTAAACCCTCTTTTTAGTACCTTCCTTTCTACTTGAATTCGTTTAGCGTCGTGAACGTGGTCAATCAAATCTCTCTCTAAACCTGTTCTCACAGCTTTTTGCATCGCAGGAATCAGAGAAATCATTTCTTTAAAATTTTCAAATTCGTTAAGTGACATAAAATCAAATTTTTTTATGGCTAAAGTAAAACAGATGTATCTGTTTAGGAAAGTATTATTTTTAAGATTAAAAAATTATTTTACAAATAATAGATGAAAAAATTTTCACTTAATATAAGAAAAGTTTCTTTTTGATTTAATAAGAATGTAGAAATCTTATGTAGTGATAGAAATTAGTTATCTAAAAATTGAAAGGTGTTTTTTTGTATGAGTGAAGAGGAAAAAAAGAAATTGGAAGAAAATAAGGCTGTATATAGACGTTTTCTCTATGAACTTTATAACGAAGCTAAATTAGATGTTGCAGACGAGATTATTGACGATGATTACGAATATCACGATGTTATCTTTAAAGCTAGTCAATATCATACTAAGGGACCCGCAGGCGTAAAGAGAAGGGTCCAAGGATATAAAATAGGTTTACCAGATTTAGTATTTAAAGATGAGTTAATGATAGCTGAAGGCGATTTAGTAGTATGTTATTGGAAAGGAACGGGAACACATACAGGCCCTATGTTTGGCGTAAAAGGAACGGGAAAAAAAGTAAATTTCAAAGGAGTCGACATTCTTAAAATCGTAAATGGAAAAATAGTCGATGGATGGGATTGTTCTGACTTTTTAACAGCATTTCGCCAAGTTGGCGTAATTAAATTGCCATGGGAATAAATTTTTTTATTTTTTTATTTATTTATTTAAATGAATAAAATTAAACCATCTTAGTTCTTCGACCTCAGAATCATCAAACTGACGATATTTAACTTCATCTCCGAGTGTTTTAGCAAGTTTTCTAGCATCTTTCAAATATTTTGTAAATTCTAAGTCTCGATCAATAAATTCCTCGTCAAAGCAATCTCTTAATTTTGTTGCAAATACTGATTTAATGTCTGGTTTGTTGTATGAGAGAATATCTTTGAAATTGAGATGCGTCCATACTCCTGAATTAATGTTAAAAGAATATTTTGGAAGAAATAGATGGCCATAATCTGCGATAAATTCAATCGCCTGACAGATAAATTTGAACTCTATTTCGGAAAATAAATAGTGAAAATTAACGCGGCACCACCCTGGTCTAATTCCGAGTTTTCCTTGTTGATTAATTATCCGGAATTTTTGAGATTGTTCTTCGTCAATGTTGAGCAATAAATGTCCGTAAGGTCCAGCACACATGCAGCCCGCACGACTTTGAATTCCAAACAAATCGTTGAGCAGTTTAGTGATGAATTTTGGGTGTAAATACTTATCTCCTTGTTTAATCAAAAATGACACAATAGAGATGCGATTTTTGGGGTCGATTGGACCGAGGATTTTGATTTTTGAATGTTTAGATAATCGCTTCAGAGCTCGGGTTGTATATTCTAATTCTTTGATTTCAATATTATTAATTCCAATAGCATCCTTTAAATCTATAGCTAATGCGGCTTTAATAGTTTGCAAGACTCCGGGAGTACCCGATTTTTCTCTAGTTTCAATATTTTTTGAATAATCCACTGTGGTTAAGCTAACAAAATCAACGGTTCCACCTCCCGCAGAAGTTGGAGAGAGTTCAATATTATATACTCGCTCGTTAAAAACTAAGATTCCTGACGACCCCGGACCTCCCACGAATTTGTGAGGTGATATAAAAACTGCGTCAAAAAACGTATCAGAATCATTGTTCATATTAATTTTTACATAGGGAGCACTAGCGGCGAAATCAAAACAAACTAAAGCATCGTACTTATGCATTATACGAGCAATTTCATAAACGGGCGATTTTAAGCCAGTAACATTCGATGCTGCTGAAAAAGACCCGATTTTTAGTCTGTTTTTATACTTTGCATCTGAAACTTGACTTTCTAAATCCGATAAGTCAATGTAACCATCGGGAGTAAGTTGAATTGTTACAACTTCCGCAATAGCTTCTCGCCACATTATATCGTTAGAATGGTGTTCATAAGGACCAATAAAAACAACGGGTTTCAATCGATCTATTTCTAGTTCAAGTTTCTTTCTCAAGTTTTGATCTATAACGTTTTCCTCAGACGATTTGTCCAAAATTGATCGAATAAGATTTCTCGTTGCTGGAGGTAGACGTATACCTATAATTTCATGGAATTTGGATATAGCTCCCGTTGCTCCTGTACCCGTGGCTATAATTCTGCAATTTTTCTCTGCATTAAAAGCTTTTTTTATTATAGCTTCCGCTTGGTGTAAGATTTCCGTCATATGACGACCGGTTACATCGTCTTCTGTATGAGTATTGGCATATTCCCGCTGGATTTTGATTAGAAATTGTTCTATAAATTTAATAGACCTACCAGATGCAGTATAATCCGCATATGTGAGTAAACGCATTCCATAAGGAGTCCGGAAAATAAAATTCTGTCCTATAATAGCATTTCTTACTTCTTCAAGGGTTAAAAAGGGTTTCATAATTTCACCTTTAAATTTAACGAGAAAGTTTGATAATATCCTTAATTTAATTTAACCTAATTAATGATAAAAAAGTTTTTAAATCGGAATTTGTAAATTCCTATTACTAACAAAAGTATCAGCTAAAGCTTCTGGAGCAACTCCAATTTTTTACCAATTTTGTTAATTGCAAGAAAAACCATTTTCTTTACATTATCATTCTTATCATTTTTTGCTATTAATAATTCTCTGGGCACACAAAGCAAAAATAGCTTTTTCAGATTTTCTTTGTCCTAATATTGTTGCAGACGAAGTTCGCTCTTTGGGATTATTAGATTTTAAAAGAGGTATAAGTTCAATATCTGATTTGCTTATAAAAAGATTATTTTCAACTTCTGTTGTAAATCCTCTTTTTTCTTTTGCTATTTGGTTTTCATTTTTCATTTGCTTCCACAAGTAAACAAATTTCAATGATCTATTAAAAAAATTTTCTGGATTTACCTTGTAGATTAAAGTCTGCTATTGCACCACTTCTATTTGTAAATTCCCAATTTCTTCCAAAATCATTGTATTTCCAAGAGTGAGTGTTACAAATCTTAATATCAGAAAACATCATACTAAACAAAGAGTTTTCTATACGTTGAGGATTCTTTCCGTCCCCTCCTGGTGCCAACGAGAGATTCATTTCTCCAAAGGGCATCTTAATTTTATAAATTTTACCTTCCTGTTCTAAAGTTATATCGACATATTTAATTCCCAAAACTTTTCTCACTAATAAGCCACTAGGAATATTCTTAACAAAAAAAGGTTCTAAATACTTTCTTTGTTCTTCAGATGCATCTTTACTGATGTATATTCCTCCTTCGCCACCTTTCGCCATTAAATCGGCAGCCTTTGGGGAATATAAATCAATTACATTAATTACTAATACTCCCCCGACATCAACATCTTGAAATTTACCTTCAGTAATTTGAAATAATTGAAACGATTTACAAGGAGATTCCATGTTTCTACCGAAATACATCGGACAATGTCCTTCCGCGGCACATGCTTCGTACCAAACACCTTTTATATTCCAATTTATCCTTTCTTTAGTTTGTTTAGACGTTTAATTTCACCCATTTGTTATCTACATTAATTTTAAGATAATTCTATTAATGATTAAATTATAGAATGCTTATAATAAAAATAATTTTAATTCTTCTTCTTACTTTCTACTTTCACTTCAACTAAATTATAGCCCTTAGACCCTAATCCAATATCTTCTGCTGCTTTCAATTGTAATTCCCAGTGTTTAGATTCTTTTCCATTAAGATTTAAGTCCAGTTTATGTGTTTCCGGGTCAAATCGAGGGACATAAGAAAACCATTCATGTGTGCTATCTTTAGATATGTTTTTAACATCACCTAAAATTGAATGAGGGTTCATCAAAGAAGAATGAATTAAGTCAATGGCAGCCTGATCTATAGCAACGGGATCCAGTGAGGATAAAACACCAATATCGCTCACAAATGGAATATCGGAACCACCTGTGCAATCGCATTGCCACGTTACGTCTATAACGTAATTGATATAAAATATCTTATCCTTTCCAAAATAATCAACAACACCCGCAGCGTTATCTACCATCTGAGTTATAAATTCTTCCCGTGTTGATGCTCCAGTATCTATTACGTTATTTTTACAGACTGATTTGCACATATAACAATATCTACATTTATTCTCGTCGCGCTTTAATTTACCGTCTTTTCCTTCCGTTAAGGCATTTGTAGGACAAATTTTCAAACAATCTTCGTAATCCGAAATTGGTGCGTCGTAATTAAACTCAAATTTTTTGCCAACGTGTGCTTGAACTTTACCACCTTTACTTACGCACCCAATTCCTAAATTCTTTATAGCACCACCAAACCCAGCTCCAGCGTGCCCTTTAAAATGTGTAGCTAATATCATGTGGTCAAATTCTCTCAATCTGCCCGCAACTAATATTTCTTTAAATTGCTTACCATTAATTCTTTGAATCGCTACATCGGTACCAACGCTTCCATCTAACATTAAGATAGGTGCGCCCATAGTTTCTGGAGTGAAGCCATGCATTTTAGCTATTTCTAAATATTCCTTTTCTGTTGCACGCCCACTGTATTCCGTATGGATTCCTGTAAACGATTCTGGAGCACCCCAACCGCACGATTCTGCTACAGATGGAACTGCTTTTAAACCCTTTACATAATCGCATAGAAATCTTAAATAACTAGGTCGTAAATATCTAACGTTCTCTAAAGCTCCGAAGTGTGTTTTTATTACAACTTTATCTCCTTTATTAACTTTGTTCCTAAAGCCTATTTTATCTAGTGCTAAAGGCCCTTTAACTTTACTTAAGCTTTCCTCATGAGTGTGTGTTCGTGCTGTAAGATAATAGACATCTGATTTCAAAAATACCACTTTTACAAATATTAGGTTAATAAATAACTAAATTAAAGAATTTTATTAGATTAATACAACATTTAAAATAAATTTGGAGTTTAAGGTTAACAATAATTATTTTAACGGTGTTTAATTCTATATTGCAAGAGTAAAAAAAATAGAATGAAAATATTATGGCTCGTTGTCCAGAATGCGCTGGTAACATGAAATACAATCCCGACAATCGTCTTATGGTATGTAGTTCATGTGGATTATCATTATCTCGTTACGAATTAGATCAATTTTGGAACAAGATCAGAAATGAACGGGGATTAGAAAATGATGACGCACAGAAAGCAAAAAACCGACGCAAGGATTGGTTGGATTGGTACTCAAAGTCAAAGGAAGAAAAGAAAACCCATTAATTAATTGATTAATTTAACCCATATCAAAAATCCTTTGAGTAAGTTCAAATTCTCCAAGATTACTATTTCTTATTTAATTATTTCTTAAGTACATTTTTTAGCTCAAATAATCGAAAGGATTTATCAAAATTGTCCAACTATTACAAATAAAAAGATTTTTTAGTTATCAATTAAAAATATTAGATATCATACGAGTTTTAGTTGTTTTAGCTTGGCATGTTACCATAAATTAGGAAATATTGAAATTAAAAAAAGATTTATTATTCAAACTTTCTGTTAAAAATATCTATTAAAAATTCTTCTAATTTAACTGCTGGAATATCTAGTAAAGTAATTTCAAGATGTCGACCTCTCTCTGCTTCCTCAATTCTTACAGTTTTCGAAGAAATAATTTCTAATTGATTCAGTTGCCGTATATATTTCCTAAAACTCATTTTTACATGTGGTTCTATTGAATAAGTTTCGCATATTATTTGATATTCTTCGAAAGCATCATCAACTAAAGTAAATGGTTCCTTATAGTTAATTAGAGATCTAGCTATCCCATATAGCGCCAGAAGTTCTTGATCGTTTAATTGATCAATAATATCTCCTCTAAATGTGGGGTAAACTTCATTTGAAGCTTCTCTAATAATCTCAGCATTTACGCTAGATAAACTATTTTTATCCGCGTAGAGCCCACTCTTTCTCAAAATCTCAATTCCATGACGCATATTCTCGTGATCAGCAACAATTTGACTTGTCATATTCAAAATGTCGTCGCTGATAACATACTCTTTAAACGCCTCCTCGCTTCTATATTCTAAAATTTGTTTTGCATCGTCAAACTTGTAGGGTTTAAGAGTAATCTTTTCGTTTAATCGGCTTAAAATCCTTTCTGTCTCAATCCTCATCCAGTCTCTGTTACGAGATATTAACAAAATCGAGAGTTTAGCATTTTGATGACCGTATGTTTCGGCAATATCTAAAAAAGCTAAAATTTCGTCGGGTTTTAATAAGTGAATTTCGTCGATAACTAATAACATATAGCCTTTTTCTCTTATTAATTGCGTTAATATTAATTTGATAGCTTCGTCGTCGCTAAAACCCCGCCCAGATCCGTGAGTGTATTTAGCCAAAAGTTCTCGTACAATTTTACTTTTTGAGCGAAAATTTATACAATTAAAATATTCAACGAAAATATTAACATCTTTTTCTAAGGCAATACTCTTAAAATTTTTACCGAAGTATCTTGCTGTAACAGTTTTTCCAACCCCTCCTTTCCCTAAAATTAAGCAACTGATCGTAGGTTGCTCTTTTTCTTCGAGAATTCTTCTAAAGTTAAATATTAGGCTTTTGATCGCCTCGTCTCGACAATATAACTTTTCCGGTACATAACTCATATCAAGCGAGCTTGCTTTCTTAAAAACTGATTTCGTCATGAATTGTTTTCGAAATTCATCCTCGTCCATGATTAACTAACCTTGTCTATGATAAACTATTAATAATGTATAAGTAAATATAGAACAAATTAAGTTTAAACTTTCTTATACTTTAAAGTTTTTATTAAAAGATTATTAGATAGTCAAGTCTATGATAAAAAAATATACTTACTAAAGACTTGGCTTTTATAGTTCAAAATCGTTATTATTTAATGGATGCATTGTTGAATACGATTGCTTTAATTTAGTAATATCGTTCTTAGCATAGATTCGGGTAGTATTTGGAGAACTATGGCCTAAAATGTCCTGCAATTCGCTAATATCCATCCCAGAACGCCTAAGATGGGTTGCTCCGGTGTGTCTAAATATGTGAGGCGTTATAATTTTAGAATCTGGAAATCCACATTTCTCTTTTATCGATTTTATATCAGCCTGAATAACGCGAGGATTTAATTTTTGATTTCTTGTATTAACCATTAAATAATCTTCAGAACTATAAGATATCCGATTTTTCAAATGTTCTTTAAAAAGCTCTAAAGTCTTTTGATCGACGGGAACAATCCTTTCTTTACTCCCTTTCCCTTTTAACCTTATATATCCGTTCTTGAAATCGATATCCCTAATTTTAATGTCACACAGTTCGCTTACACGAGCCATAGTAGAATATAACAACCTCACAGTTAAGTAATATCTTAAGCTCTTTCTTGAATTAAATAGCCTCCGATCGTTCAGCTTGTTAAAAATAACTTCTATGTCAGAAACATCCAGAAATTTAGGGAGACTCTCTTCTAGTTTGATCTTTGGGGATTTAATTGTTGCCATAGGATTTTTAGTAATAAATTCATTTAAAGTTAAAAACTTAAAAAACGACCTTAACGAAGCG
>JABCSY010000185.1 GCA_018238625.1 Promethearchaeota archaeon
CACTCTTTAATCATTTTTACGAGATTTCGAGCATTGCTTTCAATTTCTTCTTTAGAGCTATTGATCCTAATACCATATGCTGAGCCTAACCCCGCATCAGAAACACCTACGCTTATGTTAATGGCTCTCTTAAGTATATCATCAGTTTGAGGTAACATTCCTTTTTCGTATTTAACTTGAGGGCCTTTATAAAAAGGGCATTTAAAAGGACAACCTTCATCAGTTATTGTCATCTGACCTAAAAAATGCTCCATGTTGTTGTAGACATGCCATCCAGATTTAGCTATCGTCGTGCAGTGTAATTTTTTAGCTAGATCATTAGCAGATTTGACATTTGGCATAAAAAACGTTAACAGTGTTCCTATAGCACCGTTTTCGTCTAAAATTTTTCGAAACTTTATTTCTTTGATTTCTGATAAGATTGTCTTCAATTGAGCTTTGTTTTTTTTTAGCTTTTCCTTTATGAAACTGAGTTTTTTAAGTTGAGCAATGGCCACAGCTGCAGTCAATTCGTTCATTCGAAAATTTATCCCTAAGATAGTCCTTTTACCTTGTTCTACTCCTTGCCGCAACGGTAGATGTCCTTGGTCGTGTATAGAAAACGCTCTTTTGTATACATTTTCATCGTTAGTTACTACCATACCGCCATCGCCCGCAGTGATGGTCTTATAGACATTTAGACTGAATGTACCTATTTGACCAAAAGTTCCAACTGATTTTCCGTGAAACGTTGCACCACACGCTTGAGCACAGTCTTCAATTAAGATAAGATTATGATCTTTTGCTATTTTTGTTATTTCATCTAAATGTCCAGGGTTTCCTAACATGTGCACTATCATTATTGCTTTTGTGCGTGGCGTAATTTTTCTTATAACATCTTCAGGATCGAGCGTTAAAGTTTCGTCGATTTCAGCTAAGATAGGAATAGCTTTAGCAAATATTATTGAAGTAATGCTAGCAATAAAAGTATATCCTGGAACGATAACCTCGTCTCCAGGACCAATCTTCATAGCCCATAACGCCGTTAATAAAGCAGTAGTACCTGAAGTTACTGCTAAAGCGTAATTGGTTCCAACATATTTAGCAAAATCTTGTTCTAAATTCCATACTTTTGCTTTAAAGTTTGGATCTTTTAAATCACCATAACGGTATAAATATCCAGATTCGATTACTTCTAAAAGAGCTTGCTTTTCTTCTTCGCCAATAATGTCCATTCCGGGCCCGGGCATATTCAACAACTATTTAAGTAGTTTTAAGAATTCATTTGAAGGATAATAAGCATTATAATTTTAAACAATTTTAATAAGTTTTTATTTTTATTGAGAATAAAAAAATTTGGCTGATTGGGGACATTCTAAAAAACAGATGTAAAAATGATAGAATTTTTTTTCAAGGCTTTATTTTTATTGTTGAGTAATAATTAAAAACTAAATTTAGATTAAAAAAGGGAGATTTAAAATGGAAGAAAATAATGAAAATAAAGAAAATATCGATGAAAAAGAAGTAATTGCTGAAAAAGAGCAGGAAAAAGAAGATGCACCCGAAAAAGTTGCAACTGAAGAAACCAAAGCAAAATTTACTTTTAAATGTACCCGAGATGATAATTGTTGTCTAACTCGTGGACCAATACCAATAACATTTTGGGATATTGAATTATGGGCTAAAAATGGCGTAGTAGCGAATTTTCTACCATATTTAGACATATATAACAAACCAGATGGCGGAATAGATTTGATTTTTAAACCTTTACCACCTCCTCCGAAAGAAGAAGAAGGAGAAGAAGAAGAAAAAACTCCGAGAGACCCCTTTGGAAACATCCCGATCGAGGACTTATTAGAGGAAAAATGCCCGCTTTACAGCAAAGACCAAAAAAAGTGTTTAGTCTACGATAATCGTCCATTGAGTTGCAGGACATATCCTTTGGAGTTTGACGGAAAAAACTTTACGGTCGTTGACGTAGATTGTCCTGGTATTGGAGAAGAAGGTATGAGTAAAGAAGACTTAAAGGAGATGAGGGAAACGGCAAAACAAATGTTTTACGAGCTATTTCGAATGAGAATATCTTTACCTGTTTTGAGTCAGATTATTTCACAAAAAGTTATGATGGACTTAATGCGGCAAAATTTAGAAGCAATGAGCAAAATGAGCGACGAGGATCGAGAAAAACTCGACGAAATTCTAAAAAAGGAGAAAGAACTTCAACCTGATTAATTTTATTGTTCTCATAATTATTTTAACATTTTAAAAAGATAGATTATGGATGAAATAACTGTTGGCAATTCTAAAATTAAGTTGATTCAAGGAGATATCACAGAATTAAACACTGATGTTATAGTGAACGCCGCAAACGCTCAATTAAGATTGGGTAGCGGAGTCGCTGGAGCTATAAGACGGAAAGGGGGGCCCTTAATTCAAGAAGAATGCAATAAAATTGGGGGGACTTTCGTAGGTGGCGCAATTATTACAACAGGTGGAGATTTAAAGGCAAAACATGTGATTCACGCTGTTGGCCCTCGCATGAATGAAGGTTCAGAAGACGCAAAATTAAGAAATGCTGTAACAAATAGCCTTAAATTGATGGATGAGCACGGATTAAAAACTATCGCATTTCCTGCAATATCAACAGGGATATTTGGATATCCCATCGACAGATGCGCAAAAATTATGATCTCGACTGCTAAAAAATACCTTAGTGGAGAAACTCAAATTGAAGAAGTTGTTTTTTGTTTATATTCAAAACCAGATTTTGAAGTTTTTAAAAAAGAATTAAACTAATTAATTTTTAAGTATCATACTTTTGAAAATTTGTTGGAAAAGACAATTTAATAAGTGTAAAGTTAGATTTTGATTAACGGCAACCAAGCTTTTATTTGATTCAAAAATACCCTCAAATAAGAAATAGAATAATAAATATGTCTTTTTTTTTATGAGGTTGCAAAGTCATCTCAGTAACGCTTTAAAAATTAAATAAGAGAATTAGAACTTAATTCTCATTTTTTTTATTTATATTTTATAAGTTCGATAATCGATTCAAAACAAACGTATACAAAAAATTAAAATGTATACACCTTACAACGAAACTAGCAAAAAAACCAAAAACACCAAAATATCCAGTAAAACATTAAAAACATTTTTACACATCACCACATTTATTTTTAAAAAATTTGATTACAAATAGATTACAAATAGAAATAGAATAATAAATATATAAATATGTCTTTTTTTTTATGAGGTTGCAAAGTCATCTCATTATAGATAGAACAAACTTAAAAAAATCTAGATTTAAAAATATGAAACTGATTATTAGGTTGGTTTCATTTTTAATCACTTAAATTTCCACCCTTCTTTTTTTTGTACTTTTTTAAATAAAAAACAGCCTTTTTTACTAGTACAACTTATTTATAATTTATTAAGCATCAAAAACTTAAAATAAATTAATATAAGAATTAAACTAATATAAGTTAGCTATGACGGAATATGATTTTCGATACATTAAATTTTTTGATGACGTAAGAAATAGTGATGTAGATATTGTCGGTGGCAAAAACGCATCCTTAGGAGAGCTCTTATCGTTTGGTATTCCAGTTCCGCTTGGGTTTGCCGTCACTGCTAAAGCTTACGATTACATTCTAGAAACTAATTACTTTAGAATTAAAGACGAGGAGATAACTCTAAAAGAATACATTAAGCGGGACATCAACAAGATTTCTAAAGAGCTTAAAAAAGAAGATATCAAATCCATTCAGAAAGTCGATAAGTTTTGTGCGAACATCCGGTACGTGATAGAACAAGCTAAAATTCCCGACAGTTTAGCTGACGAGATAATAGAAGCTTACCATAACTTGATAAAGCGAATTGGAGGAGAAAGCACTTTTGCCGTTAGAAGCTCGGCGACAGCAGAGGATTTACCTGATGCCTCCTTTGCGGGTCAGCAAGATACTCACCTCAATATTTCGGGAGAGAATCAAATTTTAGAATATATACTTAAAGATATGGCTTCTGTTTTTACGACGAGAGCAACTATGTATCGAGAGAGAGCTGGTTTTGACCACTTTTCCGTTAAACTTAGCGTTGGCGTGCAAGAGATTGCTGGAGGTTTGGGAGGTGTAAAAACATCGGGCGTTATGTTTACAGAGGACCCCGATTCAGGAAACCCTAACGTAATAACTATTAGAGGCACTTGGGGGCTTGGAGAACTTATAGTTCAAGGAGTAGAAAAGGGAGATGAGTTTATTGTATTTAAACACGATCCAAATCTAACGATAATTAGCCGGGAATTAGTAAAAAAAGAACAAATAATGATTTTTGATAAACAGAAAGGCGGTACGATGACTCTCCCTGTCGAATTAGAAAAACAAAAACAATATTGTTTAAACGACGAGCAAGTTAAAATTCTAGCAAGATACGCCATCAAAATCAGAAGTCATTACAACCAACCAATGGATATAGAATGGGCCTTAGGAAATAACGGCAAGATCTACATCGTTCAAGCGCGACCCGAAACGGTCCACTCACAAAAAGGTGATACTGAAGAAATCTTTTATTTATTAGAAAATCCAAAAAAATTAACTGAAGACGGTTATTTGGTTGAAAATACTGGAACTGCAATAGGACGTCGAATTGGCTATGGTAAAGTTAAAGTAATCGAATCAATTAACAACGCTCATTTGTTAGCAGAAGGAGATATTTTAATTACCGAAGAGACTAACCCCGATTGGACATCGTATATGGCAAACTTAGGAGGCGTAATAA
>JABCSY010000018.1 GCA_018238625.1 Promethearchaeota archaeon
GGTTAGTTGTTGATGAACATCTGATATTATTAATTAATACAATTAATGTTTTCCTAAAATCTTTTGCTCTAAATAAACAACGTCAAATTTGAAGAGCGTGATTTTAGCATTTATGAAGCTAAAGTAAAACGATTTTGGAAATATTAATTTAGTTTATATAAATTTGTTAAATCTTTTAAATTTCCAAAAGCCGAAATCTTCCAAGCTTCATGATATTCTGGATATTCTTTAATATAAAGATTTCTTGTATTTCTAAAGGAATCCCTCATTTTTCCTATCGATCTTAATTTTCCCTTAATAGATTCTTTTATTCTCTTGTGTTCCACATATTTAAGAATATTAGTAAGATTTCCCTCTATTACAAGTAGATCATGTATAATATGCTCTAAAGTGTCATAAAAATCTATAAACTCTCTTTTATTCATAACAAAAATAAATCCATATATCCATTTTTCTATTTTTCCATCTAATTAAACTTGTAAGATTTTCTCAATACAAAAGATGATATTAAATTTTTTAATGTTTTTGATTAATTTTTATATTTCTTATTTTATGAGTAAACTATATGTTTTTTTTGCTCTAAATAAACAACGTCAAATTTGAAGAGTGTGATTTTAGTATTTGTGAAGCTAAAGTAAAACGATTTTGGAAGTTTTTGTATGGGATTATAAAATATAATAAATTTTCTTAGATTTTTTAGATTTTTTTTAATTATTCATTTTAGTTCTAAATATTGAAGACGTGAGTACCCCTTTTTTATGAAGTCATAATCAAGGAGCTCGATTTTTTCTGGAATGATCTTCAAGAGGAGCTTTCTTTTTCCTCGGACTATTTTTTGAACTTTTTCAAAATCATCGTCCCCTTCTCTCAAAAAAATCAACCTCTCTTTACCAGAAGCGGTAATTTGCATCCCTTGGATTTTACCGGTATCCATAGGCGTATAGATTCCAATACTGACTTTTGGATTTTCCTCGATATTTTTTACCTTTCTACCCGGAGCAGGACCCACATAAATATTAAAATCGTTAGATTTCTTATCCATGTAGAAATCCATTGGCGTGGCGCGAGGTACGTTATTCGAACAAGTGCAGAGTACAATTATCTTTCTTTTTTCTAAAAAATCCCGTATTTCCTTTTTTAGCTCTTCTTCAGGCATTATTTTTCCAATAATAGATTCACCTTGATGCAATTAATATGAATTATAAGGATTTTTTAAAAAAAAGGTTATGGAAGGATGAAAAATTTAATTGATGAATCCGGCTTCTTTTTTTTAGATTAAAGGAATGATTGATTGAGCAAGAATTCTAAATTATTATCGGTGAGAGTTATGAAATCTTTTGTAATTAATTCACACGACTCTTTCGCTCCATCATGTATCCAATTGAGAATAGAATTCAGATAACCTGCTGTATAAAACTCAGAAATTCTCTCTTTCGAAACCCTTATTTTTGAATCATCTGGTTGGATTAGATTCAGCAATAAAATGAAGAATTTTTTGATGGTACTAAAGATCAGGTTATGTTTTGAAATAATTGACTTACTTTCGCTTAATTGAATATATAATTTCGAATAACGTTTAAAATATTTCACGGTTTCCAGCAATCCTTCCCAATATTTTTCAATTAGTTTATCATTTTCAATACCCTCTTCAAGATATATCTCATTCTTCCACGCTTCTATTAGATAATCTTCTAATAAGTCACTTTTATCAGAATAATGAGCGTAGAATGTTGTCCGATAGATCATTGCTTGTTTAGAGATCTGTTGGATTGAAATATCTTTTAAATCCTTCTTTTCAAGCAATTTTGCGATTGCTTCTCGAAGTAGATATTTGGTTCTTTGAACTCGTAAATCTTCATTTTTTGATTGTTGATCTTCCATATTTCTATACAACTCTAATTTCTTTTCATACTTTCTTGTTGAATTAAGATTTATGTAGATACAAGTAAAAATGTTTTTACAGCCAGCAATTAATTTTGTTTTAATGCAACAATGTGGGGAAAAACAAAATGGTGTTTTAATGCAACAATGTGTCATAAAACAACAATGTTTTTAAATATATAAGGATTATTATAATGTAAACATCTTGGAGAAAAAAAAATGAAGAAAATGAAGAATCATATTACGATTCCATATAGAGAAGTTAATCACGGTAGCTTTGATGAGGAGTGGCTTCCACATAACAAAGTTTCTGGTTGGTGGTATGTTACAGGTTATTTAACTGAGGAAGGAAATTCAAACCTTTACTCTTATCAATATACTCTGCTTAAAGTGAGAAGATATGGTTTCACATTCTATGTATCAATGATTGGATTTACAGATTTTCAAACCAAGGAACACTACTATCATCAACGATTTGGATTTCAGGGAAAAAAAATTTATGTGAACAAAAATGAGGCTGTCTTTCTTCCTTATAGTTCACTGACTAAAAAAGAAGACATTTTTAACATTATATTAGAAACTGATAAGATTAGTCTTAACTTGACCCTAAATAAAGGGAAGGGGGCTTTTTGGCATGCTGATAATGGAGTTTTAGTAATGGGAAATAAAAAGGATAAAAAACAAAGGACTGTATACTATTCTTATCCTAACATGCCAACGAAAGGAATAGCTACTATAAAAACAAACGAAAAGAAACTTAATTTGACTGGAAGCTCATGGTTAGACCGACAATGGGGTTCTTATGATCTGGTTGACGCGTCTACCCATTGGGAGTGGTTTTCGTTACGGTTTTTTGATCAAGAAGAGATAATGCTATTTGCATTTCCTCAACATCCTTATCTGGATGGAACATACATAACACAAAACCGAGTGAGTGTTCGAGTTAGAGATTATGAGCTTTCTCCTGTTGAATTAGTAGAAGTTGATGGATTAGAGTTTTCTAAGGGCTGGAAACTAAAGATACCAGGAATAAAAGAAGAGGAATACACAATTCAACCCCTCTTGGATGGACAATTGAACCTTGCTTACTATGAACTACTAGCAAGCATTTTCAATACCAAGAATGAACTAGTAGGATACTGTTTTGTTGAACTCTTACCTGGAGTAAGAAATCCTGACAAAAAGATTAAAGCTTTAAATCTATTTAAGAGAAAATAGACCCTTAATTCACTTAATAGACATCAGAAATCTTCGGTAAAAATGTAAACAATGGTATCGCTCTATTAACGAATACGATAAGGAAACTCAATTAATCCTGTTTGATAAGCAGTTGGTTATTCTAGTAATTTATTTCCTGAATTTCCGTAATAACGAGAAATACTACAAAAATTCCTATTTTTTTTTATATTTATATGTAGAACATTATTAAAGTTGGCTTATGTTAGAGTGTGGAAATTCTGTTCCATCAATTGCCGCTTGAACGTAAGGAGAGATTGGCCCTCGTCCTAAAGCCATAATCCTAATTTTCGAGCCTAACATTGGATTTATGGAAGTCCCAAATTTGAGAGAAGCGTCTTCAGGAATTTCGCTTGAGACTGTCGAGATAATTTTATCTATTTGGGATAGAGATAGCTGGTGGTCTCCCGAAACTGAAACTATACAATTATCGACTTTTTTAGTATCTGGTTCTAAAAGGGGGTTGTGAAGCGCTAATCTCGCTTTTTTTATTAAATCGGCTTCGGCCCCTAAAGATTCTGTGATACCTATTAAACCAGAAGGGTATTGCCCTTTTTTTTGAATTACTCTTCTCACATCAGCGTAATCAATGTTGATCAAACCACAATTGTTTATCAAATTAATAATTTCGTTAATACTTCTAATTAAAACCTCATCCATTATCTTAAAGCCAGTTAAAATGGGGAGCCTTTGATTGAAGCGTAGAAGATTATCATTTGGGACAGGGATTAATGTATCAGAATATTTTAGAAGTTCTTCTAAACCTTTTTTTGCTCTTAGGCTTCGTTCAGTCCCTTCAGATGAAAAAGGCACCGAGCAAAACGATACTACCGTAGCGTTGTTCTTTTTTGCTTCCCTCGCAACTATAGGTGCTGCACCTGTGCCTGTGCCCCCTCCCAATCCAAACGTTAAAAAAACCACATCTGCGTTTAAAACTTGCGAAAGTCGATTGACATCTTCTTCTGCAGCGGTAGTTCCAACACTAGGATCGTTACCTGAACCTAACCCATTACAAGTTTCCTTTCCTATTAGTAGTTTTTGATTAGAATTTGAATAATATAAATCGTGAGCGTCTGTGTTAATATTTATAGTTTCAATAAATTCAGAACCCATATCTCCCATTCTTGACACCGTATTGTTTCCGGCACCACCAATTCCAACTACAATAGATTTTATCTTTAAAACTTTTAGTAAATCCGAAAGATATTTATCGCTATCTAAATTAGCGGAGCTGTTAGAATTTACATTTTGACGGGCAATTTCGTTAAATCTAGACCTTACTGATGTTCTTGATTTCGCGAGATCGCTTAAATCTAATTTATCATTATTCATAATTATCAACCACAATTAGGAGCAATTTGCTATATAATATTGAGTAATATATCCAAATAATATAAGAAAGTATTATTCATGTAATATCTAAAATCGGTTCGAATCTATTTTATTTTAATATCACGACCATATCATTACTCTTCAAATATTACTGATATAACATTTGAATAGTACAAAGAGAATATAATAAAATTAAAGAAATGCTTGATGTTTATATTTTTATTCCTCCCTTTTTTTTTTTCTCACAA
The DNA here is from genome assembly GCA_018238625.1 of Promethearchaeota archaeon. GTDB lineage: Archaea > Asgardarchaeota > Lokiarchaeia > Sigyniarchaeales > SOKP01 > SOKP01. Next base: position 4,698 of record JABCSY010000018.1, read on the forward strand.
TTTTCATAATTTACGACAAATTTACAGGTTTATATATTACACCAATTTTCATAACAGAATTTTAATTGTAAAATAAGAAAGAAGAAGAATTGTTTAAAAAATGATTAAAAATAAAGATTTTCATAATGCAACCTATAATTCAATCGAATTTCCACTTGTTCGTGTGAATAAAAGAACTCATTTAAAAGTAAATAAATTTATAAGACTGAATTTTCATTAAATATATGTTCGGGGTTAAATATTATGGAAATTGAACTAAATAATAAAACAACTGATAAGACTTTCAATGATTCTGATAATGAGAATCTAATCAAGGTGAGAGCTATAATTAGTTGTCCATCTGGAGATTATATAAAAAAGTTCAGAAATCAATTTCCTAGAAAAGATTTGGAGCTTATGGTGGTGGCTTTTAAGATATTCGATTTCATGACTTGTACTAAATGTGGAGAACTGTTAAATCTTAATTTAGAGTTCGAAATTTAGCTAATATAAACAAATTTCTTCTATAACTCGTTCTAAAAATTAGCAGAAACTTAATTTTAGGTTTTAAAAAAATTAGATATTAAGTTGAATTTGTCCGTAAGTCCCACCACCACCTGGTGTATATTCAATTTTATTTGCTCTTATTGCTTCAATGACAGACGCAACCCCTTCGTCAACTTTAACGATTTTTTCCATAGGGGTTTCTATTAAAACCTCAAATTCGGTTCCAAGTTCATTTATTATTTTATTATAAGCATCTAAAACTGTCTTGCTATTCGTGCTTTTAATATTTTTAACGGATCGTATTATGTCAAATAATGGTACGGCGTTAATGTATGGCGGTCTATGGTTAGGGTGTATTGGTTCTGGTGAAGTGGAAATAACTTCAATTCTTTCACTTACACCTAATTTAATTTTAATGTTTTTATTGAACTTTTCCTTACAAGCGGGGCATGTCACTTTTCCTTTAGCAATATTGTTGATATACTCCTTTCTTGCCTTCGTTGGATCGTTTGCGAGAATATTTACAAAATCTTTCGTTATTGAATATTGATTAAATAAAGAACTACCTTGCTTTTTTGTTTTCTTGAATATAATTCTTCTTCTACATTTATGGCAAAACATATTAAAGTATTTTCCTATTTTGGGATGAAGTCCTACATTTAATTCAATTTTGCGTTGATTTTTTCGCTCGATTGCTAAAACTAATTCTTCGTAAGAGGGATTTTCCATTTTGAATTTATTAAATTCTCTTCCTAAAGCGCGTGGCCCTTCAGAATGGGCATCACTATTGCTAAGAAAAGTTACATTTTTAAGGCAATCTAATCTATCAGCTAAATCTGTGTTGGCAGATAACCCTAATTCTACAAATTTGACTTTTTTTTCGGCATCTTGATAACAATCTTTAAGAGTCTTAAATTTGTTTTGCCGAAAAATTGCTTTGAAGGGGGTAAAAGCGTGTGCGGGTCCGATCATTGCCCCAAAATCAGTGATTATGTCCACTAATTCAGCAGGAGGTAAGTTCACTCTCGGACGTCCGCCCCACTCATTTAGAAGATTTTTCGAATAGGGTTTAATTTTTTTTTGAACTTCCCTTACGGTTGAAAAGTCAGGGAAAAATACTACTTCGTGAACGCTTTCGATATCTTCAATTTCAGTTTGTAAAATAAAGAATTTATCTTTATATGAGAATGATCCGTCATTATTCTTCTTTAAATTCTTTTCTAAATACTTCAGCCAATCAGGTTGCAACACATCTCCAGTTCCAAGGATATCGAGTCCTTTTTTTTTGCAAGTCTCAACCATGGTATCTAAATTTAGGTTCTTAGATACTGCTATTGAATGTGGTGAGTGGATATGTAAATCTGTATTAAAAAAATCCATAATTATTAAAATTTAAATTTTAATCAAATAAAAAGTTTAATTCAAAAAGAATAAGCAATTATTTATTTTCTAATTGCCACTTAGAACGCCTTTCCTTCCATTCATTAACTTTCTCGGGTTGCCCTAAATTCTGATAACAAAGAACCATAGATTCCCAAAAATCTATATCAGAAGGATCGAGCGAGATACCTTTTTTAAAATGTATTAAAGCCTTTTTAAAATCATTCTTTACATCGCAATAAATTTGGCCTAATTTCTTGTGAGTATTAACGTTATCTGGGTCGACTCTGAGAGTGTTTTGAAAATAAATTATGGCGTTATCAAAATCTTTTAAAGCGCTATAGCTAATTGCTAAATTTTCATATAATATCGCGTCGTCTGATTGTAGGTTCAAAGCTTGTTCATAACATTCTACCGATTCCTTGAAGTTTTCTTTAAAAGTGTATGATAATCCTAAGTTATTCCAAGCTTCTACGAAATAAGGGTTGAGTTCTGTTGCCTTTTTGTAGCAGTCGATTGCTAAATCGTAATTATTTTGTTCATAAACAACATCCCCTAAATCAAACCATAATTCGGCGTTATGTGGATCGAGATCAAGCGCTTTTTTATAGTGCCTAATCGCTTCCTCATAATTTTGAATGTTATAATAAATAATCGCAAGATTATTGTACAATAGCGGTTCGTCGGGGTTAATGTTTAGAGCCTTTTCATAGCACTTTATTGCCCTATCGTACTGCTCGTTTGCTTTATAAATTAAAGCGATACTATTCCAAATATCAGTGTATCCCGGATCATATTCTAAAGCTATTTTATAAAATTTTAACGCTTTGTCGTATTCTTCTAAGTCTTCGTGCGCAAATCCTAAGTTATAGTAAGCAACTGCGTCGTCTGGTTCGATCTTAAGTGCTTCTTGATAGCATTTTATTGCTTCTTTATACTGACGCATCATACTGAACGCTAAGCCTAAATTATTCCAAACTTCGGAAAAATAAGGGTTAATTTCGATCGCTTTTTGATATGACTCTATTGCATAATCATACTTGTTTTCGTCGTAATATGCATCTGCTAAATTAATCCACGCATCAGCGTCGTTAGGATCTAATTCAGTTGACTTCTTATATCGCTCAATCATTTTACAATTCAGATATTTCTTAGAAAAAAAATGTTTCATTCCTATTATTTTTTTGGAAATTTAAAAAGTTTATAAATTACTAGTCAATAATTATCATTTTATCTTGAACTTGATCAGTTAGGAGAATTCTTAGGTAACTTTCATTGTTTCTGAAATTTACTTCTTCTAATTTACCCTTTACTAACACACTTTCACCATTGATTGCTTATTCGCAAAATCTTCCTCTAAACGAGTTAATTTCATTAAGATTCTTTAAATTTATATTCTCTGAAATAATTTTACTCTCTAAAACTTATAGACGCTCTATTTATAAGAGCAACTACCTTGCTTTTTTGTTTTCTTGAATATAATTCTTCTTCTACATTTATGGCAAAACATATTAAAGTATTTTCCTATTTTGGGATGAAGACCTACATTTAATTCAATTTTACGTTGATTCTTTCGCTCGATTGCTAAAACTAATTCTTCGTAAGAGGGGTTTTCCATTTTGAATTTATTAAATTCTCGTCCTAAAGCGCGTGGTCCTTCAGAATGGGCGTCACTGTTGCTAAGAAAAGATACATTTTTGAGGTAATCTAATCTATCAGCTAAATTTTATAAATTTAAAATTATTTTATAAAATTATTTTAATAATTAAAACAAATTAAGAATCGATATGGAACTTCAAGAATTATTAGCAAAAGGATCTCGGGAATTAGAGTTCAAGTCCTATAAAGAAAGGCGATTGAAACCAAATCACGTCCGAGCAGAAGCGATATTAAGTGGAATAAGTCATGGCACCGAGTTAAACTTTTATCGAGGTACTGCCCCATTTTATAATAAAATCTTTGATATGAAACTACGAGTGTTTTTGGAAGGCCACAATTTTTCATCATATCCTATAAAATCAGGGTATGAATGGTTAGGAAAAATAATAGCGATTGGAGAAAGAGTGAATAATTTTAAGGTAGGAGATTTAGTTCACTTGCCCCTTGGTCATCGCACCACGCATACTTTTGCTGATGACTGGCAAACAAATTATGGCGTGGTAAAGCCGTTACCAGAAGGATTTAATCCAGATGATAGTATCTTTTTAGCCTTAGCGGGAGTTGGCTTACAAGCGGTTCATGATGCTCACATAAAAGTGGGAGATAGAGTTGTTGTTTTTGGGTTGGGAACGATTGGGTTATTTACAATCCAACTTGCCCGATTAAATGGTGCCACATGGATTGATGCCGTTGATCCCATACCTGCAAGGAGGGCTCTTGCAAAGAAACTTGGAGCAAATGAAGTTTATAACCCTATTGAACAAAACATTGGAAAAGAGATCAAGAGTTTAGGACCAGAAGGCGGACCAGATATTGCAATTGAGGCATCTGGAAATTATAATGCGCTTCATGATGCCATCCGAAGCGTTCGAATGGCTGGTACGGTCGTTGCTGCAGGGTTTTACCAAGGAGATGCTGTAGGGCTTCGATTAGGGGAAGAATGGCACCATAATCGAGTGACAATGTATTCAAGTATGGGTGTGTGGAAATGTCCTCACCGAGATTATCCTTCTTGGAATAGAGCGCGCATTCATGATACCATTAAAACATTGTTCCAAGAGAAAAAATTGAAAGTTGATGGTTTCATAACTCATAGAATACCCTTCCAAAAAGCTTCGGAAGCTTATGAGCTCATTGATAAAAATCCTAAGGAAGTGATTAAAGTAGTTCTTACTTATCAGTAATGCTTGATTATAAAAATTAAATTTTTTTAAAATCTTATCGTGATATAAAATGAAATTAAGAGTTGGTTTGATAGGAGCTGGAGGTTTTGGAAATCTTCACTTATCTGGCTATAAGAAAAATGAAAATTGTGAATTAGTAGCAGTTGCATCCCGAACGGAACAAAGTGCTACAAGAGCATCTGGAAAATTTAACATACCCAAAGTTTATTGGGGAGAAGATTGGCGAAAGATGTTAAGAGAAGAAAAGTTGGATGTCGTATCAATCTGTTCTCCAAATTATTTACACACCCCCATGACCATTGAAGCAATAAATAATAACGTAAATGTATTATGCGAAAAACCCATTGCTATTTCAATGAAGGAATTAGAAGAAATTGAAAAACTATTACAGCAAAAAAACTTGATTTTTTTTTCCTCCTTTCAAAAAAGATATAACCCATTGATGGTTTACATTAAAAAGATCATTGAAAATGAAGTATTGGGAAAAATTACTTTGGTTAGATACTTTTTTAGCCATTTAGGACCTTATACCTCTTGGAGACCTTTATCTCAGCAGAAATGGTTTTTTGATTCTGAGATGGCTGGAGGTGGTGTGTTGTTGGATCTTGGCGTTCACTGCATAGATACCCTCCGGTATTTATTGGGCGAATTTACAGAAATTGAAGGGTATAGTCAGAATACTTCGTGCAAGAATATAAAAAATGAGGACAATTGCAATGTGCTCTTTCGTTTTCGCAATGATACTATTGGGTTTGTAAGCGTTTCATGGTGTAATGAACCCGCTGAAGTTATTGAGATATTTGGAACCAAAGGAATCTTGAAGATAGATCTACACTCAAGTGAACCTCTCTCCTATATCTCTAGGAAACTAAAAAGAAGTGAATATATCAAGGATGCATTGGCTTATGAACCTGGAAGTGGAAGGACACAACATTCATTGATTGACCATTTTATAGATTGTGTTTTAAACAAGAAACAAGAACATCCTAATTTTAAGGACGGTAAGAGAGCAACAGAATTCGCCTTAAAAGCATATTCATTTAAAAAATGAACTGAAGTAGTAATTAAAAATATTTTTTGGATGGATTAATGAAATTATATTGATTCTGGAAAATTGTATATATTATATAACCATTTCCTATAGCGCTCCAAATCTAACAATGAATTTTAATGTCTCTTTGTAATTTTTCTATTTAATTAGTAGGTAAATTTTAACTTCTAAAAAAAAAAATATAAATTTTAAAGATTTAACTCTTTTAACTTTTCTTTGATCTCCATTGTTTTTTCGGGTGTTAATTTGTAAACAAGAATGAAAATAACCAATGCTATTAGTGTTAAAATCATTGGAATTAACGCCGTGTGCACTAGAATTCCAAACTGTGCTAATTCAGTTTGAACATCAGAAGTCGCGTCAAACCCCGTTAATATGTGCGTGATAGTAAAAATTAATCCTTGGATAACAAGTGCTAATCTTAAGAAAAAGGTACGCACTCCCATAAAAGCGCCTTCTATGCGGTGACCCGTTTTAACAGTAGCTTCATCAATTGTATCTGCAAGAGCCGCATCTTGGCCAACTCTTAATGCTCCTCCACCAATACCAAGTAATAATGCCGCAAAAGCATAACCCATAACGCCATGTACGAACATAAACGGTAACAAGAAGATTGTGTTAAGAAATACACCTATAATTAACATTTTTCGGTTATTTTTAATCTTTTGAGCCAAAAGTAACCAAAAGAAAATAGATCCTAAAGCCCCTAAGATAAATGCGGCCATGAAAATTATAGAAGTTCCCGCTTCCTCTAATAATATGTACTTAGTCAGGTATTGAATGGACGCAACAAGACTTACTCCGATTAACGCATCCATGAGGAAGACTAAATTCAGGGCTAAAAAATTCTTTGAGGATAGCACGATTTTGAGAGCTGCCAAGAACGAAACCATTTCTTTGTTATCTTGTTCACTGATATATCTATCCTTCATCTCTTTTGTTTCGATGTGTCCCGGTATGATCGTAAAAAACAGAATTACGCTAATACCAGCGATGACCCAAGCCATAGTTGCGTATGATTGGCGATCTCCGTATGTGACAAGCAGGGGAGGGATAATGGAACCCAGCGCTAATCCGACTAGGATCAATGCCCTACCAATTGTCCCTACCTTTCGCCTGTCAGCATCTAAACGAAACCTATCAGGAAACAAAGCTGCATGATTCAATGAAAAAATCGAGACGAACAATTCATAAAGGCAAAGAAAAAATACAATCCATATGAATAAAACCCATTCTCCACTCACGGGATCTATATTTGGTGGAGCGAATATAGCAATAATTAAGAGAATGGCGGGAAAAGCAGAAAGCATTATCCAAGGAAACCGTTTACCATACCGGCTCCAAAACTTCTTGGGACGATCAGCGAGATACCCTACAAGAGGATCGTTTATAGCATTCCATATAGCATATATTGTATAGGCAAGAGTAACGATCCAGATATTTAATCCCACCTCCGTTTCCCAGAATATAAAGAAAAAAGCTCCGAAAGCTATTCCAATTGTTTGAATTAATAAATCTGCCATGCTATAGGAGATTATTAAAAGATTCGATTCCTTTCGTTCTAATTTTTTTGACATTTTTATATTAACTCTTATTATTTAATTGTGTGTGTTTTTAGTTTATTTAACTTTTTAAAAAAAAAATAAATTATTAGTTTAGATTCTTTCTAACTAATATATAAATATTACATGATTGAAATCAAACATTGCATTTAGCATCTCCTAAATTAATCCACGCGTCTGCGTCTTTTTAGTCTAATTCGGTTGATTTCTTATATTGTTAAATCATTTTATAAATCAGATATTTCTCAGAAAAAAATGTTTTATTCCTATTTTTTTTTTTTTGGAAATTTAAAAAGTTCATCAATTACTATTTATCGATTATCATTTTATCTTGAACTTGATCGGTCAGTAAAATTCTTAAGTAACTTTTATCGTTTTTGAAATTTACTTCTTCTAATTTACCATTAACTAGCACATTTTCACCATTGATTGCTTGTTCGCAAAATCTTCCTCTAAACGAGTTAATTTCAATAAGAGCTTTTAAGTCTACGTCTCTGCAATTAATATTACTTTCTAAAACTTTTAAAAGCTCTATTTTATAAGAACAAGGAGTAAAAATTGAATTGGTTGATTCAATAACTTTTGCTTTTATTTTTATCCGCCCTAAGTTCTTAAATTTGTAATCGTAATAAGTTCCTTTCCAAGCTTCGGGACTTTTAATATATCTTATAAAAAAATCGATTCCATGAAATTTTCCTTGGTGTAACTTTCTTTTTTCGCTTTTTAAAAACTCTTCGAAGTTAATATCAGACCCTCCGACTCTCCATTTATAATGAGTTTTATATTCCTCTAAATTATACATACTACAATTGTTTGAAGCTTGAAAAATATTTTTTAATTTATCTTGAAATTCTAAACTAACTTGAGTACCATAAATGACTATATCAATATCTGAGCTTTTTTTGTCTAATCCAATCATAGGAGACCCCGATATCCCAATAGAATTTTCTGGAATATCACCTTTATCAATTAAAAGTTCACATAGATTTTTAGACTGAATTTCTGTTTCTATTAAATCATTTTTATCTTTAAGCTTTTTAAAATAGGCTCTAGGGGTGTAAATTTGTTTTATATCTTCTAATTTTACTCCTTGAAGTTCTAAATCAAAATTTTTCGAAAAGAATAGATGTTGAGGATAATGCTCTCTTAATTTTGAGTATCTCTCATCGAGCGAATAGATTTTTTTAAATTTAATGTCATCCTTTATTCTATCTCCATTTTGATCAGGATAAAATCTTAAAAAACAAATCTTACGATCATTAGGGTGATGAATACCTTTTATATCAAAAAATAGATGGTTTTGTTTTGTTTCAAGGTAATCTCCTTCAATTCCTTTTGGAATTTTCATAGGTATCCCAAACTCATTTATTAATATTTTGAAGGGGTTTTTGATTTGATTTTATATTTTGGAATCTCTTTTATTTTTCTTAACTCTCTTTCAAAATCGCGCTTTTCTCTGAGAAATCTCTCTTTATCGCTTTTTAATTTTTCTCTTTCTCTTCTAATTGCCTGCTTTTCATTCTGTATCGTCGATTTTTCTTTTTCCAATTGTTTAGATTCATTTTTTAATTTTTTAAGTTTATTCTCTAAATTACGAATTTTATGTTCTAAAGAATAAAAAGTATCTTCTGCTTTAGGAACTTTTCTTTCTAATTCCTTCAATCTTGCTTCTTGACCTTTTTTCTTTCTTTCTAATTCTCTTACGTCACGATCTGCATTCTCTTTATACTTGCTTAATCCTTCTTTTTTTTTATCAACTTCACGAGATTGAAGATTTAAATCTTTTTTTTTATAGCGAACTTTTTCTTTTTCATCTTTTAATTTTCTTTTCTCATCTTCAATTCGATTTTTTTCATCTATTATTTCTCTTCTCAAACTATTGGTTTCTTTGGTTAGATTATCTCTTTCTCTCGTTAAATTCTTAATTTCATTTCTCAAATCCATTAATGTGTTTTCCAAATTTTCAATAGTTCTTTCTAACGCATTTTCTCTCCGTTCCATACCGGGTATTTTAGTTTTAATTTCCTTAATTCTATCTTTTGCTCTTTCTTTATCTTTTTCTAAATATTTTTTCTCACTCTCTATCTCGTCTTTTAATCCTTGTAGTTTCTCTTGATATCGTTCTAAGTTAGCATTTTTTTGATCTAGATTATCTCTACTTTGCTTTATTTCATTTCTCATAGTTTCTAATTCATTTTTTAATTTTCCATGTTTATTTTGTAGGTCTCTCACTTGAAGTTCTTTTTCTTTTCTTTTCTTTTCTAAATCTTCAATATTTTCGTTGTATCCTTCAAATCTTTTAATAACCTGTTCCCATTCGTTTTTCTCTTTGTTCAATTTAGCTGTTTCTTCCTTAATTTTTTTGAGTAATTTAGCATCTGGAATTACATCTAATTGCTCTTCAGGTGTTTTTTCTCGAATTTGATATTTAGGAATGTGTTTATCGTTCATGGTACTTGTAAAAACTCATATAAATTTTTAAATATATTATATAATTTTTCACTCTAAAGTGTTTGTAATTTACTTTTAAGACAATTTTTGTTGTCGATTTATATATTATCATTTCCATTATTTCTATAAGAGAAATATTAAATTTAAAATTCTAAACTAATGGTGTTTGTCTAATGGATTTTGAGGAAGATTTTAACGAGGAACTTGACGAAGACTTAGATGAAGAATTAGAGGAACCTTCTACAAAGGCCCCCACGGAAGAAGTTGCAGTTAAAACTCCAGATCAAAAAATCTCACAAGAAGGAAAAAAGATTTCAGTGTATTTTCTATCAACCATAGGACCTGGTGAGAAAAAACAAAAATTACTTGTTTTCACGGGCAATCTGGTGGGAGATATCAAGGAGACTGTAGCAAATTTGTTTGCTTTAGATCCTGCAGATTTTCATTTATCTTCGGGCGGCGTAACCATGGATGAGGATAACCAGTTAAGTGATTATAATGTGGTTGATGGAGATGATATATTACTAATTCCAGCTAGCGTAGCTGGTTGAATAAATTGGAAAGATAGAGACAATTTAGTAATATTTTTTTCATTTTTCACTTCTATTTTTTTCTTGATGGAATTAGCGCAATTTCGTCATCATCGTCAATAGCATAATCTTTTATTAGAAGAGTTTCATCTAATAAAATCCCCCCAGATGATAATAGAAAACCTTCTAGATTATAATCAAATAATATTCCAACTTTTTCTTTTATGACACTTACTAATTCAGACGTTTCAATTATGAGAATCTTAGTTTTCTCACCTGGTTCGACTAATGACCTTATATAAACACGTACTTTCTCATCCATCCCAATAGTTTGCAATGGTGGGTTGTATATCACTTGTTCCTCAGTTAAGCTCTTGGTTTCTAACATGTCTTCAATTAACTGTTTTCTCTCACCGGCATCAAAATACAACATTTCCCTAATAAAAAATATTTTGTCCATTTTTGATAATCCTAAGAGATCAATTTTAGCTATTTCTTCTTTATTAAAAATAGTAAAAATATAATCATCCATCGATTCTATTTCCTCGAATGATTCCACTGCATTGGCATAATTATCAATTAAAGGCATTGCATCAAAATAATCCTCAAGTAGAGCACTAGTTTTTTTCTTACTCAGTTTTTGCTTAGGAAAAGATTTAATATCTTTCATCTTCACATTGGGGGTATTTTTAGATTGAACAACTGTGTAGATAGTGCTTGTGGATAGCACAGCAACACTACCAATTGTTAAAAAGAGATATATTGGAACATTTTCTACTTGTAAAAAGATAAGAATCAAATAAACAAATGCTATCCCTACGTAAAGAGTTATGAGACTTAAGACTCTAAAATTCTTCCTCATGATTTTTATGATAAATTTTATTCAAATTTCTAATATATAATTCAAAATATAAATCCCATTGGAATAAGTTTGAAATTTTGATGCTCACTCACCTAAAATTGATTCTCTTATCTTATAGTATTTCTCTGCATTGATTTTAAAAGAAACCTTTTTATTTTCTTTTTCGATTGTTACTAAATCCAGATTTTTTAATATTTCAAGATACTTTTTTATCGTATTATAATTCTTTTTTAATCCAGTTGAAATTTCAGTACCCTTTAATGTTTTATTTTCTTTAATCATAAAATCAATTATTTCTTGTACAATATTTCGTTTTAAATAAAAAAATAACATATCGTATTCTGGATTTGAATCGTATTCAAAGATTATTTTTTGATTGCCAATTTTTTTTGATCTAGTAAATCTAAATTTTTCAAGGCAGGATAAATGCCATAGTGTTTGATTGCTTCCAATATTAATGGCTTTCATTATTTCATTAATATTTGATGGATTCTTTCTAATATAGTTATAGATCTCGTTTCTAATGGGGTGCTCTATAATATTGTTTTTCATTAATTTTGTTCCAGGAACTAAAATTCTTTTTTTAATTAGATTTTTAATTATAAGTTCAATACTATTTTTATTTAGATAAGGGTTAGATTTTACTCTATTATTGATAAATACAACAATATCTTCTATTGAAAAGAAAGGTTTCTTTTTCAAATATTCCCCTATTAAATCACAAACAATAGATTGAAGGTTATCCGGAGAGCTCATAGGCTTATATTTTTACTATGTTAAAAGGTCTGAACTTATTAATCAAATCTTCTTTCTAAACAGTATTCTCACCAATAAATATTAATAAATTGTCATTCAATTTATAAATATATGTTCTTAGGAACTCTAATTAATATATTATTTCGTTTTCTTTTTAAAATTAATAAAACTTCAAAATCATTCCAATGGGTTTTTTAATATCATTTTAACATCATATTATTAAATTCTTAAAAAAAAATAAATTAAAAAAATAGATAAAGTGATTTGAATGAGTTTTGAAGACGATTTTGATGAAGAATTAGAACCAGTTAAATCTAAAACTCCATCAACAAGTAAAACACCCTCAACAGGCAAGAAGTTGACTCTATATTTCATGTCAACTATTGGTCCTGGTGAAAAGAAGGAAAAGTTAACGGTGAACGACGCTAATAATGTAAGTGACATCAAACAAACATTAGGAAATTTATATGGACTTGATCCTGAAGAATTTCATCTTTCCTCTGGAGGAAGAACAATGGATGAGGATAGTCAATTAAAAGATTATAGTGTTAGCGACGGCGACGATATACTTTTAATTCCAGCAAGTACTGCTGGATACTTTTAAATATTTCTTTTCATAAAATTTAATATAAGGGCATTAAGCCCTTCAATTTTTTTATTTTTTCAATTAATAATAATAATAGTGATAATATTGGATAAGGAATCAGATTTTTTTGCCAAAGGAATGACAGTGGAAGAGAGAGATTTGTATGATCGCCAATTTCGTTTGGAAGGATGGTCTCAGAATTTGGTAAAAGACTCAAGAGTGTTAATTGTAGGCATTGGTGGGTTAGGTTGCGAAATTGCTAAAAACCTAGCCATGTTAGGTGTGGGCCATTTAGATCTTGTTGATTTAGACATTATTGAGCATTCCAATTTGAATCGCCAACTTCTTTTTGTTGATGCAAAGTTAGGAGAACCAAAAGCTATTGTGGCGGCTAATAAGCTAATCAAGATTAATCCTAATGTTACTGTAAAAGGATATCATACTTCCTTAGAAAGGTTAGATCCTGCTTTATATCATGCAGCTGATGTTGTTATTGGAGGTCTTGATTCAATGAATGCTCGTTTGAACCTAAATGCGCAATGTATAAGATTTAGAAAACCATTAGTGGATGGAGGTACATCTGGTTATCACGGACATATGTATTCAATCTTTCCGTATCGGAATGCTTGTTATGAATGTAATCCACTACCAGTAGGAGAGAGTGATGAAATGGCGGCTTGTACAGTGGTAGGTATCCCCCGAAAACGGATTCATTGTGTTTTTAAAGGAGATATGGCGTTTAAAGAAAAATTTGATAGAGATCTGAACCCAAAAAATATAAAAGATATTGAATTTATCCAAAAAGTCGCAAATGAATTAGTGAATAAGCATAATTTCCTACCAGAATATACTTCTGATGATATAGTTAAAATCATTGATCGTCATGATCCTGGGATCATTACTATTAATGCAGTTATTTCTGCTTTAGAATCACATGAAGCTGTGAAAATCTTGCATTGGAAAAGAGGTCATAAGAGTTTAGGACGGCCCATTTCAAGTTATGTTATATTTAACGGAATGACAATGAAACTGTATCATATTGAAAAGAAGAGAAATCCGGAATGTTCTCAATGTGGTAAAAATGTAAGGCGTGTTGCTATAAAAATGAAAGCTCAATCACCCTGTATGAATATAATTAGAACATTGCAAAAAAATGGATATGAATTAGATCCTGAATTTGAACCAGTTGTTACCTTACAGGATTTCAATGATATCATGGTTTTAGATTTAGAGCAAAATGTAAGCGAAAATGGTTTAAGAAATTACGAATTTCTAACCGTTGTGGGTTTTAAGGGTGGAGATATTTATGTTACATTAAAATTAAAACAAAAATTAAATCAAAAATGATTTTTGAGAAAAATCTATTAAATAAAAAGTATAAAAAAAAAGTATAAAAAAAAGGGTTGAGAAAATGAGTATAAGAACCAGTCGTGTTTCCCGAGATTTTGCGGGATTAAAAAAATTGCTTAAACAAGGTACTATTATCCAATTAAAACCATTTAATCCGAAAAAAAAGAGTATTGATCATTTAGCAATCACAATTAAAGGTCCTAAAGGTACAGCTTATGCAGGGGGATTGTTTAAGTTAGAAATGAGATTCCCTGCTCAGTATCCTAAGCAACCTCCTTTCGTAAGATTGCATACTCCAATTTGGCATCCAAATTTTTGGGCAAAACCAAGTGAATACAAAGGACAGAGAAATATTTGCTTAGCTTTAGTAGATCCTTCTTTAACGGGTAAAAAAGGAGGATGGAGTCCTTCAAAAACAGCAAATACTGTTGTTCAAGCAATAATTGCCATGTTAAACACCCATGGTAAATATGTTAATCCCACTGATGTTTTTAATAAAAAGGCAGCTATAGAAATGATGAAAGATCCGAAATTTTTTGATAAGAAAGTAAAAGCGTTAACAAAGAAGTATTGCAAGGATAAATGGTGAATTAATAATGAATAGTGATGATAATGCGCTCAGAGATGCAATAAAAAAGAAAATTAAGGAAAAAATTAAAAAGGAATTACTTGAAGAAGTATATACCGAATTACAACTTGAAGAATTGCAGGAAGAATTAACCACTGAAATTATTAGAGCAAAGCCTTTAGTGCATTCAAAAGAATTTAAAGCCAATCTTGAGCCAATTCCTATGGAACCAATCAAAACTGTAGCTAAAAATGATAAAGTTGAAGTATCTATGACTATAAAATCTATCCTTAAGATCGCTAGCCATTCATTAAAATATGCACATTCTAAAATGCGAAGAGAGAATTGGGTTGAAGTAATAGGGTTGCTTGCTGGAAAATACGACAATAGAAAAGGAATTCTTCATGTTGAAGATGCGTATCCGATGGGGCATGGTACAGCAGTTTATGCTGAAATCAAAGATTATAAAAATTATGTTAGAGCCTACAATGATATAAAAAAAAATAATCTGTCTATTTGTGGATGGTATCATTCTCATCCTTCTTATGGATGTTTTATGTCGCGAGAAGACTTAGGAACTCAAGCAAGATATCAAAAATTATGGGATAAAGCTATTGCGCTTGTTATAGACCCATATCAGATTAACGGGAAATCTTTAGGTTTTGAAATTTATCGTGCTAATTTTAAAACAAAAAAATGGTTTTCAATTCCATTTGATATTAAGGGGCATTTAGATGTGAGAATGTTACCAGAAATTTTAGAATTTATAAATCCTATTATTGAAGGAAAACCAGTTTATTTAGAATATGATGAATAATAATGAATAGTTTTAAGGTGAAAATTAAACTATGGTAAAAAAAAAAGTGTTAAGGATAATAGCTATTTTTTTCCTAATAATTGGCTTAACTCATGGTTTAATCTCATATTCTTTAACTATTTTTTTTACTTGGTTATTAATCGGATTATGGATCATATTTACAATAAGGATTTTTGAAAATATCAAGCACCACCGTGAGTATAATTCACCGCATAATACTGCATTTTTTGTAATTCTCCCATTATTTATCGGGATTTTTTACTCCATATGGGGGTCTTTTACGGGTATATTGGGAGAAAGTCTTATTGATGGCGTGTATTTTAGTTTTTGGAGTCTAATTTTTGCTTTTCCATTCGTAATGTATGGTTTATATTCTTTATATCGTTGTTTTAAGAAATATAATATAATCTATTTTGGAAAAAAATCAGTAAAAGCAAGGGCGTTGGGATATATTCTATCAATCTCAGTTCTTATTTTTATTATTACCTATTGGATAACTTTGTATAGTTTTATTGAATTTCCTCCAGTAGACTTAAATCTCCTATTACTTTTCATAGCTATAGTTTTAATATTAATTGTTTTTGGATTTACATCTAATACTGGTTCATCAATACCAACATTAACTCGGGATTACATTGCCGAACGTACTAGAAGGATCAATAATTTGACCACACCTTCAACCCAGAGACAAAGAGTACGCACAACACGCACAACTAATACATCTCCATCAACTAGAACAACTACACGTACAACAAGATCTAGAACTCAATCGTCAAGAACAACTCCTACATCACATAGACAAACGGCAAGGACTAGAACAACAAATACTACTAGTGTTAAACCAACTTTAAAAGTTCGTGATCTAAATAAATATAAACCAAGAGCATCATATCTTACAGTAGATGATTTCAAATGTATATTTTGTTTTAATTTACCAAAACTTCCTGGAGATAGAGGAAGAGGAATTGTTGTATGCCCAAATTGTAGATATCCCGCGCATGCTGATGAATTTAAAGATTGGATGCGAACTTCAAACCTCTGTTCACGTTGTAGTGCTACTATACCATCAAGTTTTAGGCGTAATCCTAGAATTATATCTGTAAAAAATTATATGATAATCTATCGACATTTTTTAAAGAAGAAAAGATAAGTAAATAAAAATTATTACGACAATTTTATAATTTTTCTCAGCTCACCAATACTAGTTTTTAACTCAGAAAAAACATTATGGGGGTGAATTGATTCAAAACTTTCAATTTTAAAAGTTATTTTAAAATCATCTTCTAGGTTTGGAAAATCTCTTAAAATGAAGTTTTTTGCCATTTCTCTTACTACATCTTCAGAAAATAGCGGTTTTAAATGAGCAATTCTGACAAGTTTGGCTTCTTCAGGTCTTTTCAGAACAGACTGTATTTTTCCACTCATCGATTCTTCAATAATATCAATTATATCTAACACATCTATCTTATTGCTATTTAAATCTTTTATTTGAACAATTATAGTTCCATTTGAACGTTGATTATGAGAGCTAAAAGGTAGGATGTTAAGAAGAGTTTTAACCACATCATCAGAAAGGTTAAGATCTTGCCTATTTTTAATAATTTCCTCGGCGTATTCTTGGCTCATTTCCTTAGCACAGGGGCAAACCGTCATACCAACGGCACTGGCTCCAATGTAATAACTAAAGTCGACTTTGCCTTGTTCTTTCTTCTTTGCTTTTACAAATGAGCTAATCTCATATGCTTTCTGGATGGTTCTCTGATGCTCGTCTTTACATTGAACAATTATTTTTCCTTCTAATTTTACATGAATCTTTTCGGTATATGGATGCCGTTCTAACAATTTTCTAGCGATCCTATCTCCAACTAATTCAACTGATGGAGTGGGTTTAAAAATTACTTCATTTATAATTTCTTCAATAGTTTCTGAGGTTCGCGACATATGTATGCCACGCTGTTGAGCTGGCAAAGAGATTAAGGCAGATATTTTGGGGTAAAAAGAAAACCGTTTATTTTCATGAATAATCTCAACTTTCTTTTCTACTCCCACGATCCCAACTTTATCGATTGGAATATCAACTATCGAACCAGAGCCTTGTAAATCTTTCTTAAACTGATGAATTAATTAACACCGATTTTTTTGCTCGTTATTTATATGAGGTACCAATTTTTATAATTTTTATAATATATTATATTTATTTTATTTATTTTATAAATAAAATTTGAATTAAATATGACTAAAACTGCGATATATAGCAAATATGGTCTAATTGGAGACGATTTAGAGCTAAAAAAAAATATTTCAATAGAAGTAGATAAAGAAGGAAAGATTATTACAATTTCTTGCGATAATATTACGAATAACATTGATATCTCGAGGAAAGAACGAAGTACTTTATTAGTTCCAGGATTAATTAATTCCCATATTCATATTGGCGATAGTTTTGCGAAAGAGGAGGGATTTAATAAAGATTTAATCGATGTTGTTGCCCCTCCAAATGGACTAAAACATAAATTGTTAGATATAATCGCAAATGAAACTAAAATTGAAGGGATAAAAAAAGCAGTTTTAGAAATGCTAGCAAATGGCATAACATTCTTTGTGGACTTTCGAGAAAATGGGTTAAAAGGTGTCGATCTTTTAAAAGAAACTTTAAAAAATTCTCCCATCAATAAACTCATTTTAGGAAGGGATAATAATTCAGTTGATGTGGAAACTGTGTTTAAAAATGCAGATGGCTTAGGATTTGCTAGTTATAAGCATCTTTCACCTAAAATCAAAGAAAAATTAAGTAGTTTAAAAAAAAATTATTTAAATAAAATTATAGCGTGCCACGACGCTGAACTCTCAAGAAACGAGCCACTTTTTAACGAAATAATAAACGATGATTTAATTGATGTAATTATACATGGTACTCATTATACAAGAGAAGATTTAGAGAGAATAAAGAGTAAAAATATTTCTTTAGTTTTATGCCCTCGATGTAACGGTTATTTTGGAGTTGGATTTCCACCAGTAAACGGAATTATAAACCTAAAAATTCCTGCAAGTTTAGGGACTGATAATGTAATGGCAAATACGATTGATTTGTTCGAAGAAATGCGCTATCTATATAGAATTTCTCGTGTTTTATCAACTGATAAAAGTAATAATAATCTTTCTTCAAAAGATTTGTTGAAAATGGTAAGCATTAATGCTGCTAAAAATTTTGGGTTAGAAAATGAATTTGGGTCAATTTCAGAGGGAAAATACGCTGATTTTTTTTTACTAAATTTATCTGATCCGAACTATTATTCATATAAGATTAATCACAAAAACATTTATCGGATTATTGTTCAAAGATCAAAGTCTGAAAATATCAGAAAAACATTTATTAAAGGTGAAGTAGTATTTGAAAGGAAATAAGCATCCTTACGTAATTTTGAGCGCTGCCATGACAATTGATGGTAAAATTGCTTCTAAGATAGGAGACCCAGATATTTCTGATGAAGAAGACTGGAAAGCCGTACATAAACTAAGAACAGAAGTAGACGCAATTATGGTTGGTAAAGGGACGATATTAAAAGATAATCCAAAGCTTCATATCAAATATTACGATCATAGCGGATATTATCGAATTGTGTTAGATAGTACTCTTTCAATACCAATTGATTCAAATGTGATAAAATATAAACCAGAAACTTACCCTACGATCATTTGTATAACTGAAAATGTTCCATTGGAGAAAATAAAAGAATTCGAATTAAAAAACATTAAGATTATAAAATCAGGTAAAAGGAGCAGAGTTGATGTGGTTAAACTAATGTTAATTTTATATCAAAATGGTATTAAAAAGATTCTATTAGAGGGAGGAGGCAATTTGAATTGGAGTTTTATTAAAGATAATTTAGTAGACGAAATAAGACTAACAATTGCTCCTTGGATCGTTGGCGGTATTGATGCTACTAGCCTAGTAGAGGGGGAGGGTTTTTCAAAAATGATTGAAAGCCCTAGATTTATCTTATCTGATGTGGATCATAGAAATAATTACGTAATTCTAAAATATAAAAAAGGAAAATGACGGAAGACATTAAAAAAGTAAAAGAATTAAAATCTTTATCAATCAGAAAGCTAAAAGAAAAAGTTAATGAAATAAAAAATGAGTTAGATAAAGAAGAACAAAAAATTATAACCTTTTCTAAGAATTTCACCCTTTCCCTTTCTAACTATTGTCAAAATCAATGCGGATATTGTTTTTATAATCATAGGATCGCTAAGGAAACAGGGGAAAAGAATGTTGTGTTAATTGAAGATGAAAAAGTTGATTTGATCACTCAAAATGCGGCAAAATATGGATGTAAGGAAGCTCTATTAATGTCGGGTGAACTTCCAGATAGCTTTCAAATAGTTCAGAAAGAGTTAAAAAAAAGAAATTTTGGAGATTTCCTACAATTTGTTAAAAATCTAAGCACAAATCTATTAAACGTGAATTTTTTACCCCATACCAACATTGGCATGCTTACATTTGAGCAATTAAGATGTTTAAAGGAATATAACGCTAGTATGGGTTTAATGTTAGAGAGCACTTGCAAAAATCTTTTTAAAAGCGGTGGAGTTCACGAAAATTCGCCTGGCAAAATACCTGAAAATCGAATCGAACATATTGAAAGTGCGGGAAAGCTAAAAATTCCCTTCACTACGGGTTTATTATTGGGAATTGGAGAGAGTTTTGAAGATAGGATAAAAGATCTGTTTTTAATTAAGGAAATCAATCTTCAATATGGTCACATACAAGAAGTTATCATACAAAACTTTATAGAGAAAAAGGGTATACGATATAATCCAAGAACCCCCATAACTATTGAAGAAACCCTCAAAACGGCTGGAATCGCAAAACTAATATTTGAAAACGAGATTGCCATTCAAGTACCGCCTAATTTAATCCAGAATTACGAAAAAGAAGCCATCGAAATGGGCGTTGATGATTTTGGTGGAATATCCCCTTTTACTTTAGATTATATCAACCCAGAACATCCTTGGCCTAAAATTGATTATTTAAAAAAGATTTGTGAAAAAAAAGGGTATAAACTGGAAGAAAGACTCCCAATATATAAAAAATTTATCAATAAAAAGGGATTCTGCTCCATAAATATTAAAAAAACCATAGATAATATTAATCAAAATGTCTGAAATATATAGTCACATCAAACCAGATATTAAAAAAATTCTCAAAAAAGCGGAAGATTCGGAAGAAATCAGTCAAGATGAGGCTCTTAAACTATTAAAAGTTACAGGGAAAGAATTTTTTGCTTTGCAACAAATAGCTGATCAGATTTGTTTTGAGAAGAAAAGTAATCTTGTAACATTTATTATAAATCAAAATATAAATTTTACAAATATCTGTTATCAAGATTGTAAATTTTGCTCTTTTAGTGTTTCAAATAAGGATAAAGAAAGTTTTTTACAAACTCATGAAGAAATTAGAAAAAAAATAATTAAGGCTAAAGATGCTGGATGTACGGAGGTTTGCATCCAAGGTGGAATAAATCCCGAACTTGATTTTGACTATTACCTAAAAATTTTAAAGATTGTAAAAGAAGTTGATGCTAAAATGCATACGCACGCTTTTTCACCTCAAGAAGTTTTTTATATGTCAAAATTATATGGAGCTTCTATTGAAAATACATTAAAAGAATTAAAGAAAGCGGGATTAGATTCAATGCCCGGCACTGCCGCTGAAATTTTAGTTGATGATGTTAGGAAAATCATATGCCCCAATAAATTATCAACATCTCAATGGATTAATGTGATAAGTACAGCTCATAAATTAAATATCCCTACTACTTCAACTATGATGTATGGTCACATCGAAGATTTACGAGACAGAATCAAACACCTTGAAGTGTTAAGGGAGATTCAAAAAGAGACTTCAGGTTTTACTGAATTTGTTCCTTTGCCCTTTATTAAGGAAAAACCAATACTATCGACCTTAACAGACTTCCCTTTAAAACCGAGTTTTGGAATGGCAGATTTGAAACTCTTCTGTGTAGCAAGAATATTTTTTAACAATTACATTGATAATATTCAATGTTCTTGGGTTAAATTGGGTCCAAAATTTGCTCAAGTATCTCTTAATTACGGAGTAAATGATTTTTCTGGGACGCTAATGGAAGAAAATATATCAAAAAGTGCAGGAGCTGAATTTGGAGAGTATTTATCTCCAGAGGAAATGATTGAAATTATTAAAGCTACAGGAAAACGCCCAGCACAGAGAGATACGTTATATAAAATCTTAAAATTTCACTAAATTCTATGATCTTGCAAAAGACTTAAGACGTAACGTTGTGTAATTAAATCTGAACTTACTTTTCCTAAAACCTTTCCGTCCTTAACAACTGGCATAGCAGAAATTTGATATTGTTCTAATTCACGTACAATGTCTAGCATAGTATAATCCGGGGAGGCTGTTATGACATCTTTAGTCATAATTTTTTCAACGGTAACATCACACACCCCATCAGCAGCAGCTTGGGTTATATCCCAATCGGTTGCAACTCCTATAAGCTTACCTTTTGAAAGAACGGCAACTATACCAGAACTTTCATCTATCATTAACTTTGCAACATCTTGCATGCTACTGTTCATATCTATTGTTGGAGTCGGAACCATTATATCCTTAGCAGTTCGTTGGCTTTCTTTTGCTGAAAGTCGTTGGATGCTTACACGCTGCGCAGCTGTACAAGGTAGCATGTCTGGGTTAGCTGCTAATAAATCAACTAGTTCAATCATGTTATGGTGAATAACATTTTCTCTATATTCCTCTCCCGCTATTAGGCGTTGTTTTGATAGTTTAGCAAATTCATCTTCGTGATCCTTCAGCCATTTTTCTACTGCTTCAGGATTTCCTAGCATTTCATCCGGTATTTGAAGGTTTTCAGGTGTCTTGATAATATGTTCTTGAGCGGCAAAAATTACGCCCCCTGAATTAACTAAATAATCGTTAGCTATCATTACTCCTTTTTCGCCATACACTATTTGCTCCATGCGGGTTCTAGCTGCCCTTCTATTGGGATCTGGAGAGTAAGTATTTGCACCTTCAATAATTACTGACCATTTTCCCATTCGATCGACCAACATCGATGCCTCATCAGAAGAGCGTACGCCTAAATAATTAAATATTGGAGCAGCAGGTACCATACAAAAAGCGTTCTCAAGAAGTAAGTTATTAGCGTTTGTAGAATATTTGGTTGGATGTTTATATCCCTCGGGTGCAACCTTATCTTTAAAATATGTATTAGTAACTAAGCCAAAGTTTTTCCATAAACCGAAAAGTTCTTCAATTGGAAGCCCATTTTCATTATATAAATAACCTTCCAAATCACTTATACCTATTACTTTAGCAGCAGAGATTCGTTCTTTTAGTATACGTGAAGCATGTGCTCCAACAGCTCCAAAGCCTTGAATGATTACCGTAAGATCACTCTCTTCGGGTATTTCTAAATTAGCAAATTGAGGTAGAACTCTCAATCGTGGCAGTATTTTCAATAAAGTCTGCAACGCAATCACAACCCCTCCCGCTGCGCCCCCTAATTCATCTATTCGATTACCCCCCATATCGGCTGGTTTAGATACAGCGCTATCCAATCCATTTTCTATAGCAACTAATTTCATATCAGCATCTTTAGTTCCAACATCTGGACCTGGAACATAAATATCTTTATATTGTCGTATCAAACGGGCAAAACCGCTAACTATTTTGTCGTGTTCTTCAGGAGAGATAGTTCGCTCAGCCACAATACCTGATTTTCCACCCCCATAAGGAAGGTTAGCGGCTGCGTTTTTTAGAGTCATGCCTCGAGCTAAATTATGTATATCAGCGGGAGTTATGTCTGGTAACATTCTAATACCACCCATAGACGGCCTTCCCATAGAAAGATTATCGACAACTAAATATCCCCCAATTTCTAATTGTGAACTCTCATCCCATATACAGGCTACAAGTTGAGGGCCAAGTCTATCGCTTACAATTCCTAACCTTGATAAAAGGTGCTCATCAACATTAGTAAATTCTAGATAACATTTCCCTTTATCTTTTTTAAGTCTATTTTTTAGAGTAGCTTCCGGAAGATGCTCGCGAAGATAAACATCCATCTTTTTTGGAATCATGATTTCTTTCCTAATATTTTCTTATCTTAATTTAAGTAATACTTCAATTGATAATAATTTAAGATTGATTTTAAGGTATAATTATTTTAGGATAGTTTTACTTATATGGATTTTTAAGTGTAATTAATTACTTGATGTACGAGATAAAATAGAAATGGTAACGATAATAGCAACACTTAAAGTAAAAGAAGGCAAACTCGATGAAGCAATTGAAGTTTTGAAGAAAATAGGCCCTCAGATAAAAGCTTCGGAGCCAGGAACTTTAGAATACATTCCTCACACAGTCGCAGGTCGTAAATTTAAAAATACGATTATTTTTTACGAGAAATACGAAAGTGAAGAAGCAATGAAAACACACATGGCTAACTTAGCTAAAGCAACTGCGAAATTAGTTCCGTTATTAGAACCCGGAATGGATTTAAAAACTTGTTTTGAAATAGTTTAAAAAATATATTTTTATTTTTTTTAATTGTCTTGAATAAAAGGTTTGCCAAAACTCAAGCACAATTCTGCTCTACTTAACTCCCGTCCTATATAATAAATATGAGCCAAACTGTTAGTTAAGTTTAATTCAAGAATTTTTTTACCAAGTGCTTCCGCACTACTCCCTATTAAAGTCTTAAGAAGAATATTATCGTTAGAAAAAAACATAACATAGATTTCTTTAGCGTAATGGTTTACATAGAATTTAAAATATCCTTTTTTATCGGGAGTATAGCCAAGATCGTATTTGTTCACAAGAATAGCTTTCGTTTTATTAATATCGGGTATTTTTTGACTTGTTTTTCCTTTTGCTTTAAAAATATTAATGCCGTGATTTATAGGAGGTGTTTTTTTGAATTTTGAGACATAATTTAGTTTCACGCTCTCTTTAAGTTCGGCTACCCCACCCATTAATTTAGTGCTATGCTCAACGGTAAATAATATCCCCATATCCAATTCAATTGCGATGCTTGCCAACAACCCATTTATTCCCACTGAATCGATATCCATAAGCTCTACTACGTTAGAAACGCCAAAGAAGAGAGGTAATTCCAATTTCCTATTTTTTTCTTTTAAAACTTGCTTTTTATACAAGAAATATGCTTCCAAAGAATTGCAGATCCCTGGAACGATGGGAGTCTCTAATAGTGGATCGGCAATCAACTTTTTAAATCCTTCTTGTCTCAATTCTTGCGTTAATTTAAACAAATTTTTTACTCTTCTTTCTGGTTCTTTAGGGAAATAGGAAGACTTGATGTTTGTTGGTAATATTACAATAGGTATATCTCTAGGAATACTTAAGAGATCCTTATAATTTCCAAGATCTAAACTTAGGATCATATCCACGCCTTCATCAACAGCAGCCAAAATTTCACTTTTTTCCATTGAATCGACACTAATTAAAACATTAAACTTATTTCGTATAAGATTAACAATCTCTTTTACCCTCTCTGGATATAGTTTGTTTGCTACGCATCCAATATCAATAATATCGGCACCAGATTCGATATAATGTTTTGCTTTTTTAATTATCTCTTGATTACTTTTTTCTGGACAATTAACAATTTCGGCAATAATCGGAGGAGGAAGATTACGTCCAATCACAATATCTGAGATTTTTTTGTTGATATAAAAAGTATGGAATCCAAGATCGTTCTTAGCTATTTCGATCTGTTCCTTAACAATTTCTTCATATATATTTTCGCAAGAAATCTCCAATAACTTATTTGCTGCAACTTTATTCGATAATTTGATAGTTTCCAAATGTTTTATAATCATAGGAAGGTCGGAAGCGAATTCAGGACCTTTCTTTATGTCTATTGAATATTGCTCCTCTATTTTTGTAGTATCCCACTGAACGAATCCCGGAAGGAGGATTAACGCGTATTCACTTAGAGAAACAACTTTTATAATATCTTCAACAATATCTTCCGATAGAAAAGCAGAAATAGTTATGGGAGCTTTAACTACGTCAATCTTGTATTTTTTAATAGGCTCTATAACGTTCTTTATGATTGGATAACTATTTATCCCAGTAATAATTAAAATTTTCTTAATTTAAATCACTCAATAGTTTTTCTTTATCAAATGGAATAAAAATATCGTCTAAAATTGAGCCCTTAGCTTCTTTGATCTTTAAATTGCTTACTATTGGTTCAAATTCGCCCCCCAGTAGACCATTTGCTATGAATGCTGCACCTTGGGCGGCACGCTTGGATAAGCTACTATAAGAGGTCATCAATTTAACGGGAACACCGATGTCTATACTATTTATAATTTTATCTTTTATGTAATGTAATTCTGAACCTCTTCCCGCCAATAATATTTCGTATATTTTATCTTTGCTTGAAAAAGATGAAGAAATTCCGTAAATCGCTTTAGTTACATCTGAGATGTATGCGTTAAGAGCCATCTTCGTCTGTTCGTCTTTTTTAGCTAGTAAAATTATTTCTTTTAAGCTTAAATCTTCGTATCCAGCAATAAAAGACACTCCTCCCTTGTAAATGTTTTCTTTTTTAATGTGTTTAATTAAATAAGCTAATTCTCCATCGAGACTTCCACAGGCTCTAAAACCCATAATGTTAGAGCCCCCAATTCCGTCAATAATTTGTCCGTTTTCAATAGCTAAAACGGCTGTAAATCCGTAACCAATTTCTACCATAATGAAGTTAGATTTTTCTGGACCAATATTCAACCTTTCCATTTGATCTCGTATGCCCGTAACAGCAGTACATAGTTTATCTGCGGTCCCAAGGTCAATTTTATTGATTTTACGATGTCTGGGTACGGTTGGTAAATGTTTAACACCAGGTACAATAACTCCGGGTATGTTTTCCGCTTTTATCAAACGAAGGACTTCTCCTAGACCGATTAATTTATCCTTCTCTTTTTTATTAAATTTTAATAATGTAAAAAAAATATCTTTTTCAGTTATATCTTTAATATTTTTCAACGGTAATCCAAAACCGCTAGGTGCTACTATTAAATCAACGTTTCCAATTGATTTTATGATTGATATAGCTTTATGTGGTTCTTTCATTAGTTCCTTTGTGGGAATAGAAGCATCTAGGATAATTTCATTGTTTTCCAAACCAAAAAAATCCCAAGAAAGAGAGCCAGGGTCAATTCCGATTACCTTATACACAATAATCAATAAATCTTTTAATTTACTAATTATAAAAGTTCAATAATTCTTTTTATTTTAATGGTTCTTCTTTAAAATTAAAAAGTTATTATTAAAATATAAAGAATTAAAAATCTTGGAAGTATTCTAATTTATACAAATTAATACATTAAATATCTAAAGTAATGTCATCTAGATTTCAAACAAATCCCAAATCTATAGGCTTAAAAGAAGATTACTTGTACGAAGTTTTAGCAACAACTTTCTCAATTAATAACAACAAGATCATACCAAATACGGCATGCATGGGTATAAGATTAATAGATGATAGCTCGATAAAATTGCGTCCTTATCCAAACACATCTACGTACAAAAATTTGAGAAGTAATAAACTTATCACGCTCAATTTTGTTGACGACATTTATCTTTATTCTTTAGCTTCATTAAAAGATTTTAAACGATCTAAGAACATCAAAATTTTTCCAGAAGAATTTTACGACTATTATAAATTAGAGAATAAAGAAAATATTCACTTAAATTCAGAAATAGTTTCATTACCTTATATAAAGCAAGCATGGGCAATGATCGCTTGCGTATCTATGGGCGAAGAGCAGATCGCTAAAGATGACAATTTAGGAGAATCGAAGGTTATTGAATTTACCCTATCAATCATTTCTTGCGATAAATTTAACGATTCTTTTAAGATTTTTAATAGAGCAGAAAATTTAGCCTTGGAAACTATTATTTTAGCAACTAAATTAAAAGTTGCTGAAGAAAAAAAAGACAAATCTTTAGTCCAAAAAATTGAGCAAAAAATAGAAGATTATTTTGTCGAAATACAAAGATTTGGAAAAAACTTAAGTGCTTTAAAAGCAGTAGAACATGTTAAGGACTATATTAAAAATTTAAAGGATTAGTTTTTAGTCGTTATTTTATCAATAAACATCAAAGGATATCTGAGGTCTTCAACCCACTCTACTTTTGCCGTGATTTCAACTGATTTATATTCGAGCACAACTGTCGCGTTTATGACTTTTCCAGTAATCTCATCGTACTCAAATTCGGTTGATTTATCCCCTTTGATTTTTTCGCGGTCAATGTTAATTTTAACAGATTTTACATATGGTTGACATGAGATTGCTGCTTCTATACCTTTTTCGATAGAATCAATAACCTTCGTATTTGAAGATATTGGTATCCCACATAAAATATGATAAAGAGCTCCTAATTTTATACCTATTTCGAAACTAGCTCTTTCTCTTAAACTTACATTGGAAGAAAAATAGACTTTTTCTTTATCGTTGGACATTAAACATCATCTAAAAATTCAATTTTTGCTCCACAATTATTAGGTTTGCATATGTAAATATGGCCAATAATATTATTCAGGCGCATTTGAACATTTTTTAAAAGTTTATTCGCATCTTCATCAGATTCAACAATTCCGACTATGCTTGGTCCGAAAGAAGACATTCCAAATGCTTTAACTCCAAAGTCTTCAAAAAGAGATAGAACATTTTTGACAATATCATGTTGTAGAGATATCTCTATTTTCTTGAACCCGATACGTTGTATTCTTTTTAAACCTTCACCAAAACATTCCAAATCTTCGTTAATAATTCCAGGAATAACTTTCATCAAAATTTGGTGCGAAACTTCATTAACTTCTTCCTTTGGGATTGGAGCATGACTTTGAAAAATGCTTATTTCTTCGTCTCCGTAAGCTCCTTTTTTAACATTGGGTATAACTAATACAAATCTCCAATGTTTGGGTATTGGATATCTCATAATCGTAAGAGCTGGATCGGCTGTTGTTGAAGCTGAGGAAGGTAAGAACGATTCTTTCTCTTTTCCTTTACCAAAATTATGTCCTGCATCAATTATAAAGCCACCTTTCTCAAAACCTCTCCACCCAATTCCTGATGTTCCGCCTCTTTGAACCAATTTTGTTAATTCTTGTACGGACACGCTCTTATTTTTCAGCTTAGTAATAGCAATTGCGATTGCTAAAGATAATTGAGTTTTAGAACCCAATCCTACATGACTTGGATAATATCTTTTAAGATTAAAATGAAAGTTTTTATTATTTATATTATATGCCTTGAAAATTTTCGATGCTTGTTCGTTAATTACTTCTATTGATTCTCGATAATACTTGTGAGCTTCAATTTTAAATTCTTCTGCGTGATTTGTCGCTTCAAAAACTACATTAGGACGGTCTAACATGAGACCAATTCCACCATCAACTCTACCAGTGTATCCATTCTCGTCGATTAAGGAAAGGTGGATTCTACACGGGGTTGTAATTCTTATTTTTACCATTTTTAGTTAAGCTTTAAAAAAATTTAAAACTAAGATTATGAATTTTCAAAATAATATAAATATAATATAAATATAAATTGGGGTAGAAATAAGATTTAGAAACTTGAAAATATTCTAAATCCAAAATTTAAAATACCCCCAATCAATAAGGCTACACCTATCTCTAATAATGAAACTTGGATCGCGTATTTCCAGCTAGTTTGTTTAGCAATAATAACAATGGTAGCGAAACATGGGATGTACAACATCGTAACCAAACAAAAATTAATCATTTGGAAGGGCGATAATAATTCTATTAAAGGAATATTAATACTGTTAGCTAAAACAGCTAACAAAACTAAAGTTAACTCCTTCCTTAAAATTCCGTATATTAGAAATACTCCAGTTATTGGCGGAAGTCCTAGCCAGAAAAAGGTTATAGGACTCAAAATGACATTTATTGGCTCTAAAGCATTAAAGATTAATAAAATTTCTAAAAGAATTCCAAGAACAATTATAATTGGCAAAGCCTTATATACAAACTCTCTTGTTCTAACCCATGTTTGTTTAAGAATAACTTTAGAATTTGGCATCCTGTATTCGTGCATTTCCATTATGAGTTCTGTGCATTGACCAGGCATTATTTTATTTAGAATTCGACCTATTAAAAAAATAACACCAAAATTAATTAAAAACAAAATGGTTACCCAGAAAAATCCCACATATCTCCCTACTAATCCTAAAACAACAGTCATTACTGCTGCGCATGGTACAAGAGAAGATAATACGACAGATAATTTTTTTTCTCGTTCAGTTTCCATAATTCTACACCCCGCACATGCAGGGACATTACAACCAAATCCTAAAATCATTGGAATAATTGTTTTTCCGTGGACACCGATAGTATGCATAGTTTTATCCATTAAAAATGCTGCTCGAGGTAAGTAACCAGAATCTTGTAAAATTTCTATTATTAAAAAGAAAGGCACGACATATACTAAAACACCGCCTATACCACCTAGAAATCCTCCCAGCCCGCCGTCCCAAAATATCTTAACTATTAAATTTTCTTCTCCAAAAGAATTGTAAATAAATTCACTCCATATCGTATATAGCTCATCTATTAATCCACTGAAAAAATCTCCAAAAGAAAAAGTAAATAAATAAATACCAAATAATACAGCAACTAAAATAAGATAACCAAAGATTGAATGAGTAGTAAGATGATCGAATACATCAGCGAGTCTGACTTTCTTTTTTCCTTTATGTGGTTTTATTGCTAAAGTTTTATCGTATATATCATGAATTTTGTTGTAAATTTCTGACGATATTATCGTATGAACATCTTCTCCGTGAATATCTTCCAGTTGATTTCGAAACTCATCGGCAGTTTTTATAATTTCATTATTTTTAAAACTACTTTTAATTTCTTCATCATTTTCCAATAACTTTATTGCTAAAAACCTTGGAGGGTACTTAATTAGGGCAGAAGATAGTTGAGTATTATTAACCTCTATAATTAATTTACTAATACACGACTCAACTTCTTTCCCAAAGGAGAGCACTTCAGATAACTCAGGAAATTCAAAATTATTTTTCACTTTACTATTTACTTTTACTTTGTCGTGAATATGTTCTGTTCGATAATAGTTGTGAGAATGATGGTCTTGCTCATCTCGGGTTTCTCCGTTGTAATGAGTATGAGGGTGCTGAAAAACGACCATTTCAATAGCTTCTTCTAAGAGTTGATGGACGCCTGTACCATGTACGGCAACTACAGGGAGTACGGGCAATTTAAAAATGTTTTCCAACGCTTTAAAATCAATTTCCATATTCCTTCTTCTTAAAATATCCATTTGGTTAATCGCAATAATTAATGGAACTTTTAATTCTAATAACTGAAACGTAAAAAATAAATTTCGTTCTAAATTCGTGGCATCAACAACATTTATGATAACATCAACATCATCGGAAACTATATATTCTCTACTAACTATTTCCTCTAAGGAGTAGGTAGAAAGAGAATAAATGCCAGGTAAATCAACGATATTAAAATGATATCCTAAAAAATCAAGATGGCCTTCCATTTTCTCAACTGTTTTACCGGGCCAATTTCCTATGGTTTGGCTTAACCCTGTAAGTTGGTTAAAAATAACTGATTTTCCTACGTTTGGGTTTCCTGCTAAGGCGATATTAATTGTATCCTTATACATTCCTTTATTTTTTAGTTTATTATTTGGGCTGTGACCACTCATTTTTTAAAACTTCCCATCTTTTTTTAATGAATTCCTCTTAAGAAATTTATATCAAAACAATCCAATTTAATCTTATAACGCTATTATTAAGTACAAGAATTGTTACGACTTACTACAATGCGGGATGCTAAACCTCTACCTATGACCAGCGAGGAGCCTTTAACCTTTATTTCTATTGGCCCTCTAAAAGGAGCATTTTTCATTTTTTTCACTTTTACTCCTGGTACAATCCCTAAATTAGCAAGTCGTGTTTTTGCCCTATATCCAGCATTTACACTTAATACTATAACTTCCTCTCCGCTTGCGCACTCAGTTAGATATGTTGTGAGTCGAGTTCCTATTTTGTGACTTATTCTACGATGTCTAGGCTGTCTAGGATTATGTGGTTGGAATGGCATTATTTTTTTTTGTTAAAGTTTTTATTACCAATTAAAAATAAAGATTCTACTTATTTAAACCTTTTAGTTTTAGTTAATTAGTAGAAAAAATTCTCTCAAAAGAACGATATTTGTTTTTGATTTAAAGAAATGTGAAACCAAAATCTTAAATTTTAATAATTTAATCCATTATTATCTAAATATCGTTAATAGTATTAACTTAATTTCTTAAAAGGCATAAAAAAACGGATCAAAATTTGTATTATTAATACAAACAAACAAATATAAAAAAAGTTAACTTATATTGTTATTTGTAGTCGTGGTTTTGTATTTTTTAGACAATGATGTAAAACAATTGAGCAAGTTTTTATAAAGATATTTTATATATTTTTTATAGGGTTTACTAAATTATTTGGATTAATGAGAAATATTGAAAAAAATTAAATTTAGCGCTTGAGGTGCAATATTATAATAAACATTTTTATCGTTGAGGATGATCACTCCCTTAGGTTACTTTATGAAAAAGCTTTAAAATTAAACGGTTATAATGTCGTTGGCTCTGCTAAAGATGGCGAAGAGGCCGTAAGTATGTACAATTGTTTTTCTACTAAACCAGATATTATTTTAATGGACCACAGGATGCCTATTAAAAATGGAATAGAAGCAACAAAAGAAATTTTCCAAAACTCAAGCGATCTAAAGCCAAAAATTATATTTATAAGCGCCGATCGCTCAATTAAAGAGACAGCACTTTCGATAGGGGTTATAAGTTTTAAAAACAAACCTTTTTCGCTCGAAAGGTTATTTAATAACATTGAAAAAGCCGCTTCTTTGGAAAAAATTGAAATTCACGGATAGTATTTTTGAGTTAAAATAATTTTACCAAATGGTTTTTTTCTAAGTAGACGGTTTTAAGAGCAAAGATTTTTTTGTTAATTATTGCTATCATTCTTAAAAATAAATTTTCAAATCTAACATCAATCTAATTATAAAAATATCTAATAGGTGTAGAGTTTTGAGCGACTTAGAAGGTTTAACAAGAAGATTATTAAGACAAAAAAAATCTGACGAAGAAATTCTTAAGAGGTTAGTACAAGAATACTCTGATTTTAAGGATATTGATAAAGAGTCAGCTTATACGCTTGCGAATGCTGTTCTAATAGAATGTAAGAAGAGCGATATATCAAAAATTACAGAACCTTTCATTAAAGAATTATTAGACGTTAATAAAGCCAATGTGACGGTGGGAAAGCAAGGAGTAGGGTGTAGAGGTGCTGGGGACTTTTTTGTTCATAAATTGATAGCTGAACTATCGGAAACGAATCGAAAACCATTTTTATCTCCTAGTTCATTAGACGATGCTGGAGCTGTAAAACTATCGGATATTAAAGGTTTTGAAGGAACGGAGGAATTAATAATTGTCTCTAAAATGGAGGGCATCCATAGCCGGCTCAGCGATTTTCCATTTATTTGCGGGTTTCATGTTGCTCGGGCGTGCTTGCGTGACCTATTGGTCAAAGGAGCAGAACCAATTTCCATTATGATTGATGTCCATTTAGGAGACGACGCCGATGTAGGAAAATTGTTTGACTTTATGGCTGGAATTTCGGCAATAGCAGAGCTTTCATGTGTACCAATTACTGCCGGTTCTACATTAAGAATAGGGGGGGATATGGTTATTGGAGATCGTTTAGTAGGAGGAATAAGTGCCATCGGACTCGTTCGAAATAATTTGTTAGCGAGACGCAACATCCAAGTTGGCGATAAAATATTGATGACAGAAGGAGCAGGAGGTGGAACTATAACGACTACAGCAATATATTCGGGAAACCATAATGCTGTAAACGAAACGATGAATATAAAATTCTTAGAGGCTTGCAATGTCTTACTAAATAAAGAATACCTTAAAGACATAAGGGCAATGTGTGATGTTACAAACGGGGGTCTTAGAGGAGATTTATATGAAATAAACTACGAAGCGAAATCAGGCGTAACAATTTATGAAGACCGTGTACGAGGACTTGTTAATCCCGTAGTGTTGGAGTTATTAGAAAAAGTAGGAGTTGATTACTTAGGTGTATCATTAGATGCGCTTTTAATTTACTGCTCAGACAGTATATCGGATCAGATAATTGCTGATTTGGCAGAAATAAATGTTAAATGCGCTGAAATTGGCTATGTAGACAATTCCAAACAAGTTACGATGGTTTACGAAGGAGAAGAAAAAAGATCAATTCTCCCTCGATTTCGAGAATCCGCTTACACTAAAATTAAACAAGAAATAGGGGAAGAAACTCCTGAATTGAAGTTAGAAATGGAAAAGAAAATTGAAAAAGCGGCAGTAGAAGCCTTGAGAAAGAGAAAAACGATAATTGACTATATTAATAAATAAGATTTTACTAAAGTCTAAAACTTCATATTTTAATCCTCTTTATTGAGAGAAAGGATTTCGTTTAAAGATCCAGACCTAAATCCTTCTAAATCAATCGTAATGTAGCAAAATCCTAATTGTTTGAGTTTAGTTTTAATTTTTTTAATATTTTCATTAGTTATAACTTTCATAATGTCTTCAGGCATCAGCTCAATTCGTGCTAGTTTTCCTTCGTGTAATCTAACTCGAAATTGATTTAAATTATATGTGTTTCTCAAGAACATTTCAGCCTCTCTAATCATATCTAATTTTTCCTCGTTGATCTCTTGATCGTAGGGTATACGCGACGAAAAACACGCCATTGAAGGTTTCGATTGTACTTCTAAGTTAAAGTGTTTGCATATCTCTCTAATCTCTTGTTTGTTAATCTTGAAATCTATATAAGGAGTAGTAATATTTAATTCTTTCAAAGCTTGCATTCCTGGTCTATAATCTGAAAGATCGTCGATATTTGATCCATCTAATATTAAATCGAAATTCCTTTCTTCCTTGATTTTTATTATATCCTTATACAAACCTGTTTTACAAATATAACACCGGTTTTTAGGATTAACCCTAAAATTTTCATCTTTTAAAGGATTACGCTCGACTATCAAGTGCGTTATGCCGTATTTATTTGCAAATTCGCTAGTTAATTTAATTTCTTCGTCAGGATAAAGTATTGATTTCTCAGTTACAAGTAGCGTTTCTTTTGCGTATTTATTTGAAAGAAAAGCAAGTAAACTACTATCAACTCCTCCTGAAAACGCCACAACGACTCTTGTATCCATAAAAAAAGCGATTAGATTATTTAGTTTCGTTTCTAAACTTTTTGATAAATCAATTTTATTACTTGAATTTTTCTTATTAGCTCTTTCTTTGATCTTATTATAATTTTCTTTGTTGTCCGAAGGAGGGTGCGGTGTGGGAGGGAGTGGGGGAGGATGTAGAGAAGATGGTTTATATAGACTTTTATGTTTAGAATATTTTTTGGATTTAGTTTTTAATAATCTTGATGTGAGACCATCAAGAACCATACCATCTTCTGTTATAACACCATTTAACTTAAGCTTTTCCTTGTTTTTCTCGACATCATCTGTTGGGTTAATCATAAACATACTTTGTGGGCAATTTATCATGACCTCGCTCGATAAACGAATGACGTGTCCACAACCACTACACGCATGCGTATTAAGAGTTCCATCTACTAATTCATTAATTAATGATGAATCAAACATTGTATTTACACTTGCATAATATATCATTATGTCAATAGTACCGCATTTAGGGCAAATAACTTCTCTTCGCGAAAGTCGTGTCATTTGTATTTCTATCAAATAATTAGAGATTTCCTATAATCTAGAAAAAATGTTTAATAATTTATAATCCTTCTTTTAGAACTTCTAAAGTAAATTTCTAGCTTTTTTTCAAATTGTCAAATAATTGCAAAATAAGTACTATAAAATGTAATAAGCTCTCAAGTTTTGATATTAGGTTCTTAGAAAAATCCTTGCCTATTCTAAAGATTTTTCAAATTATAAAAAATGAAAACATTTAAATATAGTATTTTGTTAATACTATATAAGAAACAGTATTGATAAAATACTATACTGAAAAATCAATAAAAATAAAATAAATAGAGTTGAAAAATATGATAAAACGTGTGAGAGAATTAGACTCAAAGGCTTTAATCGCTTCAAAATCTTTTCGAGATTACGTTGAAAAACAAGAAACTGAAATTAATCGTGGATTAAGTTCACTTTGTATACTATCCATAATTATACAAGCCGGTGAGGACGGTTCACATGGTTATCAAATCTTAAAAGATTTAACTGACCAAACAAATGACATGTTAGTCATTGTAGAAGGTACTTTATATCCAATTCTTAGAAAGTTAGAATCTGATGGGATAATCGAATCTAAAAAAGAAGAAACTGGTAGAAAAAGAAAATTTTATAACATAACCGAATATGGAGAAAAAATATACTATTATCTATCAGGATTTTTTTCCAAACTTACTGAAGCAATAGCGCCTTTATTCGACGTAAAAGTAAATTTAAAACAAGAGAAGTACCTTTATTGTCCAATGTGTGCTAATAAAATAGATCTTAGTAGCGAAGAACTCCGATTTTGTGACGTATGCGGTCACAATATAGAAAAAGAATTAAATACAAGAGGTTTAAAAAATGAGTGAAAAAATTATGGAAAAAACAATTAAGGATTATTTAAAAGAAGTGAAGGCAAAACTACCTGAATGGATAAAAGACAAGAAGGAACATAAAGATATTCTGGCTGAACTCGAAGAACACATTTGGAGTAAAGCAGAGGAATTGTCAGAAACTGGACATCCTACAGAGAATTCAGTGAAGTTAGCAATAACTCACATGGGGACTCCAGAGAGTATTGCTAAAGAATATAAGCGTCGTGGAACGCCAAAAGTATATATAACCGAAGAAATGTGGCCATTATACACGAAAGTTTTGTTGATAGTGTTCTCAGTCATAGTCGCTATAAACATAGTTACTCAGATAGTTTTAGATTTAATCCTTGGAGGCGAACCTTTCTTAGAGGTTCTTGGTTCACTAATTATGGCTATTCAAGGAGGGTTAGTAACATCTTTTATTATTATATCCATTGTTTTCGTATTACTGTCGATGGAAGGCTATTTTCCTGAGGATTTTAAATCTAAAAAAGACTTAATGAAGGAGAAACTTTTAGCTGAAACTGCTGAGGAGAAAGGTTGGCCAACTTCCCAGAAAACGGGTAAACCGTTAAAACCATTTATAAAACCAATCGGTGAAATTATTGGAGGCGGTTTTTTAATACTAATTGGATGCCTAGTCCTATTTCAGCCATTTCTTATAGATTTAATGGATGTACAATTTCTTATATTGCTTCGCATTTTTGGAGCTTTAATAGTTGCTGAGGGGGCGTTAGGCCTTACGAGAGGAATTATTGGTAATCGACAACCTAGTACACACCAACTTATTCACATCATCACGATCGTCGTTAAGTTGGCACCAATACCATTACTGTTAATCTTGATGAATCAACCTGAAATCTTCCCATTATTGAATTGGGATGATGTCACTGAATCATTTGTTAATATAGGAATTGCTCCCGAATTCTATGGCATTTATAGAAATATAATCGTTTTCTTAATTGTTGGTTCCGTACTATTACTAGCAGAAGATATGTACAAAATATTCAAATTACAAAATTATAAAGTATAAATCAATTTCTTTTTTTTTTATTTTTATTAACATTTATCGTTAGTTCTATTTTTTAGAAAATTTTGGCTAATTTAGAGCGTTTTAGAGTAATTTAGAACTACAATTGTTTTTCTTTACATAAATCTAAGCTGACTTAAAATTTTTTAATATAAGGAGCGATTCGGGGATTAACCAAAGAAAAGCTGCAAGAAGCATCATCCATTCAAGAAAGGGTCTTGTCACTGAATTAGGTGGAAATAAAAATAGAACACTTGCTGTAAATGGACCTACCATCATATATAGCCCTAAAAGTCTCGGAAACATTGTTTTTTTTAACTTAAATAGGATAGCTATGCCATTAAATAACGCTCCAAAAGCTAATCCTGCGAATACTATAATTGAAAAAGTAAAATGTAATCCCAACTCGGTAGTTCTATCCTCGCTAAATAATCCTATCCCAAATAATCCGACTGCTCCTGATAGAAGTGAAAGCAAACCAAAAAACGCGTGTAAATCGATGTATATACAAAAAATTCTTTTAAAAATAGAATTATTTGAATTAAATATAATATTTTTTGTATCTGAAACTATTATTTTTGCTATGTAGAAAAAGACAGGCACTAGAAAGCAGGCAGTTATCATTGCTATAGAGTCTAAAATGAAAGGAGTGGGAGTATAACGAATTGACCCTAAATCACTAATGTAATTGTCAATTATGTTATAACTTTCTGGACCAAAAAAAAACGCGATTATTACCCCAATAAGAAGTCCAGGTAAAAAAGTAAATAAACTTACATAAATACATATTTTAATTAATTTTTGATTCAAAAAACGGTTAAAAAGACTATTGATTTTTATAAATAATGAATTAATCTGACTCATTTACTTTTGTAATTTATATTTGTGTTTAAAATTTATCTAATAATAAAAATAAAAAAAAAAGTAAATGAAGGTCTTTAATAAGCCTTCTTTAATTTTGAATATTTTCCTACTTTGAAGAAATTTCCAATCATTCCACCCATAATGCCTAAAATTATTGCAATAATAACCCAGAAATAAACGATGAAAATGATGTTTGTTGGATCGGCTGGTATAGCTGGAATATTACCTCCTGAAAACAGAGAAATCGGGAATATCTCTGGTTGGTTTATAAGTAGCACAAATAAAGGAATATAAGCTAAGTTATAGATGGCTCCAATTACCAAAAAGACTTGTTGTCCCGTGTAATTACTAACGCCAATTACAAGGCGAATTAGACTAAATAACCCACTTACAAAAATTAAAAATCCCATCATCTTAAGCCATTCTAGAAAACCAGGTTGCATTAATCCCGCAACCGCAAACGGTTGGATTATTAGAATTAAGCCAAAAATTATCCCCGCTAAGGTCCCAAATATTAGTTCTCCTATAGTGACCGGTTGAGTTTTACCGATCTCTCTTTTTAGTTTAGCTTCTTCCACTTTCTGTTTTCGAAGTACTTTAGCCGTTGCTAACTTCTCTTTTTCTATGGCTTTTATTTCAATTTTCTTCTCTTTCGCACGATGTTTAGCTGCTACCATTTTTTCTTCTCGAAGTACTCTAGCTTCTTGTATTTTTTGTTTAGTATATATTTTTGATTCTTCCAATTGTTCTTCGTTAAAATTGAAAGGGAAAAGTATGGCCAAACGCTTGGGAATTATTCCAAAATCTTCGGGTAAGAAACCTTCCATAGAAAAATAAACGAATACTATTGTAATTACAATTGCGGAGATTAAACATCCAATCCAGATTCCATTTAGCATCCCTCCTAATACTTCCCACCAATTCTTAAAAAAAAACTGAAAAACTGCGCCTAAAACGTTGACAAAAAACACAACTCCAAAGAAAAAAAACAAAGATCTTAAATAAAAATCGACGAGTTCTTGTGTAATGTAGAACCTTGGCGTACCTCGGCGCTTATATAATTTTGCTATGCTTTCGGGAGTCCCCATTCGCATGATCGCTTCTTGTACATCTGCGTCAGTTAATGATTCGCCTCCAGAAATTGCTCTTGCCTCGTTATAAAGTTGCTGTTCTAAATCGTATAATATGTTCTTTAATTCTTCTTCTTTCCATTTCAACCATTCTGGAAGTTTCTGTTTAACTTGAGCAATGTAATTTTTAACAAGTTTATTCTCAAAATCACTCATATTGTCCACTTTATTATTTAATCACACTTTTATTAGATAATAATTCAATATTAATAGCAACTAATGATAATATTCTATTAAAAAAAACGGAGACCAATTTTAATTTTTAAATATTACTTCGTATCAAAATGTAAGAACACATTAAATGTTAAAGAATTAGGTCTATGACCACATAAGAACAAGATTAGATTAACAGAAAAATGGATAATAATTCGAGAAATTCCAAGGAAAAAACAAATAGGCGAAAATTCGGTGTTCATTTAACTTCAGTTGAAATATTCAATAAATATATTTTTCCTGAAATTAAAGATCTATTAGAAAATTACTTATGGGTTGATCTGTACGCTGGTGAGGGTAACTTAATTTTACCTATTTTAAATGAAATCCCCTACGACAAGCGAGAAAGTTTTTTCCGAGGTCATATTTTTTTGTTTGACATTCAAAAAGATATGGTTCAAAAGTGTATTTATAATGCTGAGGAATATGGAATTTCTAAACAAATCGCAGAAAAAAATATCAAAAAACGTGATAATCTTGAAAGCTTTCCTCAAATTTTAAAACGAAAAAAATTTCCTATTTTTCACATTACTAATCCACCATACCTATATTTAGGTTACATTAGGAAGCGCTACGAAACCCAGAAGTTTCTTCAATATTTTAAAAAAGAAAATAAGGGTTATCAAGATTTATATCAAATCGCTATGATTAATGACTTGCGTAACGAAGTTGAGAATCTGATCTATGTGATTCCTACTAACTTCTTATATGGCGCAACTATTTCAAATAAATTCCGTTTAGACTTTTTAAAATATTATAATATTCTTAAAATGATAATTTTTGAAACAAAAATCTTTGAACATACGGGTTCAAATATTTGTATTGGTTTTTTCAAGAAGAAAAAAGTTCCGCAAGATGAGTTTCAGACATTTACAGGGTTAAAGACCAAAAAACAAAATGATATTTTGAAGATGGTTTACAGTTTAAACCCCAAATATAAATACAGAGCAGGTTCCAAATTTGACGAATTTTTAGAGAGTTATAAAGCGGCCAATCCATTAATAGTTAAGTATTATTTATTGAAAAAAGAAGTTTCGCAAAATAATGGTGCTTTTGAGATCGAAGTTATTGACGCGAACCAGTACAAAAACAATCAATATGTAAAATTAAATATTAAAGTAAATGAAAAGTTGAAGCGGATAATTGAATCAAATATTTTGTATGTTAGGACTGTAGACACAGGTTCCTATAATGGGCGAGCAGGATTGGAGCAAATAAGAGAGGATTTCGGTGTTAGTGCGATTTACGTGTCCCAAAAAACCTATAGAACCCATCCGATCCAAATCTTCTTGGAACCAAATATTTCCATAAAAGAGCAGTTTCTCTTAAGAGATTATTTTAATTTTATTTTAGAGCAATTTAGACTCAAATTAGACAGCGAGTTTTTAACAACCTACAAATACTCTCAAGCAGAATACACGCGAAAATATTTAGGTTTAAATCAAACGAGAAAATTGATTGAAACATTCCCCTATAGAAAGCTCACTTCAGAAAAAAATCAAGAGTTGAAATCCTTAATTACTGGTAAAGATTTTGAAAGAATTTTAGATTTTTTAGAAAGCATATAGTTTAATCAAGCTTATAAAATGCTAGGAAAAAGAAAGGTAATTAACCCCAGAAATGCTCCAATTTTTAACAGTAAACTAATCCTTTTAAAATCTTTTCTTTCTAATTTCGTAGTAAGCATTAAAAAAATTGCGTAAAATACATCAATAAAACCAAAAACCATTAAAATAATAAATAGGATTGGATTTAGAATGTTAGTAAAAATAGGTAAAATAAAAAATATTATTGCTGTAATTGAAAAAACTAAGGAGATATAGATAGATTTTCTAATTCCAATCTTAATAGCTAATGTTTTTACCCCATGATTTTTATCTCCTTCAATATCTTCACAACCTTTAATAATTTCTCGAGAAACTAAAAGAGAGAATGCTGTTATAAAGAAAAAATAAATGAAAGGAGGAATAGATGAATTGTTTAATACCGCTCCATAAACCATGCCAATTGAAAAAGAAATTCCTACAGCAATATTTCCAAAAAATCCACTTTTCTTACCCCATTTTGCGTATACCCATCCAATGAACCCAAAAAACGACGCTAACACGATATTTAATAAACCTAGATTAAAAAGAATACTATGCAAAATGCTAAGAGCTAATCCGATAATAAGATAAATTGAAAAGAGTAATTTCGCTTGCTTTAAATTTATTGAACCTCTTGGAATAGGGCGTTCTGGTCTATTGATTTTATCTATTTCAATATCGTAAATGTCATTGATAATCATTCCTGCAGCCGCGATAAAAATGTATGTAAAAACGCCTAAAATTATATTAATTAATAACTTATCTAATGGAATGCCTAAACGGGTATTTAATAAGCCAATAATTACTGTTAAAGCCCCCATTAAACAGTTTATAGGTCGTATAATTTCGATAGCGTCTTTAAATCTCATATTAAAAACAATTAAAGAATTTTTTTGTAATTATTCTTACGACTTTTACCAGATTTCTTTATTTCTTCAATGATAGCTTTTAAAGAGTTCCCATCGTCTTTTAATACTTGGTTTTCTAAAAATGTTCCCATTACGATGATGTCTGCCCCCGCTTCAACGAACATTCTAGCGTCTTCTATACTACTAACACCTCCACCCACAATTATTGGAATGCTTAACATATTTGAACAAAGCTTAATAATTTCGGTGGGAAGACTTTCACTACCGGACCCCGCTTCTAGATATATAAGCTTAAAGCCAAAATATTCAGCCGCTAATGAGTAGGCAGCAGTTAATTTAGGTTTTTTTCTTGGAAGTAATTTGGCTCTACTTATCCATCCCGCAGTACCTCCAGGCTCGATAATTAAATATGCTGTGGATATTATTTCAAGGTTAGCCAGTTTCACCGTATATGACGCAAGCGCTTGTTGCCCAACAATAAAATAAGGATCTTCAGAATTTAAAATAGACATAAATAAAATAGCATCAGCTTCTTTTGAAACGTTTCCGATACCTCCTGGAAAAATTATAATTGGTAAATTTACTTTTTCTTTAATTGCCAATATTGTCTCATCAACAAATCTTTGGTCAAAAACTGTACTTCCACCAATTAAAATGGCATCAGTTCCTGCTTGTTCAGCAAAAAATGCCATTTTTCCTGCTCTGTTGGGACTTTGCTTAGTGGGATCTGGATCTATTAAAGAAAAATGAAGTGTACCATCGCTATTTATTTTATTAATTAAATAATCGTAAGTGCTCGTCTTCAAGATATTTTTAGTCAATGCATCAACCATAAAATTCACTAATTATAATTAATTTACTTTTTTAGTATTTACTAGTGTTTTCTTAATTTTATCATAAACTTGTGTAACTCTACTTTTCCATTCTTCAAATTTCACAATATCATTTGGAAAGTTCTTGTATAGTTTTGAAATTTCGTTCATCCTTATTCTGAGGAAATTTAAATCTAATAATAGGTTTGACTTAGAGAGCCCTTTAAACGCCTTTGTTACCATATTAAGCAACGATAAATCCATTCGTCCAGTTGAAGAGATTTCAAGAATTTCTTCTCCACTTAGTAAATCATTTTGCAAAGCAAAATTTAGTTCGTCGTTGGATAGAACTTGGAGAGTCATTCTTAGCAAATCTAATGAAGCAAATTCCGCGCCGATACGGGTCATTACGCTATAATTATAACCCCATAATGAGTTAATTGAGTAATCTTCTTTTTCAATAGCGGCTAAAGCATTGTTGGCAGCAAAAAAGCCTCCTCTCATTGAAGGATCGATCCCACCTCCGTGAAGTGGATTAACTTGGCAAGCGGCGTCTCCAACGAGCATTATACCATCGTCTGCGCACGACCAAATAGGCCTTCTAACGGGCACTACGCCCCCTCCAGAAGAAATAACTTCATACTTTGAAGTTTTAATATATTCTTTAAAAACATTTTGTTGATATAGGTTTTTTACTTTACCTTTGTAATCCATAAACGTCCCTAAACCAATATTTACGGATGATTCATTTCTTGGGAAATACCAAATATAACCTCCCGGTGCTTTTTCGCTATTTAAGGTTATTGAAATATATTCAGGATCTTTAATGTTTAGGTCTTGAGGAGAGAATTTTACAATTTCCCTATAGCAAAGAATGCAATCTTCCTTTAAAATCTCTTTCTCGATTAAAGCGCTTTTTACCTTCTTTCTTATTGGAGAATAAAAACCAGATGCATCAATTACAATTTTAGATTTTAAATCTAATTTCTCGCCATTTTTTAGCTTTACTTTTACTCCAGTAACGAAATTTTTGTTATATAATAAATCTAAAACCATCGTTTTATCCATAAACTGCTCTACGCCGGCATCTAATGCTTCGTTAAGTAGTCTTTGCCCAAACTCTATTCTATTAACAATATAACCCGCTTGTTTTGAATCAGTTAAATCGATACATTTTTTTAGGTCAGGGGAATATAATTTTGCGCCTTTGATACGACACGAAAGCTCTTCTCCTTTTGGACGGTTAATGCTTAAAAAATCAAAAACATCTGTTCCAACAGCGTCTCCGCAAATTTTATCACCGATTTTATTTTTTTCCTTCCTGTCGATAAGGCAAACTTTTAAACCTTTTTCAGCGGCAAACCGAGCTGCTGTACTGCCTCCCGTTCCCGCTCCAACTACGATTAAGTCAAAAAAATTCTTTAAATTTTCCATTTTGATTTTCTTTCTTTTTTAGATGATAACAATAGCTCTAATGATAATAAAAAATAAAAAGTTAGATTTAAGAT
Organism: Promethearchaeota archaeon; assembly: GCA_018238625.1. Lineage (GTDB taxonomy): Archaea > Asgardarchaeota > Lokiarchaeia > Sigyniarchaeales > SOKP01 > SOKP01. The sequence continues at coordinate 48,746 of JABCSY010000018.1, forward strand.
TAAATTAATGTTAATAGAAAAATTATTAGCGTTGTAAAAATAGGTACTGTCAGATCATCATAAGTACTAGGAGAAGCTAATTCTATTATTGTTGCTAAAGCACTGGTAATTAGTGAATATAAAAAAGCAACTTCTAATGTAATATGTATTTGTGTTATTGGAATTAAAACTCCTATAAATGTAAAAGCAAAGAGACAAAGTACAAATCCACTAATAAAAAATACTAACGAACCTTCCAAAGATCTCGTAGTGCTAAGCCATGGAAGGTTTATTTTATGTTTTCCGTATTTTTTGCCAACAATCGATGCAAGGGTATCTGAAATAATCATTAACAGAATTCCAGCAATTGGGAAATACAACTGCTCTGGGGCTATAATGACAAAAATCGTGATCAATAATAAGATCGATAGACAGTAATTAAATGGCCCCGTTAACCGGCCTGCTTTTTCTTCTGCTTCTTCTCCTATTGAATCGTACAAATCTCTTAACTGTTTTACCTTACTTTTTTTTGAACTCAAAAAAGTTAAAATTGTCATTGAACTAGCCAATAATACAGCCCACCATGGCCAAGAAAAAAATGGAGTTATTAAAATACTTAACCCAGCAAATAAATGCACCATCTTACGAGCTTGGAATTTAGTGATTTTATCTCTCTTCTTCAATTGAACTGGTATTAAAATAGTTGCAAAAACATAAACAAATGTTAATAGTAAAAGCAGTAAATCAAATAAAATATTCATAGATAGTCGGTCCTTTTAATAATTATTATTAATAAACCAGAGAAAGCTTTTTTTATTAAAAATAAAATCCCACTCATTCGAATATTAAGTGTTACAATCTCAAAAAGAATGGTATTCTTTGTACAATTTTGGATCTTTTTGAAAACTTATAAATACTACATTATCTAATCTACATACACCATATTTCAAGTGAAAATATCATGACAGAACAACAAAAAATGAAATTTTCTGATTCGATCACAAAAAAAAATGTTTTTCTATACTCTTGGTGGTATAAGTAGTGGGTTAATGTTCACGATGTGGGGGCAAATTCAATTTTTTGCGGTAAATTTTCTATTAATTCCAACAGCAGTAATTCCGTTGATCTATTTAATATATTCGATTGTAGATGGTCTAAACGATCCAATAATTGGATATTTAGCTGATAATTCTAAGAAATTTACTTCAAGATTTGGAAAGAGATTCCCGTGGATTATTGGAGGCTTAATTATAGGTCCAATTTTTCTAATCTTAAGTTTTATCCAAATTTCTCCTGACATTCTGATATCTGTAATTTGGCTAACTGTTATTATGGTGGTATATGATACTTTTATGTCGTCAAGGGAGATTAATGAAATGGCTTTATTTCCCGATTTATTTAGGGAAGATTCCCATAGAAGAAAGGTAATCGTTATAGGAGCAATTATAGGGGGTATAGCAACAATTTTTATCAATGTCTTAATACCTAGATTCATATCGTCAATTGGATATTTAGGAACGGTATTTCTTGTTGTTGTTTTTGGTTACATTTTAGCCATTCCATATAGTTCTGGAATTCGAGAACCTAAAGAAATGAAGGAATTTCGGGCAGAATTGGACAGTTCAAAAAAGGGTTCATC
>JABCSY010000186.1 GCA_018238625.1 Promethearchaeota archaeon
ATTAATAATTAATTCGTTTTTAATATATATCATCTAATATACTAATTAAAATTAATAGGCCTCCATGGCTTAGTTCGTAGAGCAGCTGACTTGTATAACCTATTCAAGTTTTAAGACATCAGCAGGTCGGGGGTTCAAGTCCCCCTGGGGGCTTATTAACTTTTGATTATTTTTGTTATTTGTATTTAATTGATTAAAAAAAAAAAAGAGAAAGATTTAATCTTATTCTTTATCAAACTTAGCTTCTTACTTCGTAATCTAAAGGATCGATTTTTCTAAAAATTAAGTAGCTTGCCAACAAACTGACAGCGCAGAAAGCAGAGACGAAGAAAAATATCATATAGAAGCTATTTGTAAACAATGCGAAAATAGCAAAAAGACCTGCACCGACAATTGTACCTGCATTTTGACCCAAATTTGCTAGTGAAACTAATGTTGCAAAATATGTACTTTTAAGTTTAGGATAGTAATTCTTTGATAAATCTCCGCGTACTGTTTGATTTACTACCGTTAAAGCGTTTTGAAGAGCACCTAGAATTAGCAGAAATAACATCCCAAATATTAACGGAACAATCTCCCCAGTTAATAATGCAAAAGGTACGACTAATATCAGAAATGATGGGATATACGTTAGGTAGATGTAAGTAAGAGTCTTTTTGCGGCTTTTGTCACCAAATTTGCCTGCAACAAGAGAGCCAATAATTATGCCTACGCCATTAGCAAAATAAAATAGCGATTGCCACCCTTGTAAATCAACAGCACCTCCTCCAGTAATCGTTAACAACGTAGCACTGACTTCAATAACACCCATGGCAATTAAAATAAGGTACATAAAGAAATTTAAAATCATAATTACGGGAATTCCTGCCAAAAACGTATATAAAAAGACTTTCCAATTTCGCTTTTTCGTAACAATTGTTAGTACTTCCCGTCCAAATTCCTTCGATGTCATCTTTTCAAGAGGAGGTTCTTTTACAAGGTAGGGAATGACGCTAGCTATTATCACTAAAATTCCTGTTACTATAAATAATACCGGTACTATATCTAATAATAGAAAAAGATAGCCCAAACCCATTCCTCCTATAGCATAACCTAAAAACATTACAGTCCACGTATATCCTTGAACCCGCGCTAGCTTTTCTTTAGGGGTAACGTCCAGAATTAAACCATCTAAGGCTGTATCGGCAAATGCCATTCCTACTTGCGTCATAAAGTAATATATTGCCACCCAAAGATAAATCTCATTAATCGGCAGATAAAATGCCATCATTAACCACCAAACTCCTCCAAAAATACCGAAACTAAATATCCAAGGGAATCGTTGGCCGTACTTTTTTGAGCCCCACCTATCGTTGAATAGTCCCACAATCATTTTAATTGCCCAAGGTAAGTTTCCTATTGAATATATAACTAACCAAATAGCAATATCATACGACCCACCTAATAAATGGGCTAAATATTGGGGAAAGAATAGAAATGGAATTCCTTGAGAAAAACCTTCGCAGAGATAAAAGAAGACAAAAATGTATGTGTATTTTTTACTATAACTAACTTCTGAATTCATAAAAAATCTTAGGTTTTATTTCTATTTAAATGTTTAGAGCATTAAAAGGAGTTTTAGACAAATTAGTCTAATTAATCTGATGTATTTAAACAAAATAAATTCGCAAAATAATTATTATTAAAATGTTTTATAAAAACTAATAAACAGAAGATTGGTCGAAATTGAAAGACGATTTAATCAAAAAGATTCTTAAAGTAAAGGATAGCACCCGTGTAAAAGTACGATTTAACGATACAGATGCGATGGGAATTGTCCATTTTAAAAATTATATGGTTTATTTTGACGATGGGTTTGTTAGTTTTATGAATAACCTTCTATCTCCAAAAAGGATAGAAGAGACTGTCCATGAAGGGACTGTTTTTGGAGTTAAAAAAGTGGAGATAACCTTTCAAGGTTCAGCTAAGTTTGGCGATTATGTAATAGTTGAAACTCAGATAAAAAAAATAGGAACATCGTCTATTACTTTTCAACACGAACTTTTTAGAGAATCGGATAAAACTCTATTAGCTAGTGTAGAATGTGTGAGGTTAGCAATGGAATTTAAAACAAATAGATTGCTCAATGTGGCTGAATATTTTGCTAATTATTTATGATTTCGAGCAATTATTCTGAAATTTTTAATCGTAAAGAAAAAATATTAAGAAATTGAAATTTTTGGAGCAGGAATAAACACTTTCCTAAGTCCTGTCCGTTGCAGTTCAATAGCATCTTCGGGACAATTGTTCGCGCACACTCCACAACCAATACATCTTTCTTCGTTAACGATAGCAGTAGCGTCCTCTAAATCAATTGCATCCATTGGACATACTTCTAAACACGTACCGCATCCAACACATTTGTCTTCACTAACATGAGCAATGTAAGAAGTATAAGTATGAGTGGGGGAAGCGCCGCTATAAAAAGCTTGAAGGTTCTGGCAACAACAACGGCAACAGTTGCAAATTGCGAGCTCTTCCATGAATGGATCTCCTTTTACATGGAATGTTTTATGAATTAAGCCTAAATCTTCTGCTTCCTTTAATATCTTTAAAGCCTCTTCCTTAGAGATTTTCTTAGCAAAATTTTGGTCGATTGCAAATTTAGCAGTTCTGCCAAAACTTAAACAGTTCTGCCGTGGAGCATTAATTTTGCAAGGATCGTTTAGTAGATCTTTCAAATGCCTGCAATAACAATGTGAAACGCCAATAATATCGAATTTTTCTATGATTTTTCTTACTTCTTCTTCGGGTAACGTTAATTCTTCGTGTGGTTCTATTTGTTGTTCAATAGGGACAACTCTATCAATAGGAGGCGCGTTTTTAAAAGCGTTCATTACAATATCGTAATTTTTACGAGTTATTTCTGCTTCATCTTTAAACAACTGTTCCCATAGTTTCGCCAGTTTTTTTTGTTTTGCTCCCGTTTCGCCTCGCATAAGAGTAAATTCCAATAATCCTGGTAGAAAAGCTACTAAACGATAAACCATCACACCAGTAGTCCTACTGGGTATAGCTGTTATCATTCCGATATGCATTAACTCATTTAGCATTTTGTTTAATGAAGCTTCATCTAAATCAAACTTAGAATTAATTTGGTCCCGATTAAGAGATTTTCGAAACTTTAAAAGAAATTTTAATTGCTCGTCGTTTATCAAAGTCTTTAACAATTCGATAAGGGTGTCATTAATAGGTACAGGTGGACCTCCTGCCTTTAAAATATTTCTTGCAAGTTGATGCCATAATTTATCAGTCATCTTATATCCCTCATTTTAAGTTGTTTCTATCCTTGGAGGCGGAACAAAAACCTCTCTATTCCCAGTTCTTTCTAATTCCATCGCATTTTCAGGGCAATGATGGACACATACGCCACACCCTATACATCTACTTTCGTCAACAACAGCAATAGCATCTTCCAATTCAATTGCCTCCATTGGACATTTTTCTACACATGTTCCGCAACCTATACATATGTCATCAATCACTTTTGCTAAATAACTAGTATAGCAATGATATGGCATAACGCCGTTCCAAAATAAAGAAAATATACCGCAACAACATTTACAACAATTACAAATAGCTTCTTCGTCTAAGTCTGGTTTGAGGTGAGTATGAAACGCTTTATGAACGAGCCCTTCGTCTGATGCCTTATTAATTATTTTTATTGCTTCTTCCTTTGAAATTTTGTTTCCAAAGTTATGGTCTACCGCAAATTTTGCGCTTTTTCCTAACAATAAGCAGTTCAATCTTTCGTTTGTAACTTTACAAGAGTCCTCTAATAGATCTTTCTCATGTCGGCAATAGCAATGAACGAGGGTAATATCGTCGTATTTATTTACTATTTTTGAAGCTTCTTCATGCGGTAGTATTTTATCAACTGGAACATCCTCAATTTCTTCCTCAACAGGTACGACTCTTGTAATAGGTGGAAATTTTTTATACTGAGCGACAATGTGATCGTAGTTTCTTTGAGTTCCTTCACTCATTTCTTCAAACATTTTATCAAAAAGGTGTGCCAGTTTTATTTGTTTTTCTCCTGTTTCACCTCTCGTAAATTGCATTTCAAATAAACCAGGAAAAGGACCCAATAGTCTATATACCATGATTCCCGTTCTCCTACTTGGAACGCCTACTACGACTCCGTTATCCATTAATTCGTTTAAAGTCTGGTTTAAAACCTCGTCACTTAAAGTAGTTTTTTCTCTTATCTGATCTATGCTAAGAGAAGGTTTTTTAAAGATTGCAATGAAATCTGCTTGTTCTTCGGTCATTATTAGTTGTAGCAATTCAAGAAGAGTATCATTAACAACCATAGGAAGTTGTCCAGCTTTAACAATAGTTCGCGCTGCTTTATACCAAATTTTTTTACTATCTTTAACCATTTTTAATAATCCCCTTAGTAATACCTAACACTAATTAAACAGATTGTAAAATGCTTAATTTAATTAATATTCTATGTTATGTAATAAAAAGATTATTTTTTAAACTAGCGATATTCGCAATAATTAAAGCGGTTCTCTTACTAAATAATAAATCTTTTCAGATTCACATTTTGGACAATCTGTCCTGCGTTCTTGCGAGGCTAGTTCATCTTCCCACTCTTCATTACAATTTAGGCATCCATAGCCTTTAAAACCCCGTTTAAAA
>JABCSY010000088.1 GCA_018238625.1 Promethearchaeota archaeon
TTTAGGGGTTTAAAATTGAAAAAAGTTGATTCTTCATTACGATACACAAACGATTTCAAGAGCATGATTCGGATTGTTACTTTAAACAGTTTAGGCTTCTTTTTTTTGGATTTTATAATCCCTTATATCGCCAGTCAAAAATTGAACGCCACTGGAGTTCAGTTAGGTTTAATATTTTCAGTTCAAGTAATGGGCATAATGATTAGTTCTCTGTTCGTAGGATTTTTGACTGATAAAGTAAAATCAAGAAGGAAATTAATTCTATTAGGTTCATTTGGAAGGGGGACGGCTTATTTTATCCTATATACGGGTATTATATTGAACTCTTTAGTAGGCATCGGAATTGGCACGTTTTCAATTGGCTTTTTCGCAGGTTTTTTTTGGATACCATTCAATACGCTTATAGCAGAAAAATCTAATAAGAACCATCGCTCCCATGCTTATGGGAAACGAGATTCTGCAGTTGGAATAGGAATGCTTATTGGATCAATTCTTGGATTCATCATTTTTAGTGTGTCGATTGGAAACACCGATAATCCGTTTATCATTTATAGCGCTATTCCATTATTCGGAATTGCAAATTTTTCAGCTGGAATTTTATTTCTGCGTAAAGTAGACGAAACAATAAAGTTTTCGAACGGAAATAATATAATACATGAAAATGAAACTAACTCGACAGAAAATACAAATAGAAATAGAGTAATGTTCTTGGGATTAATCTTTTTATCAATCGTATTGTTGTTAGCAAACATTAATGGTTCTCTTGGAAGACCTTTTTTTAACGTGTATCTATTAGAAGAAGTTGTTAGCGATCCAATTATTGCTACATTTGCTTATTTGCCAAGTGGGATTGTCTCAATGATTATAGCACCTAAATTGGGGAAAATTGCTGACAAAATAAAACCTTCTATTGGTATTCTCATTTTTAACACGCTTGGCGCAATTCTTACATGGGTTTTAATAAACACAGATAACGTAATAATTTTTGCAATTATTTTGGTTTTTGATATGGCGATTATAAACACGGCAAATTTAATTTTTCAAAATCTTGTCAGCCGGATCACTTCAAAACATCGAGGAAAAATATTTGGCTTCTTTCAATTCTTTGGCAATATTGGAGCAATAATCGGTCCAATTTTAGGCGGGATAGTTGTAGATTCCCTTGGATTAAGAGCTCCGTTTTTGATATCAATTGTAGTCGAATTATGCTTAATACCCTTTTACATAATCCTCGTTCATATAATAAAACCTCATTTAAGAGAAAAATATAACGAAGAAGTGAAAATTTAAGTAATAAAAATAAAATTGAGAATTTTATTAAATTTATTAAAACATTTCTCTACTTGTAATTTATATATATAACCAGAAAAGAAAAATTCGCGATACTATAGGCCCGAGAAAGTAATAAAGATCAACCCAAAAGGGATAGGTAAATCCAAGGTATAACAGTGCGTAAAGGGATGCAAATACAAAACCAAAAATCACATCGCTTGGAAAATGGACTCCTAAAATCAGGCGCGAAAATGCCATCACTATGTCTAATCCTAAAAATATCAAAAAAATGATCCAACTATTAAAATAAAAAGCAAAGACAATTCCAAAAAGAAGGAAGAACGTAACGTGACCGCTTGGAAAAGATTTTGCTTCTGATTCTGACATAAGGTACGGGATCCTAATAAAATCGTCGTGTTGCTCGACACCTTCTGTCTTAAGCTTGATATAAGGTCTATTTCTCCTCACAATTCCATAGCGAATAAGAACATGTATGATGACACCCTGATCAAACGCTCCTGTGAACAGTACTAAGAGATAATAATCTTTTGTGAAGAAGCCGTAAATGAACCAAATTAACCAGACCAGCCCCCAAAAGTATAAGCTTCCAAAAAAGCTAAAAACATTAGCAAATTGTTTTGTTCGCTTAGAAAAATCGCTCTTATATAGATTAAGGAATGCTTTTTTGTCCCATCTTTCAATTTTTTCTATATATTCTGAAAACGACGACATAACCCTATTAAGATAGTGGATTGTGAATAATCATAAATCTACATATTAAAACTTTTTCATACACCTAATAATTTTGATACTTTTAATCATCTTGATAAGATTTATAAAAATTGAATAATTTTTTTTGCTTTACTAAGTTTTTTCAACAAACGATTATTGTTCTATAACAAATAACTATTGTCAACTCTACATAGGTTTATAAATGATTATTTCTTTATATTATTTATAATAAAAAAATACTAATTTAAAATAGAATTAAACAAAAATTAAAATGAAGTGAACGAAAAATATGAATGAGCATAAATATAACGGTTTTTCAGAGGAACATCTTCGTCGTATAGCCCTCCGAAAAGTAAATTTTAAAATGTCAGTAAAAATAAACATAAGCGTATACATTACTGTTTGTATTTTCCTTAGCGCTATAAACTTGGTTTTTACGCCGACATTTTGGTGGGTGTTGTTTCCTATCTTTGGATGGCTTATTGGCGTTGCTGAGCACATCACAGCTTATATAGTATATGCGAGAGGAGTATATCCATCGGCAAAGAGAGGAGTAATTTTTCATACAGTAGCATACATATTCGTAATGTTGTTTCAATTAGTAATTAATTATTTCATTACGCCTCTTTATTATTGGTCAATTTTTCCTGCATTTCTCTGGGGTACAGGATTAGCAATTCACATAGGTACATATTACATCTATCATCGTCCTTCGACTGATGACCAAGGTGTATTGAAGTCAAGAAGGGAACGTGCCGTTGAAAAAGAAATGGAAAAAATGCAAAATCGACAAAAAAAGGAATAATTGAGGAGCTAAATTAAAATGTTTCTGGGGAAAATCTTAGATCTTGAAGACGATATTGAATTGTTGAGATCCAAAATCAAACAAGAAATTTTTAAAAAAATCAAAAAAAATAAACTTACTCCTCTCGAATTCACTACGATCGAAGTAATTTTCAATAGCAACGCCCTCTCAGGCTATGATATTATTCAAACATTGAATAAACACTTTGCTGGAACTTGGAAAGCTAAGTCTGGTACGGTCTACCCAATTCTGTCAAAACTGGAACGAAATGGCTTCTTAAAATCTAAATCGGTAAAAAGTCCAATTGGCCCAATCCGAAAGGTGTATTCTTTAACTGACGCTGGTGAAGAAATCTTGAAAGTAAAGGTAAATAAAAATTTCTTTGACCAGCTTAAGTTTTTGGAAAACTTTATCATAGAACTATCTTCCATATATGTGAAATCACATACAAAACAAGTAAGGAAAGAAATCATCGATGAAGTGCAAACAACACTAGACGAGTCTTTCGAAAGGATTAAAGGTAGTATTCCCTCAACTCTTAGGTTTAAGGCAAAATGTACAAATTGCGGTATTGAAATCGGTAGGAAAGTGGCTTACTGCCCTTTCTGCGGAACTCAACTAGCTCCTAAGGAAGAAAGTGAAGTAGAAAACTCAAATGTAGAAGAATAAAATCGCTTCTTATATCGTTTAAATTAACTTTATTTTTTTTTTCAAGAATTCTTTTAGTAGTCTAAACAAGATATATTTCCCATCTATGTAGTTCCAACACAATCTATGTAGAACCAACAAATTTTTAAATAATTAAAGTTAATAAATAATAAAATAAAAATATTATAGTTATAATATATAAAATCAATATACTTGGGAAGAATAATCATGAATGAGTTTAATGAAAATGCTTTTTCAGAAGAAAATTTACGCCGTATAGCCGCTTTGAAAATAAAGTTTCGACTTTCAGTTAAAATACATTTAATTGCTTATATATTAGGGATAGTATTATTTATTTCAATAAATGCGCTATTTAGTCCACTTATCTTGTGGTTTATTTATCCGATTTTTGGTTGGTTGATAGGGTTGATGATGCATTTAACCGCATATATAGTTTATGCAAAAGGTATTTACCCCATTGCTAAACGAGCTGTAATCTTTAATACGGTAGCTTATTTCTTTGTAAACTTACTTTTATTTGTTATTAATAGCTATACTAATGCTTTACTAATAGGAATAAAGCCAAGTTATTTATGGTTTTTATATCCTGTTTTTTTTTGGGGAGTGGCTTTGATAATACACTATATTGTATACTTAAGTTTCTACAATAAAAAACTCTATGAAAATGGAGAAAAGCAATCACGAATGGAGCGAGCAATTGAAAAGGAAATGCATAAATTGAGAAAAAAAAATGCGTAATTTAAAAAATCGTAAATGGTAAAATCCGAATGTGGTTAGGAAAATTTCTAGATATCGAGCAGGATATGGAGGAAATCCGTTCAAAACTTAAACGGGAGATTTTTGACAATGTTAAAAAAAACAGATTAACTCCGCTCGAATTTACTATTATCGAGCACATATTCAATAACCAAATAATCTCAGGTTATGATTTAATCAGGGTTTTAAACGAACACTTTGCGGGGACATGGGAAGCTCAATCTGGTACCATTTATCCGCTTCTATCTAAGTTAAAGAGAGACGGATTCTTAAAGGTAAGGACCGTCAAAACTCAGGTTGGTCCGCTTCGAAAAGTTTATTCTTTATCTGAAGCAGGAGAAGAAATCTTGAAAGTAAAGATAAATAAGAATTTCTTAGACCAACTTAAGTTTGTTCGAAACGTTTTAGTTGAACTTTCTTCAATTTACATTAACTCCTTTCCCGAAGAAGCAAAAAAAGAGAAAATCAAGGAAGTACAGAAGTTAATGAAGGAAATTTTCGAATATGTAATAGAAACGATCCCTTCTTCAGTTGAGTTTAAAATAAAATGTCCTAACTGTGGTTCTGCTGTAGGTCGAGAAGGGGCTCGTTATTGTCCTTATTGTAGCGCTTCATTATTCGAGGAAGATAACAGTATAGAAAGAGATGCTAAAAAAAGTAAAAAATAAAAGATCAATATTAAAGTTTAAATTTATTCGATTTCAATATTTAATTTCCTGAATATTTTATCGAGCTCTTCGTTTGCTAGACTTTTTAAGATGTCTTTTAAAGGCGCTAAAACCTCGTCTTTCTGTGCCGTGCGATTCCGGCTAATTCGTCCTTCCTTGACTTCAAAACTACTTTGTGCCCACGATTCCTCGTCGTTAAAAGTAAACCAAATGTTTCGATAAGCACCTCCCTGCCCCCCATCTCGCGCTAAGGGTTTTTCATCGATTGGAACCTCCGGATCTTGTAAATAACACCAATCTAGTATTAACCACTCTAGTTTTCGTTCTGATTCTGGACGATCTGCCAAATATATACAATACGCGTGTCCTCCTAACTCCGAATCTGAGGGAGCAAAAACCGGATCAGCCATTACTTGAGCGGCACACACTTTGACTCTCCACGAAGGAACGCCCGCATTAATTAACAGACTAGCGATGAGGATGGCCCCATCCTCACAATCTCCTATCTCTGATTGAATTGCCTCGAAGGGAAATAACCAGAATTCGGGACATTCTGACGCGATATCGTCGTACTTATATTTTAGAAAATTGCATACGAAATTTTGGATCGTTAAAGCCGTTTCGTTTGGACTTTCTTTCCTTAGATCAAGTTGAGTTAAAACGTGCCATAATATTGCGTCGTTATCCTTTATGAATGCTTTCACATCTACATCGATTTGTTTTTTGTACGATTCTCCTCTCAAAGCTCTTCCAGTGTAGATAATTGGCGCCTTTTTCCATTTGCTATCCCAATAATCTTGACCAAATTTACCATAATCTTTCTCGAATTTTTCAAAAGGCTTATAATTTGCTATAATCGGTATATCTGAGGATGGACCTTTTCCAGGTGAGGGTTTTTTCTTAGGTGATGGCTTCTTTTTCGGTTTAGCATCCTTTTTTGGCACTTCTGCTAAACTCTTTGCGCTTTTAGTCCACTCCTCTACGTTTTTAAGCGTTGGAAGCTTTGTAAGGACTTTTGGATTGTCTTTCTTTAACTGTTTTAACTTTTCAACTGTGTTTTTAGAATTTCTGTAAGCAAATTCTTTGACAGAATCGATACCTATTAGATTTAGAGCGTTAGCTATTTCAGGAGTCACGCCACCAATTCTCATTAGATCGGCGTGTTCTTGCCACGTATCAAGTCTATTTACTGTCACGCCTATACTTCTTGCTAATTGTTTAATCTGATAGTAACTAAGAGCCAAAAGATCTTCTACTTCCTTTATACCTGCTTTTCCTAAAAGTTGAGCGTGTTTTTCTTCTAAACCAATAATTTCAATTAATTTCATATTAATCTCATTTGATTTTTACTTAAAATAATAATTAATTAGAAATCATGCAGTTATTAATTTTATTCTATTATCAAAAACCCTAGAATTTATCAAACTTACATATTTTTAATTTAATTTAATTTTAAATTCTTAAAAAATAAAAAGAATATGGCGGGAGGGAGATTTGAACTCCCGAAGGCCTTTGCCACTGGATATTTTATTGTCACTCGTAAGTGAGCCACAATCTTAAGTCCAGCACCTATAATCGGTCTTGACCCTTCTAAACCATAAGACCTTTGACCAGACTCGGTAATCCCGCCAAAATTTTATGCTATGATACTAGATGTTTTATAATACTAAGATGTTTTTTATTAAACCAATTAGGTTTTAAGTGTAATATTGAAAAGTTGTAGTTTTAATTTAAATTTTTACTTTAGAGATTAGCCTTCTAATTGTTATTCCATATTAATTGAAAGATAACCACATAAAAGATATAAAGAAAAATTATTATTTATTATATAGAACTATTAAAACACATATTCTTATTGGAGATCTAAATGGTAGAAAAAACAGAAGAGAAAGTATTAAAGAAGAATAAGATTGATTTTTGTATCAATTCATCGGAATTTACAGATATCACTTTAACGAGTGAAGAATCGGAAAATTTGATCAGATTGATGGATCATGGACCGAATGAAAAAGCTAAAAAATTTTCTGAAGAAGCTTTGGAATTCTATAATGAGATGCTGTTAAAAAACCAGGATTTTAATAAAGAATAATAATCATTTTTTGAGTAAAAGTGTTAGATCCAATAAGAAAAGACCTCATTATTGTAGAACTTAAAGATGAAATCGATTTAGGTTCATTTCAATGCGAAAACAATGAATTAAATGAATTTTTGCACGAAAAAGCAAGATTCAATGAAAAAAATCTTATCTCAAAAATATATCTTTATTATCATTTAAAGTCTAAAAAAGTCGTTGGTTTTATTACATTATCCAATTACATGCTAAGACTAGCAGAAAGCAAAAAATTTGGCATTCAAAAAGTTCCTGCTGCATTAATAGGAAGAATCGCAATTAATAATGAATACAGGGGTTATAATTTAGGAAGAGACTTGATTTTATTTGCACGGGGCAGGTGTAATTACATAAAGGATTTTATTGGTTGTCGACTTTTGGTAGTTGAAGCAAAAAAAGACGATCCAATTGTAAAATATTTAGCTTCTTTTGGTTTTGAGTTTTTACATGAAAGCAAGGGATTTATTATATTAGGTTTTGATCTCTTAATTTAATTTGATTAAATTTTTACTTTAGAGATTAGCCTTCTAATTATTATTCTATATTAACAACTAAGGAAAACTTTTTTAAAAGTCATAATATTTTAATATTTTTATTGATAAGAAAGAGGAAGCATTAATAATACCAACAATGAAAGAATTATTATGATCATTCCATAAAAAATAACTACTTTAAGGATATCTTTATTTGTTTCTGGGAAACTCTTTTTTAGGATAAATCGTAAAGGAAAACTAACTATTAAGTTTAACGTTTTTGGGAGTTTTATTAGAAATGGTGTTCTTTTACGATATTCTGCGTATTCATCTGGATGCTTTTTTGATAAATTAATATCTTCAAGAAAAGCAATACCAACAATTATTAAAGCAAAAATTACCCATGGTAAACTAGCCTCTAATCCTATTTTTCCCATTGTAATAATTATTAATTCTTGATTCATATAATGAACAAATAAACCATAACTCCAAATGAGAAATCCTAAATATTGAGGGTGTCTTGAATATTTATACACTGAGAATTCTATTATATCTATCTTCTGGTACTTCCCATAAAACCAACTAATGACTCCTGATGTGAAAATATATAATCCTAAGATCACAAAAATCCATGGAAGGATCATCATAATAAAATACGCAATATAACCAATAGGACCCAAATAGAAAAGAAAAACTAAAAGATAAATCGGAAAAACAATTATCCCAAGTGTTAGAAAATTAAAGTAAGGCGTATCTAATGGCAACCATACTACTTCTAGAATCCCAATACCTGCAAGAAAAAACATCGATGAAGCAAAACTTCCAAAAGTAGGTAAAAATAGTAAAAATGAGCTTGAGACAGAAATCTTTTCTTTTTTTATTAAAAAGCCAAGTATGATGAATATGACAATGATTATTAAGCATATATAACCAATTGGTCTAACTCCATTAATAAGAACCTCAATTTCATCGTGATCGTATGGATGTTGAATATCTGGAAATATTTGGATTAATAAACTGTTGATAAGAAAAGGAATCTCAAATGTTAAAAATATTAGAAAAAAAGTAAAAAGGAATGCCAATAGTTTTAGATTCTCTGGTTGATCATCGCTCAATATTCTTTCACTTCTAGATTTTTCTTTTTCTTTTTTCAAGTAATACTTAGTGTAATCCTCGATCATGGCTTTCCTCACAGAATTTTCAGCCCCACATTTTTCACAAAATTCATATTGATTGGATGTAAATTCTCCACAATCGTTGCAAATATACGGAAAAGTTTTTTGAAATAACTTTTGATATTTAGGAACTCTATTAAACAAATTGGAAAACTTCAAATCGTTTATTATTTTTCTTGATAATAGACTTAATTTTATCGTATTTGAATTTTTCTTAAATTTTTATATTATTTATGATGCACTATACAATTCTTTCAAGGAATAGCGCGCAACCTGGTGTCGTATGATTTTTTGTATAAAAAAGCAAGATTCAATGAAAGATATCTACATATTAATTTAAATTATAAATTAGATAGAAATCATTAATGATTGAAGAAGTGATTAAAAAAATAAAAATAAATATATACTAAAAAGATATTAAAATTATAACAAGAGAAATAAAATAATTTTTTAATTCTTCACGAGGTATTTATTTTGCCAGTTGGAATTCTTATAATTCGTTGGGATAATGAAATTGGACCGATTAACGAAGGGTTTTATCCAGAAAACCTGAAAATTACAAACAACTTGCTCACGCAAGTGTATTCGAGCCACCGGTATCAGAGTTTGAAGCCAGGTTTCGCATCGATTAGCTTAAAGAACAACAAAGTGGTCTCTTTCTTTTCTGGCGTAGGCGATGATTATATTAGCGTGGAGAATTATGTAGTTGCGTTGCTATTGCGTAGAGATGAGAAACCGAATAAATATCGAGAAATCTTAAAAACCATAGCTGCAGAAATTCTTGATCAGGTGACAGATGGGAATTTTATTAAGCGTTTACCCGATTTGTATAAAGATTTGGCAAGGATTTGAATCTCAAATTATATTTTTTAAAAAATTCTAACTATACTTCTAATAAGGGTTTGTTAAATCTTAATTCAATAATTCTTAAAAAATTAGAATAAAATTCTGATAGATAAGTGTTAATCTATTTTTTTAACAGAAATCTTACCAGCATCGCTAATTTCAAACAAATCGACATTCTGTAAATTTTGCACTATTTTTTTTACTAATACAATTGGAGATCCTAAGGCATTTCTTAAATCATCTAATGTCATTGAGCCTACTTGTTCTACTATTAAGAATGCTTTAAACTGCACTTCGTGTTCCATTAATTCGGTTAATTTATCGTAATAGTTAATCTTCTTAACGTTATTTTGTTTGAAAGTTCTAAGTTCTTCCATTTCTTTATTAAGTTTTCTGACCTTTTCATCTGCTTCACGTTTTTTATCTAGTGCGTCCTCTAATTTATTAATCATATTTTCCTGACTATCGCGAATCTCTTGAAACCGCGATTTTAAGTCTTTAGCTTCTGAGGTAGCTTCAGTAGATGTCAGTTTAGAATCAAGTAAAAAAGTATCTAAATCGGAAATTTTTCCAACTAAATCCTTCTTCTCTTCTATATGGTCCAATCTCAATTTCTCGAGTTCTTTTTTCCACTTTTGGTCCATATCTGACAATAATTTAACTTGCTCGTCTTGTAATTTATCCGCGAAAGCTCGAATTTCTTGTACCTTAATTTCTAAAGATTTAATCGATTCTTTTTTCAATAAAAGTTCTGATTTTTTTTCCGCTATTTCTGTTTTTAAATTTCCAATTGATTCAAAACCTTCCTCTAATTTTCGTTGAGTGGGGAGGTTTTGTTTCTTTATATATTCTAACTCTTTTTGAATAGCCAGAACTTCGCCTTTTGCGAGTTCAATCTCTTTTTCCCTTTGATTAAGCATTGCTCTTTGAGTTCCAACTAATTCTTTTAGTTCTAAGACATCTTCAGGAATGTCATACATTCTTGTTATTTTTATTTTTTGTTCCTCAATAATCTTTTCATGCTCTATCAGAACCCTCTTCTGTTTTTCTATCATTTCTTTTAACCTATCCATTTTAGATAGGAGAATAGCGCTTTCTTTTTCGCTCGATTCGATATTATCAATTATATTTTTTAAATCTTTAGGCATCTTTATTTACTCGATTCTTTAATTATAAGCATAGTTCAATTTTGTTAATATTGAAATAATAGATTCAATTTATATATTTATCGAATATTGAGGTAGGTTGAAATTTCTATATTTTATTTTAAGCCGAATGTTATTGATCCGTTTATAATTGTATCTTATGATTATCTAAAAAACCAAGAAAAAATCAAATTAGCCGAGATCAGCTTTTTTAAAAGCGAATCGGATATTTTGGAATATATTAAAACAAACAAATTTGATATATCTAACTATAAAGATGCTAAAGAACGTAGCATATTGAATCAGTTGGAAAACGCGATTAACGATTATCTAACGGGTACAAAAATAGATTTATTCGAGGAGATGAAAAGTATGGATGTATTGTTAGATCTTAAAAATAAGTTTAAAAGTGATTTTTCCCAAAAAGTAATAAACTCTCTTATAAAAATTAGACCCGGCGAATCGACCACTTATTCTGATCTAGCAAAAAAGATAAATTCAAAAGCGTATAGAGCCGTAGGAAGCGTTCTAAGAAATAACCCGCTGCCTTTGATTATTCCATGTCATCGAGTTATAAAAAAAAATGGAAAACTAGGCGGTTTCATGGGAAAAATGGATGAAGATTGGCAGATTAATCTTAAAAGAAGTTTACTTCGAATTGAAGGTTTTATGGTTTGATTTCTACAAAATAATGGAAACTAATTTAAAATTTAATTACTTTTTAAACATATTATGGTTAAAATCTCAGCTATACGACCCTATTATCCAAATGACCCGAATGAATTTACTACGAATCCATACGATGTTATTGGAAAAGACGAAGAATACCAATTGAAACAAAACCCCAATTCGCTAATTCAACTTATACTACCTGATGGTGAAGGCGAAGAAATTTATAACAATGCTTTGATGGCTTATGAAAAATTTAAAAAAACTAACCTTATTGTTCAAAATGAAACTCCAAGTATATATGTTTATCGCCAAGAGTCCGCTCAATTTAACCAACAAGGGTTAATTATGGGTATCGCACTTCAAGATTACGAAGATGGGAATATAGTAAAGCACGAACATACTCGCGAAAAACCTCTTCAAGATCGAACTAAACATATAGTAGCTACTAATGTCGCAGCTGGTCTCGTATGGTCAGTTTTTCGCGCCGATCGTGAGATAAATAAATTAATAGAGCAAATTAAACAAAAAAAACCCAAATTTGACTTTGAAAAATACGGTTATCAGCATTTAATTTGGCAAGAGACAGACCCAAATATTATTGATCAATTATCAAATCTCTTTAAAGACAAGAAAGTCTACATAGCAGACGGGCATCATCGCGCAGCGAGCGCAGCTGAATACAGAAAAACTCAGTTGAGAAAAGCTGCTGAAACTGATAAATCCAATGCTCCGTGGCAGTATTTATTGTCTTACGTGGCGTCAGACGATCAAACTTTGATTTTACCTTACAATCGCGTAATAAAGAAGTTATCGGATAATGTGGACGATTTTTTAAAAAAGATGGAAGAAATTTATAAGGTTAAGCAAGTTAAAAAAGCCTTTAATCCGGTAAAAAAACATCAACTCGCCATGTGTGTCAAAGGAAAATGGTACAATTTAGCAGTAAAAGATAAAAAGTTTAGTTCAAAACGAGATAGCTTAGACGTTGCTATACTTCAAGATAAAGTTTTAGGCCCTATTTTAGGAATTTACGACATTCGCGCGGATGAAAACATCTTTTTTGTAGGGGGTATTCAAGATCCAAACATCATGGAAAAATACGTGTCAGAAAAAGGAAATGATGTGTTTTTCAACTTATATCCAGTAGACATAAGGGATTTGGAATCTATTTCTGATGCAGGGGGCGTGATGCCACCAAAATCTACCTGGTTTGATCCTAAGCTTCTGTCTGGGTTAGTTCTTCACGATTTGACTGAAAAATAGAAGTATCATTTAAATTTGGAGTTTAGAAGATTGGGTAAAAAGATAGAGCCTACAAAAAGATATGGAACTTGCTCCAAAGATTGCTACGGTTCATGTGTATTTATAGGCGAATGGGACGACCAAGCTCCTGAGAGGAAACTCCTAATTGCTAAGCCTTTAAAAGACCACCCTTTCACCAATGGATTTTTATGCGCGAAATTAAATCAAAGAGAAAAGTTACTATACCATCCTCAAAGAATAAAAACCGCGTTAATTCGGACGGGTCCTAAAGGTAGTAATTCCTTTAAATCGATAAATCTTGAAAATGCATTAAATTTAATTGCTGAAAAATTACTACAAGTCAAGAATGAATTTAACCCCTCATCTATCGTATCGGCTTACTATGCAGGAAACAATAGTTTAATCTCAAAATACGCCCCTATTCGATTTTTCGGTAATCTTGGGGCTACAATTACAAATAAAGGCATATGTAATGAAGCAGGATGTTCGGCTTTAGAAGAATTGTTTGGTACATATTCTACTACAAATACTTTCCAAATAATTAATCCCAATAATCGCTTAATTGTCGTGTGGGGAAGCAATCTAGCCGATCGAAATACTCACGCCTACTTCTTGGTTAAAAAAGCAATTCAAAATGGTTCAGTTGTTGTTGTAGTGAATCCGATTAAGACTCAATTAGTAGAAAACGCTAGTATATTTGTACAACCTTTCCCTGGTACCGACCATCTAATTGTCAAATTAATTTTGAATAAAATTATAACATCGGAAAATTACGATAAAGATTTTATCGACCAACATGTTGACAACTACAAGAACCTTTTTACAGAAGTTGAAAGAATAGATGAAAATAAAATATATCAGCAAACAGGTTTAGATCGTAAAACTCTACAAGAATTTATAAATTTACTCCTTAAATATAACCATAAAACTCTTTTTATCGTAGGATTTGGACCCCAGAAGTACTTTTATGGTGGAAAACTTTTAAATACAATAGCTCTAATTCAAATCCTTCTTGGAAATTTTGGTAAACTCGGAACAGGTTTTTTATTTTCTCAGAGTGACTTTAATAAAGAATTTCTGAAACCGCTTATTGATTATATTACTATACCAAAAACATACGCTCCATATGAGACTATTCCGCTTGTAAATCTTGGAACCTCCTTAAGCTCAAATAATTTCAAAATGTTATTTATCTACAATTTTAATCCAGCTAGTTCTCTCCCTAATCAGAACATTCTTAGAAAATCCTTATCTCGGGATGATTTGTATATAGTCGTATTAGACATGTTTTTAAACGAGACTACAAAATTTGCAGATATTGTTATCCCTGCAAAATTTGACCTCGAATGCGATGATTTAATCACGCCTTATTTTATACCTGGGATATCGATAAATCAAGGAGGACCGTGCCCATATTCGGATTGTTTATCGAATTATGAGTTTTTTCAATTATTAGCCAAAAGAATTGGATGGACTAATGTTAGTTTTCTTCAAGAAAGTCAAGAAGAAATAGTTGAACAATGTGTTGGATTATTACCTGAGGAGATCCAGCAAAATCTAAGAAACACTGGGTATTACATTCCGTTCGGAACTAATGGTATCCCTTTTAAAGATTTAAACTTTCCAACCTCTAATAATAAAATTCAAATCCACAGCTCCCATATTAGTTTATTTGACCAAAAATCAGATGTTTTACTGCGGCGAAATAAGAATGAATTTTATTTACTCTCTCCGTCTCATAAATATTTTATACACTCCCAATTCGGCGAAATTCACGAAGGTTACAAGGAAATCTTTAGTAAAATATTCCTAAATCCTATCGATATTGAATCACTCGGAATAAAGCCGCCACAAGAAGTACTAGTTTCTAACAAGTTTAGTAAAGCGAGATATACATTGGATCAAAATATCGCTTTAAAACCAGGTACAGCTTTAATTTATTCAGGGTCGCCTTTTGTTAATAGTGAACACGAGAATGTTAATATCTTTACTCCAGATAAGCCTGAGGCGTCAGGAAATTCAGGAGCATACTTTTCTACGGTCGTGAAAATTTCTAAAATTTAAAGCATTCGAAAAAAATGATTTTTTTAATTGATTTGGAAATATCCAAATCTTATTATTTTATAATTTTTTTAAGAAATCTGACATTTTTTCGGCTATTTTAGTAGCTGCGTGTATTTGTGTTTCTATGGTCTGAGCTCCTATATGAGGCGTGAGAATTAAATTCCCCTTGAAATTACATAACTCCATATCCTTCAACGGTTCTTTCCTGTATACATCTAAGGCAGCTCCACCTATCTCTTCGTTTGCTAAGGCTTTTAATAAAGCTTTTTCGTCAATGAGAGGACCTCTAGCAGTATTAATTATGATAGATTTTTTTTTCATTAATTTTAGGTTTGTTTCATTGATAGTATTTTCTGTTTGAGGTGTAGCGGGGAGATGTAAAGATATAATTTGAGCATCTTGGAGTAATTCGTCAATAGAAGAATACAATTTGCACCCCATGTTTTTGGCTTCTTCTATAGCTTTAGGACCTTTACTAAATCTAGAATAAACGCCAACTTCCATTTCTAACGCCAGAGCCTTTTTCGCTAATTGTTTAGCTATGTTTCCAAATCCGATTAAACCTAATTTCTTACCTTTCAAAGTGTAGCCCAAATACTGACTTTTATTCCATTCTCCACAATGCATGGTTCGGTCCGCGTTTGAGATATGTCTAGCTAACGTAAACATCAACCCAAGTGCTAATTCTGCTACTGAAACTGAAGGCGCTTCTGGTGTGTTTAAAACTTCAATGTTTAACTCCGCAGCTTTTTTCCTATCGACATTATCCAATCCTACTCCAGCTCTTCCAATAGCTTTAAGGTTGCTCGCTCTT
This sequence comes from Promethearchaeota archaeon, assembly GCA_018238625.1. Lineage (GTDB taxonomy): Archaea > Asgardarchaeota > Lokiarchaeia > Sigyniarchaeales > SOKP01 > SOKP01. The sequence continues at coordinate 15,465 of JABCSY010000088.1, forward strand.
TCTAATACTTCCGCTGTTAGTTTGGTTCGAGAACGTATAACGATTCCGTCGTAATTTCCAATCTCTTCTTTTAATTCATCGTTAGTTATTTTAAAATTTTTCACTACTTCAAAGCCGTTTTCTTGAAAAATTTTCACTCCTTCTTCTTGAAGTTTGTCGCTAATTAAAATTTTCATAAATATCACTTTTTAATAATTTTAAATAAATGGATAGTATTTTTAGTAAACTAATGTATAAAAGAATTTTTGATGATTTAATTATATCCCTTCAAATTAATTGTACCCTTCGATATTCTGTTTCGATTTTGACTTAATTATCGAAATCCTATTCGTAATCAGAAGTATGACTAATACACCATTAAGTATCATAATTCCTAAAGAAATAAAAAAGAAAAGAAAAAACATACTTGAAACCCAGAGCAACAAGAATATAAAATAAAAAGGCAACAATATAATATCAACAATTAACATTTCAAAGATAAAAGTTTTGAATTCTTTTTTGATTTCCATTTTTCAGTTTTTTCCTCTTTTACTTTTGATCTCGCTCTTTTCTTTATTCATTAGAATAAAATTATTTCTTTCACTTAAATATTTATTTCCACTAAAATAGAAGAACTTTGAATGTTATCGCAAATTATACAACAAAATAGAAGAAAAATTTAGATTTAATAATTTCACTGGTTCAATCTTAAGTCAGAAACGATATCTGTTAAGATCTTTAACATGTTTTCGAGATCTTTTACTGTCACTTCACCCATATGACCGATTCGGAAAGTCTTATTCTTCAAATCTCCATAACCGTTAACAATTCGATAACCCTTACTTAGTAATGTTGAGACCATCTTCCCAATATCGATATTCAACGAATTTTTCATAGTAGAAACTGTATTGGACTCGTATCCTTTCTCTGGAAACATCTCAAAATTAATATCTCGTGCCCACATTCTAGTACGTTTTCCTAATCGTTCGTGTCTTTCAAATCTTTTTTCTAATCCTTCGTGATTCAGGATATAATCCAGTTGAGCCGCTAAAGCTCTAATTTGAGGTATTGGTGGCGTTGTTGGCGTTTGATGTTTTTCAGATCTTTTGACTAAATCAAGAAAGTCAAAGTAAAACCCTCTGTTTTTAACCTGAGAAGTTTTTTCGATCGCAGCTTTGGATATTGAACATAAAGCCAGTCCTGGCGGTAATGTAAAACACTTTTGAACTGAGGCTAAACACACGTCGATCCCTAATTTATCAACCTCAACTTTAATTCCCGCCATTGATGATGTTGCGTCAACGCACACTAAAGCGCCAAAATCTTTAATAACTGGAATTACTTCATTAATAGGGTTATAAACTCCTGTGGAAGTTTCATTTGATTGGATAAAAACTACAGCGTATTTATCTTTATTCAATGCTTCTTGTGCAAATTCGGGAGTTATTGGTTTACCCCATTCAACGCCCTCTTTTACTGAGACCTTCCCATTTGAAACTCCAATTTTGTACCAACGATCTCCAAACGCTCCAATCGAAAAAAATAGAGCCTTCTCGTCTTTTTTAACTAAATTTCTTACGCAAGCTTCCATTAGTCCAGTAGCGCTCGATGTTGAGATTAAGCAATCATTGGAGGTGTATAAAAGTTTTTTAAGCCCTTCTTCTACAAGTTGATGCATTTCTGCGTATGGTTTAGACCTATGCGTGTCGTTTGGTTTTGCCATTTCTTTTAATATTCGTTCTGGGATGTAAACTGGTCCAGGTGTGAATAATTTTATTTGAGAACCTTTTTCTTTATCAAAGTGAATTTCAGACATATTCTAATC
>JABCSY010000089.1 GCA_018238625.1 Promethearchaeota archaeon
ATGGACAAGGATTTATCAGAAATCAAGAATTGTGACATCTATATAGAAGGACATGAAATAAAAGACATAGGAACAAACCTTGCATATAAAGCAGATAAAACAATTAATGCATCCGGCATGGTTGTTTATCCAGGGTTTATCAATACACATCATCATTTCTACCAAACATTAACACGCAACATACCAAAAGTACAGGATGTTAAATTATTTGACTGGCTTGTAAATCTTTATGAAATCTGGCGTGAGATCACTCCTGAAGCAATCTACTATTCGGCTCTGGTTGCCATATCTGAATTATTACTTACAGGTTGTACAACTTCTTCTGATCATCTTTACCTTTTTCCTGAAAAAATAAATGAAAACTTAATAGATTATGAAATAAAGGCTGCAAAGGAAATGGGGATACGATTTATCCCAACACGGGGAAGCATGTCACGAGGAACATCAGATGGAGGTCTTCCACCTGATGATGTAGTTCAAAAGGAAAATGAGATACTGAAAGATTCAGAACAGTTGATCCAGAAATATCACAACCCTGATAAATTCTCAATGCTTAAAATTGCTCTTGCCCCCTGCTCTCCTTTTTCAGTAACACCTGAGCTAATGAAACAAACTGCCCAACTGGCAAAAAAATATAATGTCCGATGTCATACACATATTGCTGAAACAGAAGATGAAAATGAATACTGTTTGAAAGAATACGGGAAAAGACCTTTAGCTTATATGGAAGAAGTAGAATGGCTGGGACAAAATTTCTGGTATGCTCATTGTGTTCATCTCAATGATAATGAAATAAAACTAATGGCACAGACAAAAACAGGTGTGGCTCACTGCCCTGTCAGTAATTTAAGACTTGGAAGCGGAATAGCACCTATAGCAAAAATGCTTGAAAACGGTATCCCAATAGGTCTTGGAGTGGATGGCTCTGCCAGTAATGATTCCTCAAATTACCTCTTTGAAATGAAGACAGCCATGTTAATCCACCGCATTAAATCAGGGGTGGATTCCATGCCAGTCCGACAAGTTTTAAAAATGGCAACTAATGGAGGAGCTGAAATTCTTGGCTGGCAGGAGATTGGTTCTTTAGAAAAAGGCAAAGCAGCAGATATAGCTATTTTTAATCTAAACAAAATTGGATATGCCGGTGCCCTTCATGACAGGGCAACTGCCATTCTTTTTGCAGGAGATTCACAAATTGCAGAATATACCATTGTTAATGGCGAAATTATAGTTGAAAAAGGACAGATTAAAAAAATAAACACAGATGAAATCATCCAAAAAGCAAATTCCATTTCAGAAGAAATGGTTAAAAATGCTTCAAAAAACACAGGAATCGATTTTAACACAAAAAAGAAATAGCAATAGAATCCGCTGGTTCGGGTTTCATAACCCGAACCATAAAGTTTCAAAATCATTTGACTTTACTATCACCTTTAATATATTAATAATCTTAATATTTAAGAAAAGGACAAATCATGAAAAATAAATATAAAGCTTTATATGCACCTTGGAGAATTGGATATATATTAGGTAAAAAAATCAAAGGATGTCTTTTTTGTAAATTAGCCAGACAAAATAAAGACAAAGAAAATTTTATCCTTGAAAGAAAAAAATATTGTTTTGTTGTTTTAAACCGATTCCCATATAACAATGGTCATTTAATGATTGTACCTTATAAACATGTATCCAGACTTGAAAAACTGGATGATAAAATCTTACTGGAGATGATGAAAACATCCCAGGAATATACTGTTAAAATGAAAAAAATAATGAAAGCTGACGGTTTTAACATTGGCATTAACATTGGGGAAATAGCAGGAGCAGGGATTGCAGATCATTTGCATCTTCATGTTGTACCCAGATGGGCAGGCGATAATAACTTTATGCCAGTTATTGGAGGGTTTAAAGTCATTTCAGAATCCTTTGAATCCGTGTATGAGAAATTAAATAATAATTGATTATTATTTACTCCTAACTTCTGAAAAAGCGGAGTAGTAATTCCATCCTTCTGTTCTATTAACGCTATTAATAAATGTATTGGCTCAATTTGCTGATTATCATTAGTCTGAGCTAATGATCGAGCAGCCATTAAAGCCTCTTGTACTTTAATCGTGAATTTATCATATTTTATCATAACAATACCACCTTTTTTACAAACCTGTTGCTTTTAATTGTTCTAACAATTCTTTTTGTTTCTTACTAGTTCTCTTAGGAATTTTAATTTTTACTCTTACTAATTGATTCCCTCTCTCTTCAGAGGTCATTTTATAAAACCCTTTATTTTTTAATCGCAAAATCGTAGAATCTTTTGTTCCGGCAGGAATAGTAACGTTTAGAGATTTTTCCAAACCTGGAACTTCAACTTTTCCACCAAGCGTGGCCGTGGTAAATAGAATTTCTTGATCTACGTAAATATCATCGCCTTCTCTTTCAAATGTTTTATGATTCTTTACATGGATCGCTATATACAAATCACCTGGAGAACCTCCATTTTCACCGGGCATCCCTTTTCCTTTAAGTCGTAATTTTTGTTCGTCCCTAACTCCGCGAGGAATAGTAACTGTTAGCGTTTTATTTGCTCCCGTTATAGGGTCTTTATATTGGACCTTTCTCTTTCCTCCAAGAAATGCGTCCATAAATTTAATTTCCATGTCATACCTTAAGTCATCGCCTTCTCTAGGGATATTTCTTGAACTAGTAGACCTTGCCCTCGTGCTCCCTCCCATATTAGAGAAAACATCAAAAATATCTCCTAAATCGTTAAAAAAATCGTAACCTCCAGATGTCTGCCTTTTTCGAGAACTTCCAGCATTGCCGAATATCTCGCTAAAATCAAAATTTCCTGGTGAACCAGAGGTTGAATAATACGTAGTTCCATCTGGGCTTCGATGCACCCTTCTACCTCCAGGTGGCCCCCTCCCTTGTTGATATGTTGATGGATCTCCTTCTACAACTCCAAACTTATCGTACATTTCTCGTTTTTTGTCGTCACTTAATAAACCATAAGCTTCATTAATCTCTTTGAATTTTTCTCCCGATTTAGCCTCATCGGAATTCACATCTGGATGATATTTTCGAGCTAATTTTCGAAACGCTCTTTTAATTTCTTCTTTTGAAGCGTTTTTCTGTAATCCTAATATTTTATAATAATCTTTTGCCAAACTTTTCAACCCCTTCTTAATTTAAAAATAATAAAAAATATATAAAAAAATAATACTTTATTTAAACTTACTCATATTCAGCGTCAACTACGCCTTCGTCTTGCCCACTAGCTTTACGGAATTGTTCTTGTTCAATTTCATCTTGAGTTTTACCTTCATATGGGGTTCCTCCCATACCTCCAGGTGGAGCTCCTTGATACGCGCCTTGAGATTGATCTTGCTGTTGTCCATACATTCGAGATGAAACTTCGTGTAAAGAATTTTGTAAGACTTCCGTTGAGTTTTTTATGCTAACAACGTCTTCAGATTCCATCGCACTCTTCAGATCAGATATTTTTTCAAGAATATTCGATTTCAAATCTCCTACTAACGCTTCGTTTTCTTTTAGCAATTTCTCAGTTTGATAGATTAATGCCTCAGCATGATTTTTTGCTTCGATTAATTCTTTGAATTTTTTATCCTCTTCAGCATTTCTTTCAGCTTCTCTTACTTTTTGTGCGATTTCGTCTTCACCCATCTTATTCGATGCAGTGATAGTTATTGATTGACTTTTACCGGTTCCTTTGTCTTCTGCAGAAACGCTTATAATGCCGTTTTGGTCGATATTAAAAGATACTTCAATTTGAGGTAATCCTCTAGGAGCTGGTGGAATTCCCGTTAAATGAAACTTTCCTAAAGTTATATTATCAGCAGCTTTTGATCGTTCTCCTTGTAATACATGAATCTCCACCGCTGGTTGATTATCGGCGGCAGTGCTAAATATTTGTTTCTTTTCCGTTGGAATCGTTGAATTTCGTTCTATTAACTTTGTAAACACTCCTCCTAAGGTCTCAATTCCTAACGATAATGGAGTGACATCTAATAACAAAAGATCTTTTACTTCTCCCGTTAAAACGCCACCTTGAACCGCAGCACCCATCGCAACGCATTCCATAGGATCTATGCTCCTTTCTGGTACTTTCCCTAAAAAGCCTTCGAATATCTTCTGAACGCTAGGCATTCTTGTCGGTCCGCCAACTAATATAACTTTGTCAACTTCCCCTTTGTTTAACCTTGCGTCTTTTAAGGCTTTAATTATTGGAGCCTCTAATCTCTTTAAGATTGGTTCTATCAACTGCTCTAATTTAGCTCGAGTAATATTCATTGTAAGGTGTTTTGGTCCAGAATCAGTTGATGTAATGTATGGTAAATTAATGTCTGTCGAAATTGAAGTTGATAATTCAATCTTAGCTTTTTCAACAGCTTCTTTTACTCTCTGCATTGCCATGGAATCATTCTTTAAATCGACTCCCTCATTTTTCCTAAATTCTTCGACAAAGTAATTCACAAGAATTCTATCCATGTCCGTACCGCCTAATTGAGTATCTCCCGCTGTTGAGATTACCTCAAAGACTTGGTTATCCATTTCCATTACCGTAACATCAAATGTACCACCACCAAGATCTAATACAGCGATTTTTAAACTGACATTCTTTTTGTCCAACCCATATGCTATAGCTGCAGCAGTAGGTTCGTTAATTAAACGTTCCACATTCAACCCCGCAATCTTTCCCGCATCTTTCGTAGCTTGTCTTTGATTGTCGTTAAAATAGGCGGGTACTGTAATGATTACTTCTGTCACTTCCTCTCCTAAATAAGCGCTTGCGTCTTCCTTGATTTTTCTCAAGATCATTGCAGAAATTTCCTGTGGCTTGTATTCTTTATTGTCAATGTTAACCTTGAAAGAAGTTCCCATTTTTCGTTTTATTGCAGTAATGGTGCGATCTGGATTTGAAATTGCCTGCCTTCTCGCTGGTTCTCCTACTAGTCTTTGTCCATCCTTCGTAAATGCAACCACCGAAGGAAAAGCTTTTCCTCCTAATGTATTGCCTTCTGCACTAGGAATAATTGTAGGTTTGCCACCAACTAATACGGCAGCAGCTGAATTGGAAGTTCCTAAATCTATACCAATTATTTTTGTCATTTTTTATTCACATCTTTTTTTAATTTTTTTTTTTAAATTTATAATTTTAATTTTGATTTTGATATTTTAACCCCAGCGGGTTTCAATATTTTGTTATTTAAATAATAACCTTTATCTAACTCTTCTAAAACAGTATTTTCAGGGAGAACATCATTCTCTTCCACTAATAAACATTCGTGTTTGTAAGGGTCAAATCTCTCGCCCTCTGAATGCATAGGTTTCACTCCTTCATCTTCTAAGAATAATTCAAAATTATCAACAATCATTTTAAAACCTTTTTTTACCGATTCTCCCTTTTTTAACGAATCCAATACTTTCAACGCCCTATGTAAATCTTCATAGTGCTTAATTAACTTTTTCAACATTTCCTCTTTTACTCGAAGCCTGTACCGTTCATTCTCTCGATAATTTACCTTTTTATAATTCTCAAAATCTGCTTGAACTCGTATCAATGAATTTAAGTATTTCTCAGTTTTCTCTTCTAAATCCTTTAATTGCCTTCCATCTTCTTTTAGGGTTTCAAGCTGTCTATGTAACTCAGTTTTTTTCGCATCTACATGATCAAATTTTCTTAGTAACATTTCGTATTTTTCTGCGATCTCCATAAGTCTTTTATATTTCTCTTTTGAAATCGAAACTTTGTTGTAGGGGTCCTCTAACGACCTTCGAGCGTTAAAACCTTCATCGTGATAATCTTCAAATACCATTTTTTCATCCAAAGTTTTGTCATCAATTCTTTTTTGTCAACAATCGATTGACAATCATTAATATACTTATATTAATTGACCTATTTAAATGTATCGATTTTAAAAAATAAGCAGTAGAGGCTTTCTAATAGCTAAATCTTAAGAGTTCCTCAATTTGTTTCATAGTTGAAAATTCAAAAAAAAAAAATAATTTAAAAATAGAATTATATTCAATCGAAACAATTTATTCTTATGATTACTTGGATTTTAGGCATAATCTTAATTATTTGGGTGATTATAAAACGATGTGCCAAAGAGGGCAAGATTAAAGGAGAGCCTCTTGGCATGCCACGCGGAACAATCAGAGCTCTAAATACCTTACTAATTGTCACTATTCCTTTCAATTATTTGTTTGATGGTGTAGAAATTCCCGGTATGATAACAAACGCGATTTTTATTTTAATGGCTTTTTATTTTCAGACAAGAAAAAGTGGAAAAGAGAAGCTAAAGCGTGTTGTTAAATACGTAAAAAACCCAGAATTACTTGATAAAGAAGAAGAGCCCCCCAAACACCCCCTATATTTACCAAAATTTACGGTTAGGATTTCATTAATAGTTATTTTATCAGCAATTATCATCATTAATCATTTAGGTCCTAACGTTAGCTTTGAAACAACCAATACATTGCTTGACATTTTAATAATAATTAGTTCGTATATAGTAGGTGCACTTTTTAGAAATATTAGCGTATCCAGAGAGAAAAAGCGACTTAAAAATCAAATAGAAGAAATAGAGAATTATCAAAATCTTTCAAAATACGAAATAATTGAAAAACTCATTGACCAAGAGCCAACCTGGTTGAAACAAAAGAGTAGGAACTTTCTTTCACTCTTAACCCTAACAACTGTTATTACTTCCTTGTTGCTTTTTACGTTCAATTTGGACTATACTTTCCAAATTTTAATGTTGTTTACAGTTTCACTGAGGGAAGCTTTATTACTTGTTATCAATGTTTACTACGGTTTTAGAGACTAAATTTAACGCAAATCAAATAATTTTATTTTTTTTACTTTTTGTTTTAAAAATTATATATCAATATTTTGAATATAAACAAAAAGAAATAATATAAATAGTAAGTTTAATCTTAATATAAATGAATTTAGTTTTAAACAACACAATAAAAAAAAAAAGAAGACATAAGAAGTGATAGAAAAGATGGATATTAAATGGAAAGTGTTTAAACAATCTTTTCCACATATTTGTACCAAGTGTGGTTCGCTATCTAATATGATCAGGGAATTTTGTGAAACATGTGGAGCTAAAGATAGCTTAAGAGCAACAGCAAAAGGAGATTGGGAAAAAGAAAAAAAAAGCAAATTTAATTTTTTATCTAAAAATAAATAAAAATATTTGTTTAAATCAATATTAAAAAAAAGCTCAATAATAATAGAAGTCATAAAATTTCTATTAATTTATTTCAACGTTTTACCTTATTATTAGTAGCATAAGTAGCAAATTAAAAGTTTAAAGTTTCAACACAATTTATTAAAACTCCAAAGTAATCTCGTTATCAATTTTAGGAACAATTATTTCAATGTTTGGATGGTTTATTTCCATATATTTAAAAAATGGACCTAAATCTTCTGTTCGGCTGATTGGAGGGAAAAAATTGTCCCAATGAACGGGGATAACTATTTTAGGTTTAAGTATGTCAATCATTATTCCTCCTTTTTTGGCAATGTTTTTTTTGCTATTCCCTGCGAGAGGAGCGATAAATACGTCGCAATTTTCATATTTCTTCAAAATATCTTCGTATTCGTGCCACAAACTTCCAAATGCAACTATACTTCTTCCGTTATAACGAGTACAAAATCCAAATACATTACCCATGGGGAATCCCTTTCCATATTTAGATATCCTCCCAATTTGTTTCCAGACTTTCCACGAGAATAACCTACTTGCGATGGTATTAAAATCGAATTTAATGTGTTCTGATTTTATCAATTCGACTTCAATATTATCTGAAACTTGGATTTTATCAAAATATTCGCAAGGTTTTATGTTATTCTTACCATTATTTGAAATCGGATAGGATTCGTCTTCAAGTATTTTACCTTCAGCCCATTTAATCATATTTTCTTTAGCAACTTCAGAACAATAAACAGGAATATTTAATTTTTCTGCAAACCATCCTGCGTCAGTTACATGATCAAAATGCCCATGTGAGATAAATACAGCCTCGATATTTCTTATCTGTTCTTTCTTAGTCTTTAATATTGGTGTTGCTTGAGAGTTACGATAAAAAAAAGGGTCAAACAATAATCTTGTTCCATTTAAATCTAAAATATAGCTTGCAGTTCCAAACCAAGTAAGTTTTATTGTCATTTTTTAAATCTTTTATAATGAATTTTGCGAATTCTAATTAAGATTAAATTTACACATTTTTTAAATTATCCTTTATCTTTTTATAAAGCTCTTTAAGCCCTGAATCATCTATAAATTGCTCCAACTTAGTTTTTGGTGGTGATATTTTTGGTGATATTTGTTCAGTTATACTTAATTCTGTTCCACAATATTCACAAATCCGCTGATTAGGGTCAGAATATTCTGTATTACAATCTGGACATTTCATTTTAAAGCTATCTCGAAATCTAGTATGTGAATAGTTCTTATTATAGAAATATATTGATAAAATAAAAATAATATTGTTTAGAAAATCTATAAAGTATTCTCATTGTTGAATTAAGATAATTAATAAAAATATTCAACATTATACTAAATTTGAATTTTTAATTGAAAAATGAGTAAATAATATGGTTATAGAGTCATATTTCTGGTTTTTTCTCTTCTAAAGATTTTTTAGAGAACAATCTCTTCTTTAGTGTTACCATCGCTGTATCTTCGTCGTATTCTAGCACACCAATCTTAGCTAATTCATGAACGGCTCTCAAAACCATAGCACCGGCAATCCCGGTGGTATTCTTGATTTGCTCACGCGACATTTTCTCTTTGTCACCGTGGAGCGTTAATAAGATTCTGTAGTGGGGTTGACCGGACCATATTTCTTCAATGAGTAACATCGTAATTGATAGTAAAGCTTTGATTCTTCCAAAATCGAATTCCGCATCTTGACTTTCTTCTGCTATTTTCGCAAATTTTTTCAATTCTACTTTTAGACTTGCGTATTCTTTTAGCAATCTATGTTGTTCTTCCGATAATGAACCTATTTTCTGATCTCTTTCTTGTTTTTCTTTTTCAAGCTGTTGAGTTGCTTCTTCCAGTTTTTTCTTTTCACTTTCTAAGTTAGTTTTTTCGAATTCTAATTGTTTTTTATCGCCCTCTAGCATTTTCGTAGCCGCTTCTAATTGATCCTTTTCTCCTTCAAGCAATTTTTTTTCCCGGCTAAGCTCTTCTTTATCCTTTTCTAAAACAATTAGCTCGTTTTTGGCAGTTTCTAAAACTTCTATAAATTTTTGGAAATTTTCGGAAACAGAGCGAAGAGTGCCATCAATTATATCTAAGGTTTTTTTTTCTGACATTAGAAATCAATATATGTTTTTTAGTTAATAATTATAAATAAAATTAAAATATATATTTTAAACATAGTATAAATTAAAACAATATCAAATTTAATTAACATTTGTATTTCTGAAATTAAATAAAATACTGGGGCTTCTAATATGATTATTATAGACAAGGAGGATGCCCGATTTTTTAAAAGAATAACGATTTTAATCATTTTATTGGTGATCTCCCTTTCCTATTTAGCTTATGATAAATCGATAAGTTATTCTAGTTATGAAAGGATCGAATACCAATCTTCTGGAGCTACTCTTTATGCGAATCTATATCACCCCTCAAAAAATTTAGGATTTCAAGAGCAAAGACCTTTAATTATTTACTGTCATGGAATAGGAAGTCAGCGGGATTTTGATTTGAGAATTCCAATAGAATTCACCAAAAGGGGCTTTTTTGTTGCAGCTTTAGATTATCAAGGTCACGGTGAAAGTGGCGGTAATATTATAAATATTGATCCAACTACAGACATCCCTGCCTTAGCTCAAGATTGTTCTAAACTTCTGGATAAACTCGAAACATTGTCTTTTTATTCAAATGTCAATACTTCTCAGATTGGATTGATAGGCCACTCTTTAGGGGGGATGGTTGTTCTTATGAACCAAGCATTAGACCCCCGCTTTAACGTTACGGTTGCTTGGGCTCCTTTAGTAAATTTTGATCCTCAACAATTAGGTATCGTAAATACTAATAATTACGATCCCTATATACCGGTAAACTTATTGAATAAAACCAACACAAATAATTTATTAATTATAATGCATGTGGATGATGAGGCACTAGATTATACCAATCAAGCACTAGTAGCTCAAAATTTAACAGATTGTACGGTTATTCCTATATCGGGATTTTTATTAGGTGGAGGACATCAATTATTTTCCGATATTGTTTTAATCGAAACAATTAATTGGTTCGAAAATTATTTTTTTAAATCTGAAACTATAAACGGACCAATAAACATTACTTTTCTTGTAAACTACTTTGTCATTTTTATCACTTTATTATTATTAGTTTTAATCGTTCTTACTTTGATATCTTACACTTCAAAATTTTTAAGGGTTAAGGAAGATATTATACAAAAAAATTCGGTAAAAAAGGATAAATTCATATCAAAAGTTATAGATAAAGCTAAAATAATAAAGCACATTTTGAAAATTATATTTTATGTTACAATATTTCTACTTAATTGGGAGTTTTTTGAAAGAGTGTTCGGTCTTGCCGGTATTTACTTAGCTTCGCTCAATATATCCATTATTTTCTTTACTGTCAAGTTGATTTATTATCTTGGAGATTTAAAAGAAAAAAGAGAAAAATTCGATTTTAATCAATTTAAAAAGTTACTAAAATCTGAATTTCAATGGAAGTATTTAATTTATGCTATTTTAAGCAATTTTTATTTTATAGCAGTATATTTAATTTTTAGTTTTTCTTACCCTTTTGCTTTTATGTGGCCCTCCAATTTATTTAACAATTTCACAGCTGCTTGGGTCGCATTTCCGATATACTTTTCCTTAGAAATTTTATATAGAAAAGTTATATATCCGCAGTTGAATTTCCTAAAAACTGAACGAAAAAAATCCCTTTGGATAATAATTATCGCTATTTACATACAAATCAATTTAATGGCGTTAACATCTACTTGGGCGTTCTTTCCTTCGGTAATGTTTATGTATCTCGCCTTTTTATATGTAATAATTCAAAATACTTTAATTTATGAACATACCAAAAGCTTTAGTACCGTTATATTAAGTTCATTTGATATAATTCAGCTTTTCTTTGCCGTAATAATCTCAAACGCCATAGGACTTGGTACCGCTTTACATCTATTCGTGAAGATATAACTTATTATAATACTTTATTTTTCTTCCATAACTTCGATATAAAGTTCTTTTAGATACAGTTTTATTTTTTGGAAATGTTTTTCTCCTTTCTTAGTAATTGAATAATATTTGCGAATTTTTCCATTAATATTTTGTTCATTGACATTCAAATAACCAGAATTAGTTAAACTAGCTAACCATGGGTATAATGTTCCGTCAGAAATATCATAACCGTGTTTCTTCAATTCTTCTTTAAGCCAAGCTCCATATATGGCTTCTTTTTTAGCATGATATAGAATATGGACGATTATCGCTCCTTTCTTAAATTTTGACAAGGGATTCATATTAATTTGATTACTCTATATTTTTTCTTATTTGTTTAGTAAAATAACTGAATTAAAACTTTGATACATTTAATATTAAAAGTAAACTGAAATATTAATTTTTGGTTAATTTAATTAATGTGTTTAAAATCTAAAAGATAGAAATTTCGCAATATTTATATACCTCTCATACATTAATATTATCCATAATCGATATCGAAATTCGATATCAAAACTTAATTTAAATAACTTCAAATTCTAATAAAAATTTTGATTTGATTATGAGCAAAGAAGAAAAAAAACCTACAAATGACCAAACAACTAGTAAATCTAGTAAATCTATAAAAAGACAAAGAATGATATTTGGAGTTTCAATTCCAGTATTTTTGATGGGATTAGTATCATTATTTACAGATATTTCTAGCGAAAGCATTCAAAGCATATTACCTTTGTTTATATTTGAGATTGGAGGAAGCGTGCTCATTTTAGGGCTAATCTCAGGAATCACAAATGCTATTGCGAATATATTGAAGGGAATTACTGGTTGGATGAGCGATAAAATAAACAAAAGAAAACCCTTTATTGTAGCTGGATATTCCTTATCGAACCTTTCAAAACCATTAATAGGTTTGAGTTCTTCATGGGAAATGGTCTTAGGGTTAAAAGCGACAGATCGAGTGGGCAAAGGATTGAGAACATCTTCGAGAGATGCTCTTATTTCTTTCTACGCTACTAAAAAAGGAAAGGCATTTGGATTGCATCGTGCTATGGATACCTTAGGAGCGGTCCTTGGCTCATTGCTTGCGTTTTTGTTGCTATTTTACGCTTGGAGCTATTCACAAATAATATTTTTCTCAATAATTCCTGGATTTATAGCAATTGCCCTGCTTATTCCAGTTAAAGACGTTTCTCCAGAGGAGATAGATAAAAAACTTGGAAAAAAAATTAGAAAGGAAACGAGCAAAAAGATCGATAAAAATTTCATAAAATTAATCGTTATTCTTGGAGTTATTGAATTTGCCAGCTTAGATGTTGTATTTTTAATAGTTAGAGCAGCAGACTATATTCCTTCCAATTTAATTTACCTAATACCCGTTTTTTATCTTATATTGAACGTAGTTTACACGATTTTTTCTCCAATAAATGGTTCTCTGTCCGATAAAATTGGCCGAAAACCGATAATCGTGATAGGATTATCGATATTACTACTATCTTGCGTTATTTTAGCTTTTCCTATTGAAGTCTCTCTTTTTTCAATAGTTTTAATTGTTGTAATTTACATCATGCACGGTTTTTACCTAGCCTCTGTGGATCCAATCTCAAGAGCATATATTGCTGACCTAGCAGGTAAAGAAAAAAGAGGACGAGCTTATGGGTATTACTATTTATCGGTCGGATTTATAAGTATGGTGGAAGCTTTAGTTTTTGGATACATATATAGTGTGTTTTCGTATACTTGGGCGTTTATTTATATTTCAATTTTATTAGCTGTATGTATTATTATTTTTACGATCACTGACTTTTCTAAAATCATAAAAAAAAGTGAAGCCTAAGAAATTGTCGAGTTTTTAAATAGAATTAAGAATCAGCCCATAATTGCCCTAAATAAATAATAACTTCTGTAGCTTTCTGTAACGCTAAAGTGGGAATGTGCTCTTTTCTAGAATGAAATAAGAGACCCCCAGAAAAAATATTTGGTGTCGGAATTCCCATTTCGCTTAGTTTAGAACCATCGGTTCCGCCTCTAATAGCTTCAATTTTTACCTCGATATCTGCCATTTCTATAGCTTCTTTTGCTAAGTCAACGACTATCATCTCATTTTCAATAAATTTTAACATATTCGGGTATTGATGCTCAAATTTTAGCTCAATTTTTAAGCCCGGATATCGAAATTCATAGATCTCTTTCATTTTTTGAAGGAATTCCATCCTTTTTTTATTATTTTTTTCATCATAATCTCTGATTATTATTTTGGTTTTCGCTTCTTCTTCTGTTCCTTTCAAGTCTCCTATATGGTAAAAACCTTCTCGTTCTTCTGTGTGTTCTGGTGATTCATATTCAGGAATTTCACTAAGAAACCGACATGCTATATGTATTGCGTTTATCATTAGATTTTTAGCGTAGCCTGGATGGACACTAAGCCCTGTAAAAGTTATAGACGCTTTCCATGCGTCAAAACATTCAAATTCCAATTGTCCCATCTCTGAACCATCCATAGTGTAACAGAATTTGGGTAATCTTTTTTTATCAATTTTTAGCGTTCCTTTTCCTATTTCCTCGTCTGGCGTAAAACATACAGTAATAGGGCCGTGTTTTAGTTCTGGAAAACTTTTCCAAGCGGTACATGCGGTCATAATTTCTGCGATTCCGGCTTTATCGTCTGCACCTAATAAGGTATCCCCTTCTGAAGTAATGATATCTAAACCAATATATTCCTTCAAAAATGGAGAATCTTCAACTGTAAGCTCAATTTCCTTATTGCTTACGAATTTTATCGCACCGCCATCGTAATTTTTATGGACAACTGGTTTAACGTTTTTCCCGCTCACTGCTGGTGAAGTATCCATATGGGCTATTAATCCAATTGATTTAGCTTTTTCTAACCCATTACTTGCGGGTAAATCGGCGTAAACATAGCCATACTCGTCAAGTATTATATTTTCTAGATTTAGCTCCTTCAATTCAGCAACTAATACATTTCCTAAATCAAATTGATTTTTAGACGATGGACTGGTTTGGGAATCTTCGTCAGATGTAGTCCATATTTGAACGTATCTAAAAAATCTATCCTTTGCTTCTTTAAGTAAGAATTCTTTTATTTCTTCTGATAACATAATAATCCCATTTATTCAAGTAAGAATAATAGAATAAGAGTTAAAATATTAAAATTTATTTAATCATTTCCCTTTAAATTTTGGTTCTCGCTTTTCCTTAAATGATTTCATTCCTTCTCCAAAATCGTATGATGCGATGTTTTTACAATATAATTTAAATTCGTGTTTTAACGAGGGAAATAACTCGTTATATTGAGAATAGTTAAGCATAGTTTTGTTATATCCTAAGCATTTAGTGGGTAGTTTGGCTATAGATTGGATAAACTCCTTAGATTTCTTATCAAATTCTGATAATGAAAAGACTTTATTCACTAAACCAATCTCTAACGCTTCCTTAGCATCAAGTAGACGCCCCGTTAAGATTATATCTGTTGCTCTTGCGAACCCTACTGTTCTCGGAAGAAGCCAACTTGCTCCGCTCATAACGCAATGAGCCCGATTAACGCGATGATCTCCAATCTTCAGATTATCTGCCGCTAAACGAAAGTCACAGGCGAGCGCTAGTTCGAATCCAGCGCCTAGACAATAACCTTGTAATAACGCTATGAAAGGTTTTTGAATTTCTCTTATTAATCTAATAACTTTCTGATGTGGAAGTTTTGACCCGTCAGCTAACGGCTTAAATCTCGGCCCTTCGGGACCCATGCTCTTTAAATCGTCACCAGAGCTGAAGGATTGCTCATTTCCTTTAATAACAAAAGCACGGATTATTTTGTTTTTAGAATTTAATTCTAAAATATCAACGATTTCCATTAACAGGGGATAATTTAAAGCGTTTAATCGTTTCGGCCGATTTAAAGTGATTACTCCGATATTATCCTCGATTTTAAATATTATATGCTTGAAATCTTTTTGAATCATTATAATCGACTTATTAGAATACCATTTAAAATTAAAAATTGTTTCTATTTTTATTATTTAACAATCCTTAAAGATTCTCAGAATTTTGAAAACCTTAAAAAAAAGAAAAGAAAAATTTTAAAAATTACCAAACTGAGAATATTTGGTCTATTTTTGCCCCAAACACTATCAAATAGGGTACTAGTAAATCCCACAAACTTGTTACAGCATTGATAATAATCACTCCAATAATAATCGCAGTCCAACCTGATATACTGGGGAGTCCTATAAATTCCAAACTCACATATGGTAGAACATGTGCCAATACTGTTATAAATATTAAAAAGTTAGCTATCAACATAACCCCAATTCTTAAAATTACTCCAAATATGCCGTAAACAACATAATTTCTCGGTTTTTTAATTTTTTGGCTGTTTCTAACTCCCTCCTCATTTCTATATAATTTTAAAAACAATATGGGCACAATTATAAGAGATAATGTCGCCGAAAATTTCATTATAGGACCTACTATTGGTAAAGATGTATCAAATGGCATTAAACCAAGTGTCCCAATTAAACAGCAAAGTATTCCCGATTTAGCTCCAAATACGAGAAAACACATTACCCATATTATTGATACAGGATCTATAATAGCAATCCCCCATCCAGGAACCCTTGGGACAAATTCTGTTGTAAATGCAGAAACTACTAAAGAAAGGGCTCCAAAAAGGGCAGCTCCAGAAATTTGTAAAACAAGTTGAGAAGATTTTGACATAGAAGTTTCTCTTTCTTCAGATGTTTGTTCTTCCGTTTTTTCAACCATTTTAATTCAATTTATTAAATTATTATTTGTTATGAATTGAAATTTACTTATATTTAAAAGAGTTGTTTAATGACTTATTCGCTAAATTTATTGATTGAATTAAAAATTAGATTAATTTTTATTAGCTATTAGTTGTCATTAATGATTTTCAATACACTATTTATGCTTCATCTGATAAAATAAACCTCTTTCTTGTCGCACTGCTTCAATTTTACTGTCAGCTTCTAAAGTATCAAGATATTTGTTAATTTCATTAATATGCAATCCGAGAATCTTTGTCATATCCTCAAGGGTGCAAGGTCTTCTGAATATTGTTTCAAGAATAGCGGATTCAGTATCTTTACGATAAGATTTTACATCTTTTCTCGTTGCTACAGCAGCAATTATCTCAACATTATCAAGAGCCCAATAGTCAACAATACTTTGTAATTCAATTTTTGTTGCAGCTCTAATATTATCGATAACTCCCGGTCTGTCTAAAGTGTTAAGTTGAATTACTTCAGGATTAATTTTTTCAATTGCATTTTTCAATAAATCTAAATCAGACTTATTATCGTTCATACCTGGAATAATAAAGACTTCGAGCCATATTTTCCCTTTAAATTCCTTACTAAAATCTACCAACCCAAGAATATAATCGTCAACATTTAAAGAATGAAAAGGTCGGTTAATCTTACTAAATGCCAAATCGGAAGCTGCATCTAACGATGGAAGAACAACATCTGCGTTAAGCAATTCTTTTCTGACCTCTTTATCACTTAACAATGTGCCATTTGTTAAAACCGCAACAGGGATATTTGCATAATTTGTTTTTATGTGCTTAATAATATCACCAATGCGAGAATTAAGAGTTGGTTCACCTGAGCCTGAAAAAGTAATAAAATCAGGTGCAGGATTATTTTTCATAAAATCATCTAATTCTTTTATTACTCCATCATAAGGAACATATTCTTTTCTATCTACGGTTAAATTGGTAGTGCGACCGCATTCACAGTAAACGCAATTGAGTGAGCATACTTTATGAGGCACCATATCAACACCCAAAGACATTCTTAGACGACGAGACGGCACCGGACCAAAAATATATTTATACATAATTGAAATTAATTTAA
>JABCSY010000187.1 GCA_018238625.1 Promethearchaeota archaeon
TTTGGAGATTTAGGTTTGGATCAAAATTAGATTCAGGCAAAAATAAAAAATCCACATCAAAAACTCCTTTATCAATTTTAAGTAATTTTTTAATCCGTTCTAAAAATTCATAATAATCGTCATCAAACTCGTCTGACAAAAATATCACCTTTTAAAAAATTTGAATTTGTCAACATATTGATGTCAACAACATGTTTACCTATTGTTACATTGTTAATTTAGCTATAAAAATCTGTTGGTTTTTAAAAATAAGCTTTTGTTTTTATTTTTTTAGTCAAATTCTTGACAATTATCACATTAATTTTCTATAATTTTTTTCGTTAATATTTCTTATATCTTCTTTTATATCATCTTTTATAAACAAAATTTTATCAGACTGTAATTCTCTGCAGATTCTCCAATCATAGAAATAATCAGGATTAAAAGAAGTCAGAAGAAGATCTTTTGTTCTTGTTTTTAAATTTGTTGGCATTAATTGGTATACTTCGAGAAAAAATTTATAGTACTTTTTAATGAAATTCACCCTCTCGTCATAACTTTCGCATTTAATATATATTAAGACAAAAACATCTATAAACTTCTCTAATAAATGTTTATCAGTATACCCTTCAACAAATTTTCTCAACGGATCTTTTATCGAACTTAATGTCTCTTTAAGATAATCAAGAAAAGCTGGTAATTCTATATATTCTAAAAAGTTAATTAGTATTAACATAAGGTCACACTCCCCGCCTTGATTAATTATTATCCATATTGCTTTTTTAAAGGATTCAAGATTGGTATTCCTATTCATAATATTTAGTTTTTTTAATCTGGTTTCTAGAATACTTAATAGTGAAACACTTAAACCAAAGCCATCAAAAGAGTCATGATTTATAACTTTAGAAATATTTTGAGTAAACATCTCTAATTCATCACGATTTAAACAATTTAAATAACCTTGCTGAGCGAGTAAAGGAACTACTGGACGATATTCTTTAAAAAAAGAACATAGTTTACCTGTAATTTCTTGTTTATAAGGGGTCTTGTAATTTTTTAAGATGCTTATTAAATCTGTAATTTTAGCAGATTTTAATTCAAATTGAAAGTCATAATTGATTAATTCCAATAGAATTTCAACCCCATAAGATCCAAGTTTTAAAATAATTTCACGATTGATCGCTATGTCAAAGTTTCTTATGTCCCAATTTTGATAGGTATGCTGGAACGATAATCCTAACGCAGAAACTATTTCCTTAACCTCAAGTTCCTCGAAAAAAGGGCGAAATTCCTCGGTTATTAAATCCTCAGAAAAGTAGAATATGTCTAAAAGCATCCAAGTTAAAAATAGTATCTTATCATCTTTCTGGAATTTAGGAAGCTCTTTACTAAAGAAATTGTCTAAAAGAGATCGATCGCGTTCAATATTGTTAGCAATTTCTTCCATAGACTCGTAATCCGTAACTTCAATAATCTTATTAAAATCATAGGTTCTTTCTTTTACAACTTGAATAAATCCCTTTATAAATTCGTTTAGTTCAATTTCTTTCTCAGAAGGCACTTTCTCTAATCTCTTCCTTTAATTTTGTCTTATAATTATATAGTTCACTGAATATTAAAAATTTTGTTTCCTATTTTTTAAATTGTTTTTATTTATTTTTTAGCTCCTATAAGTTTTCTTTAAATACTTGTGATTTCTATCACATTTATGATAACACCTGAGGAAGCAAGAAGCCTTTTAAATGAAACAGATTTAAGAGATAAGTATGAAGTTAACGCGGATTTATTTGATTTAATGATTCAGAATAAGTCATAAAAGGATTAGAATATCTCGAATTAACAATACATGCTTAGTCTAATTTCTTTTTTTTTTATATTCCCTACCTAATGCCCTCGATTTTAAAAATCGGCTCTATCATTGTTTTTAAAAGCTTATGAGACTCTGCCCAGAGAAAGAATAACTTATTACCGACGGGTATTGATACTGCCTGCCATATCTCAATCGTTGCGCTGTTAATTGCTTTACCCGTAGTCGTAAAATCGTCATCATCCGTTTTATTCCCACCAGACTTAATCCTCACATGTTCTACTTTCTCTTCTTCTTTCCAATAAGTCCTTACTTGATCTGGAATTTTTTCGTAATATTTTGATCTTCGTAATTCTTCGAGTTTTACTTTTAAGTGAAATCCTGGATAAGTCTTGTTGAAAAAGGTCAAAGTCGTATCTTCAAGGGAATACTCTTTTAATTGACTAAAATATTTTATGACTTCGTTGGTTTTTTTCTTTAATCCTCTAATGAAGAAGGCCAGGCCATTTTCATCGTTTTCTATATCGTAATCGAAAATGAAAGCGTGAAAGCTAACTTCGTTAATATAACGATACCGTTTAGGTTTAAACATTATATCGTATACTTCATATTCGAACATGGGCATTCCTTTTGTTTGACTAAAAGAAGTAATTGTCCAACCCTTGTTCACCAGAGGTAACAGGTAAGGATGGAGGATCTCATCAATTTCATCCAAAGAATGTTCAATTCCTTTCTGATAAATTAAATCGAGATATTCAACGTAGTTTTCCTCTATTTTTTTTAACTTCTCTAATTCTTTTTCTTTTTCTGAGATAAGCTTTTTAAAAAACTTTTCTGGCTTAGTTGCAATAAATACGGTCGCTTTTCTTTCGTTGTCCCTAGCTCCTCCTTCTTTCACGCAACCTATTGCAATCAATTTACGCAAGATGGAATATATTGTAGTTCTTTTCAAAGCACCCTCAAAATGATGAACTAATTCATATACCGTTGATCCTTTAGGACCTTCTTTGAGTAAGGCAAAATAAACTGTCGCATCGCTATGATTTAAGCCTATTTTTTGTAAAATTTGTATATACTCTTCTTCTTTTCTTATTTGAGTCTCCATTAAATAATAAATAGTTTTCATCATATATAAATCTGTCGAAGCGTCACCAACACACCAACATTTAAATACCATAATTTATTCTTATAGATTAAGAGTTTATATGTTTAAAACAATGAGACACAATATGATAATGAAAAAAAAATCATCAGAACTAAGGTACGAATGGAATAATAGGAAGATAATAACGGCTTTAAAAAAGTCATTGATAAATTTAATAGCATTTCTAATAGTATCCTTGTTGTTTTTCATCGTGGGCATCTCATTATATGAACTCAGATTTTGAATTTATAAATAATTAACTAACAATGAAAAAGAAAAAGAATAGAGATAGAAGTGATGAGAAAATGAAGTATGAAAAAGAAGAAATTGAAGAAACAGAAAATAAAGTAGAATATGGATGGTATCTTAAAAATGTCATGTTTATTCTAATTTTAATTGGTACGAGTGGAATAGGAATGATAATCCTAAGCATCTCTTTCGGAGGATTATTAAGACTAATTTTATTACCCTCTGGGATAGCAATTGTTTTAATGTTTCTATGGCCTGCTCTAGGACTTCTTACAATGAATTTAATTACTGGTAAGAATATATCGCATCCAACGATAAGTTTCCCTGAAATTTTAAATTTAGAATCTCCGAAAATATTAGATATTGGATGTGGTACTGGAAGAGTTGCTATTGGTATGGCGAAAAATTTAAAAAACGGAGGGCACATCTATGGGATTGATATTTTTGATAGATCGATATCTAATAACGCTCTTGAAACTGTTAAAAGGAATGCAAAATTAGAAAATGTTGAAAAAAAAACTACTTTTCAGTATGGTTCAGCAACAGATATTCCATTTGAAGACAATTTCTTTGATGTTGTGAATATATCCTATGTCCTTCATGAAATCCGTGATAAACCACAAGTATTAAGCGAGATTATTCGGATTTTAAAACTTGGTGGGACCTTATATCTAACAGAGTTACAACGTGCATCAATTTCAACGCTATTATTAATGGGACCCATGTGCATGACGTGTAAAAGCAAAAAATTTTGGTACGAACTATTTGATGATAATGGGTTTAAGCAAATCAAGCATGTTGAAAAAGGGCCAATAGTTATATTTACCGCAATTCCCTAATTAAAAGTGCTAAATTTATTACTTTTTTTCATTATTCTTACAAACATTTTTTGAATATCTATCTTTTTAGAATAATTATACTGGTTAGCAAGTATTTTAAAATAACATCTTAATTTCGTATAAAATACTACTTATCATTCCATTTTTAACTTTTAAATAAAAAGAAGGAATATCTATTCTATTAGAGAAATCAATTGAGATTTGTAAATTTTTTTAAATATTAGACCAATTAAATCTTCAAAAGACTCTACAACACCTATTCCATCTATTGCGATAGTCTTATTGATTTTAAGGCTCTTATATTTAAAATGATTAATATTTTCTAAAAACTCAGAAGTATCAAATGTATCCGGTAAATCTTGTTTGTTAAACGCGAGGATTTTTGGCATTTTAATGAAATGATCTCCGAAATAATTACATAATTCGTTCCAAGACGTTAAATTTCTGTAATAAACTTTTTGCTCTGAGTCCGCTACAAAAATAATCCC
>JABCSY010000188.1 GCA_018238625.1 Promethearchaeota archaeon
AAGGTTTGTTCTGTAAATGATTCGATACCATAGTAAAGCGGAATAACATCTTTTTCTATAGTTTCCTTGACTATGGTTGTTTTGTAAATCCCAAGATTACTTGCGACCACTAAAGATTCAAAATACGGTTCTTTAGAATTAATTATAGCTCGAATTTTAAAATCAATATTTTCCCTAAAAATTAACTCCGAATTAGGTTCAAAACTCATTGATGGTTGTTTCCAACCATTTTCGCCGTCGTTTTCAAGATAATAAAAGAGAGCATCGTCTTCGTTGTATTCGTCTTTAGAAACTCCTATTACCAAAATTTCTCCTACATTAGTATTGAAAGACGAAATATCTGCGATAATACCTTTAATTAGCTCTTCAAAAATTTTAGTAGAATTATTGTAAAGACTAGTACTTAGCGTGTATATTATGGAAATAGGTTTTGAATTACTCTGAGGGCATATTGCTCCTATATATAATTGATCTTTTACTAAAAATAGTAATGTAATAGAATAGAAAGCGGGAAGTTGCGTCTCTGCTTCTTGGATATATCTTAATTTGTGATCAAAAGAAAGTTTTACTACATAATTTACATCGTTGGACGAGTTGCTTACACATAAGTATAACTTCACATTGTTTATAATTTGAGTTTCAAATAAAAACGCTCTGAGTATAGGAACTTCAATTGGCTGAGGATAAGAGATATCGTTGCTAATATTGATCGTTTGGTTATGCTCAAAGGAGCGAATGTTAGCGTTATAAATATATAATCTTAGTTCGTTTGAAACCCCTTTTTTATTAAACAATATTAAATCCATTTTATCGTCGTTATTCAAATCCAGCGATCGAATTACAAAATCAGAAAGCGAAATGCCTAAATCAATAGTTCTATTAATAAACCATTGATTCGTGAAATGATTAAAACTATAGATATAAATTCTCCCATCTTCATCGATTAAAAAGGGAGAAACGATATTAGAGTCGTCAAACCTTCCGTATGAACCGTAAAAATGAGTGTTTGGACTTTGATAATAAGTTAGATTAACAGGTAAATATCCTCTCTGTTGCGGCAAGAGAGAATAAAAAGTCTCATTTACATCGTACCAATCGACAGTAAAAACGCCGTTATTAGTGGTTGAAGTTCCTAATTGAACCCAGATTTGTTCGTTAAAGTTGTAATAACTAACGCCAACAGTGATGTTACTTTTTATCACATCTAAGTTCCAATTGTTCAGAAATCCGTTAAATTGGTGAGGGTCCGTCGAATAATTCCGATTTTGATCGTAAAAAAATATATCTCCAAAGTTTAGCGTTTGATAAAGAGTATAATTATTTTCTTTATACACGTAAAGTTTTACATCTTCAATTTGTACATTATCTGCCTGATCTATAATTCGAGCGTAAAACCAATTGTATCCTTCACTAAAGTACTGTGGTTCTAATTCTAATACGTAATATGGAAACGGCTCTGATACTTGATTTAAAATCATACGCCCTATTAACCCTTCGGAATCGCTGTAAACCTCAACTTCCTTTATGTTATGTAGACATAGATACTCGTGCTTAACGTAAAAATTGTTATCGTCCCAATTATCTTTCACATATCCAGGCGTGAAAAAAAGAGTTCGATGTTCTGGATCATCCGTACCAAACATAATGTTTCCAAAATCTCCTCTTTTACCCATGATCCAATAATCTCTCTTAGTTTCTCCGTTAGAATTTTGCTTTATTCTTCCAAACGAGCCTGTCGCCTTTAGAGTGTCGAAGGTACCTCTATATCTTGGAGTAGATACTGTACTTCCATTATTGTATTCTAAAATAAAACGAAATTCGAATAAATTTTTTGTTGATTGATTTGGGTATTGAAACCCATATACATGTTCATACCACTCTGGAGCAGAAGTAAGAAAATCAAGTATATTAAAATTATTTAATTCCCAAGTTTCTCCGCTAAAGGAAAAAGACGATTCCCACCCTAAATCGCAGATAACGCCTTTTAAGAATAAATTAATAGTGCTATTAAGAAAATTCCCATATCGCTCATCAATTGTTATTTCTTGGGCAATAGAGTCAAAAATGAAAGGAATTGGAATTCCTTGCTCGGTAATTATTTCTTCAATGTGATTTATGTTCAAGTCTTTAAGTAGGATTTCTTGACCGTTCCAATAAATAACATTTTCGTAATAAAAAGTTCCGTTAAGTGTATATCCGTCGTAAAACGAATAGGTAAGTCGATTGGACTCTAAATAAGAATTTTGTTGAGCTTCAGGATTTTTAGAGTGTCCCGTGATGATTAAATCATTTTCTAAAATTTTAGTTATATGAATTTTTACGCGATTTACTTCTTCGTCATTTTTTAAAGATAAACTTAAATTAGCGTGATCGTTAAAATGAACTGTTTCTTCAAATAAATGACCATTGATAGTCATGTCGTTAATATATGAGGAGCAATCTTCAATATAAAACGGACTCTCATCTATAAAAGGATAGATATTTTCAGTTCCATCAAATAATTGATTAAAATCGTCTAAAACTATGCCATTTTCTATAAATTCTAACTTAAAATCATCTACTACGATTCCCCACTGATTTTTAAATAGTTTATTATCGGATGTATAAAAAGAATTCAAAAACTCTGTTATTAACTTAGCATAAATATAATCGGTTGAAGTTATAATTTCATCGAGATACAAATAAACAGTTAAAGGGTCTTTCAAAACATAATACCTCTCTCCCTTATTATTGGAAAAGGAGAGAAAGTCATCGATATTAAACGAGTTCATATTAATCGTCGCGATATTATTAGGACTACCGATCTTTTCGTTAAATTGGTTAAAGATTTCTAAATTTATCTTTACTGATTCTGACTTAAGATAATTCATTACGGTTTTATCATCGGTTCCATTTTGAAAGCTAAAAAATGGACGAATCTTTAAAATTGTTCTTAGGGAATAATTTCCAGTTTGTTCAGAATGTAAATTTGGCGTTATCAATCCCGATCTTCCCATAAGGTTTGGCCCATCAATCAAGAAGTCTCCGTTAAAATCGCGGTATCCAATGCAATCTAAAGTAGAATTTAGATAGCTGATCGATCTTGGGTTTGGTTCTTGAGACAAGTTTGTTGGCAAAAAATATTGAAAGTTATTACGCGATTCGTTAAAATAATAACCCTTGCTAAACGAGGAAAAAACAGCGAAGTCCTCCCTTTGATCAAGTTTAATACCAAAATCAGACAAGACGTTTAAATCGGCGTTCGTAGTTCTTTTTTCGAAGAATATGAAAGGATCTCTGGCTTTATCTAACGAATAATTTTGAAATTGACAACCTGAACTGTTTTCCCATTGGAATTCAAACTGAATGTTATTAAACCAAAGGTTAAGTCCTGCGATAGAATTAGCATTTATTGGATTTAAGGTCTGGAGTTTAAACTTAAAAACTATAAAGATG
Source organism: Promethearchaeota archaeon (assembly GCA_018238625.1). GTDB lineage: Archaea > Asgardarchaeota > Lokiarchaeia > Sigyniarchaeales > SOKP01 > SOKP01. The sequence goes on from JABCSY010000188.1 coordinate 3,436, forward strand.
TCTTCGTAACTCTGATTATAAATGCCGTATATCTTTGATAATAAAACCTTTTTCTCTTCGTTAGACAACTGAAAAAGTTGATTATCGTTTAAAGCGTTAATCTCAAAAGAATTATCGTCTATCTCAAATAGTAGTTCTTCGGAAAATACGCTCCAGATTTTATTCAAATAGAGATCCTTAAGTTCATAATCTCTTTTCCAATCGTTAAATATTAATTCGTCCGAGAGTAGTAAATCAAAATCTTCGTTTGACTCCACCATTACCATCGTTTCACAAGTCAGAGAACCCAAAATTGGGGAACCTTCTGGTCTCGATTGATCGTCAGAAAAATAAAAAGCGTTAAGATCAACTTCTAATTCGAGAAGATTAAGGTCGGAAGGTATTCTGGTACTATCTTGCAGAAAGTCTAAGTTATTTAGGTTCATTCGGTGATTAATTAAAAATTCACTTGAAGAAACTCGATTTTCAGGTTCTAATAGCGCGAAAATCCCAAATCCATTTGGATTAATACTCTCAGAGAAGTTAGTCAACGAAACAATTTCACTTCCAACTCTAATTGGACGAGAATTATCCCAATAATAAACTTCAGAATTGGGCTCAATAGGAGCCGCAAATTCGTTCAACCCGTTGTAAAAATCAAACCCTCTAAAATAAGTTGGGGGGTGTGAAGCTTCCAGTTTAATGTAATCAAACCTTAGAGAGATTTTTTCGCTACATCCCGTTTTGTAAATAAAGTTTGCCTTAATCTTTATTTTAAATTGTTGTCCTCCTTCTGTAAAATACTTAGAAAGATTTAAATTAATTATTTGCCATTTTCCCCCTTGACCGTTATAATACCCCTGGTAATCAATTTGTTCGCGAACAAGTTCACCATCTCGAAACACTTGAGATGTAAGGTCCACCCAAATTTCGTCGTTTAAAGAATTGAAGCTATATAATTGATATTTATATTCTAGATGGGCGTAATTCGCAATCGTTCCTAAATAGGTAATTAGGGGGCTTTCAACGACCATTTGTGAACTTTTTAAAACGTCGTTATATATGAATTCTGGCTCTTCGCT
>JABCSY010000090.1 GCA_018238625.1 Promethearchaeota archaeon
GGCATGAAGATTGGTGGGTCTCATAAATGGATCTACAACGACGGAAAATGGACTGAAACGAAAACCGCTCCAACGAAATGGACAATTAACTTTAATAGTGCAAAAACAAGAGTAAATCCAGCGCCATATAATTCAGGGGCTAAGATTGGCACAAAATTTCATTGGTACATTATTGCCGATCAAATCGCGACTAAACTAAATAAAGATTCTTATATGACGCAATTGAAAGGTATTAAATATAAAATTGGTCATAAGCGTCCTCAATGGCGCACTTTTAGTTACAATTATCCCGAGCAAAATTCGTACAAAGAACGAGTCATAAAAATATTAGAAGAAATTCTTAACAAATTAAAGAATGAAAATTTACCTAAAAACGACTCAATAGCTCGGTTTATTTAATGAAATTTAATTGATATACAAACCAATTGCCGAAACCTTCGGAAAAATCCAGACCAGCTTCTTTTGCCCATTTTTTTTCAGTCCTTCTTAGGGGATAATCAGGATCGATAAATAATTCGCTAAATGAAACGATTCCCTCAGGTTTTAATACTCTTTTTAATTCCATGAGTGCTTGAACCGGATTTGGAATTTCTGGTAAACAAGCAATAGCAAAAATCCTATCTATGCTCTCATTTTCAAATGTAAGATTGTATATGTCATTGATCATTGGTATAATATTTTTTATCTCTTCTTTATCAAGTCTTTGTTTTAAACGATTAATGACACTTTTTTGAATATCGATAGCGTAAACTTCTCCATCTGGTAGAATTTTACTAGCGACTGCTTTAGTATAATTTCCTTTTCCTGGACCAATCTCAATTACTTTCATGCCAGGTTGTAAGTTCATTCGTTCAGCAATTAAATGAGGTTTTTGGATGAATCTCCTTCGAATTGGATTATCAATTATTCGTGTCATGAATGCGGGAATGGGAAAAGGATGAATTTTTCTTACAATCTTTGCAAAAACCAATATATAGAATAATAAAATTACTATTACAATCACGGTAATAGAACAAATATCTCCTAGAACTAATCCTATATTTAAAATCATATGATACACCATAAAAGAATTATCGATTATATTAATTCTTTAATTTTATCTTTTCATTTTATTCTAAAAAATTTGAAAAGGAAATTATTTACAAAAAATATATTTACTTGAAAGGACATTAGAATAATTATAGAATGAATAGTGAAGAAATAAAGAAAGTTTTAGAGGAAATTTTATTAGATAAAGAAGAAATAGTCGCTTCTTATCTTTATGGTTCTGTAATATATAGTAATTTTTATGAAGATATAGATGTTGGATTACTCGTTACTGATTTATTTAAGCCTAAACTAATGTATGAAGCAATAATTGCGGGAGAATTAGAAAAAAAGCTTAAAGAAATTTTAAAAATTAATAAACCGGTAGATGTAAGAATATTAAATGATAGACCTTTAAGGTTTCTATTTTCAATACTTAAAAATTCTAAGATTATCTGCTCGCAAGATGATTTCAAGAGAGTTCAGTTTGAAGCAAGGATTATGAAAGAATATTTAGACATTAAACCTTATTTTGAAATTTACGATAATATGAGAGAGTTGAGATATGCAAATAAATAAAGTTTTAATATCTGATAAAATTGATGTCATTGAGAGAAATTTAAGCTTTTTAAATCAATATAAAGAGAAAAATGAAACTGAACTTTTAAATAGTTATAAAGATATTCAAGCTATTAAGTATTCTTTATTTGAAATAATTGAAGCTTGTATTGATATTGCTTCACATATTATTTCCATTAGAGCTTTTCAAAGAGCAGAAAGTTATGCTGAAATGTTTGAGATTCTTGGTAAAAATGCTATTATTGGAACTAAATTAAGTATTAATTTATCTAATATGGCAAGATTTAGAAATATCCTTGTTCATGGATATGCAAAAATTGATAATTCTAAAGTTCTTTCATTTGCAAAAGATGAACTAAAAGATGTTGAAGATTTTATTAAGAAAATATTGGAGCTTATAAAAAATCAAAACTAATATTTAACGCTTCAAATCGTTTGACAGATTTAATCTTTAAAAAGTTAGAAATACACCAATTAGTTATTGTATAGTTTAAGAATTTTTTTTTATCCTATAACTTTATTTCAAATAATTTAAAATGGAAATGATTTTAATAACTTTTAATTTATTCATATTTATGGACTTAAGCACTGCGAAAGAAATCAAACTTGAAGATAAAGGTTTGTTCGAGAAATATTTTCAGAATTATCCTCCTCAAACATCTGAATTCACTTTTACGAATCTATACATGTGGAGGAATTTTTACGGATTATTTTTTATGGAATGGGAAGAGCACCTTCTACTCTTTTCGCGTGATATCTTTAAGAAAAGGAAAGCCACGATGTCCGGAAGCGATAAAACATTATTTTTTTTCACTCCAATCGGTCCAAAACCTGCTAATGTAATTATTGCTCTGTTCGAAAGTTTTAATGAAATTGAATTTCACAGGGTACCAGAGCAGGTTACTGAAAATCTTAGGAAACACGAAAAGTTTCCGGCTTTAAATATTGAGATTTTTGAAGATCGAGATAATTGGGACTATGTATACGAGGGAGAGAACCTTAGAAATCTACCTGGTAATCGCTACCGTCAAAATAGAAGGTGGCTAAACAAGTTTTTAGAAAATTACGACTATAAATTTGAAATATTAACGGAGGACGAAGTTGCTAAGACCAAGAAACTACAGTTGGAGTGGTGTATTCTTAGAGAATGCGAAGACGACGAAGGTTTGGAACAAGAAGAGAAAGCCATTTACGACGCCTTAGACAATTTTTCTGCGTTAGGTTTTCAAGGAGCGTTAATTTGCGTTAATGACAAATGCGTCGCTTATACATATGGAGAAATGTTAAATTCAGACACGCTCGTGATACATATTGAGAAAGCACATATGGAATATGAAGGTGCGTATCAAGCGATTAGCAATCTGTTTTTAAAAAGTAGTTTTAAGAGTGCTATGTTCGTTAATCGAGAGCAAGATTTAGGGGTTCCAGGTCTACGTAGAGCAAAAGAATCGTACAAACCAATTCATATGGTCCAAAAGAGCATACTATATCGAAAAACACAGTAAATAATTATTGGCTTTATGAAAGTTTAAATATTATTTTTAAATTGTAGAAGTTAAGTAGATATAATTAATATATATGAATTTACATATAATACAAAAGAAACGAAATTAATGTGATTTATAATGTCAGACGAAGAAAGCTACAATAAGCAAGTAAAAGAAGACAAAGTAGGGAATTTATTAGGGAAAACCACTACACACTCGGTACAAGTACAATTTTCTGACCCAACAATCGAACGAAATTCTTATTTTGTAATCTATGGAGATAAGGACGAAGAGGGAATAAGAACTTACTATGTGCTAAATATTGAGAAGTTATGGAGCGAATCAAAAGGGATGCTTGCGAACCTGAAGGTATGTGGAGATAGACCAAAAAGACCGTTTGAAATAGGTTCAGAAGTTTATCGCGCATCTGAAATTCAAATTACTAAATTATTAGGAATTTATAACCTGCCTGAAGAATCCGTCTCTCTTGGAAAGCTGATAGGCTATCCATTTGATGTTAACCTATTAGTCAAAAATTTTGGAAGAATATTCGTTACGGGGAAGTCTGGAAGCGGAAAGTCGTATACAATGGGTGTATTATGCGAAGAGTTTATGAAAAAAGGTATTCCAATCGTAATTCTAGACAGACACGGTGAGTACGGGAGCTTGAAAGTACTTGCGGGAGAAAGTGAAGATAGTGAAGGAATTAAAAAAGAAAGCGAATTTGTTAATAGTATCATCGAATATTCTGATTTAAGCGTTAACAAAGGAGGAGATATCGATGTAGAGTATCTATTTTCGTTAGATCCCACGGATATTGTTGCTCCACATCTATGTACAATTATCAATATGAGAGGTATGGATTTAAACGTACAAGAAATGGTTGCTGGTAAGCTTCTCAAAAAATTATACCAGGCAAGTACAAGTAGAAGAATTCCTCCGTTTTACTTACTACTTGACGAGGCTCACTTGTTTGCTGGAAAAAAACAAACCGAAACGTGTGAAATTGTAAAACTTTTCTCACAAGAAGGTCGTAAATTCGGTGCAAATTTAATCATCGGTACTCAAAGACCTCAATTGTTAGATACAACTATTCGCGCCCAAGCTGGTACTTGGGTGGTTCATAACCTTACTGATATACGAGATATTGATGTTACGATTTCGAGCGCAGAAGATTTAACTCGAAGTAATAAAACGGATATTCAAGGGTTAGATAAAGGTGAGGGAATTATTTGTGGAGAAGCAATAAAAGGCATACCTCTATTCGTAAAAGTACGTAAAAGACTTACTGCTCATGGAGGAGTTGGTTTCAACCCACTAGACTTCCTTCCAAAACAAACTATAGAAGAGCTACAAAAACGGAAGCAAGAAATTTTAGGAGATAAAAGCGCTAACGAATTAGAAACTGGGAAAAGTATTTTTGAGGAAATTACCGCTCCTAAAACTTCAGCAGAATATTTAGATCAGATTGGCTACTTAAAAGTCAGAATTAAAGAGTTAGAAGAAGAAGTAGACATTTTAAAAGGAAGAATATTAGATGTTGAAGAAGGAACAGGAGGTCCACTCTCTATTAGTCAAATAACAGATAATGATGACATTGAGGAGCTCCAAACAGAAATAAAGGTATGGACAGAAAAGTACAATTACCTTAAGGAATCCATGGAAAATCCAGATGCAGTGTTATCTTCAGGTGAGGGAAGCGGTGAACTGATTCTCGAACTTCAAAACAAAACGATAGAATTAGAAGCTAACGTTCAGAAATATAGGTCTCAATATACCGACGCCTTACTCTTAGCCGAAAAAGCTATCAAGGAATTAAAGAAGCGAAAAAAGTAATTTTTTAACAATATTTTATTCTTATTTTGATTTTTAAATTCTAAAAATCTTAACTATTTTTTAAAAATTTATAGCCTATTCACTCAAACTGGATTGTCTACCAGAGCTTTAAAAAGTTTTAACTTTGATTTTAAGTTTATAATTTATTACTGTAAAATTTAATAATTGTGAATTAGTATTCTTAAATGGTGTTTTTTAAAAATGTCAGATAGAGGAATACCTTTGTTAGGAGATAAATTTCCAGAAATGGATGTAATGACGACTCATGGAATGATGAAGCTACCCGACGATGCAAATGAAGGCGGGAAATGGTGGTTTGTTTTATTTAGTCATCCTGCTGATTTCACTCCTGTTTGCACTACGGAGTTTTATGCCTTTGCTAAACGAAATGAACAATTTCAAGCAATAAACACAAGATTAATAGGACTTTCAATAGATCAAGTATTCGCTCATATAAAATGGATGGAATGGATTAAAGAAAACCTTGATATGGAAATACCTTTTCCAATAATTGCTGATCATGGAAAAGTAGCAAATATGTTGGGAATGGTCCACCCTGGAAAGGGCGCGAGTACTGTTAGAGCGGTGTTCATTGTGGATGCTGATGCGATCATTAGAATAATTCTTTACTATCCCCAAGAAATTGGAAGAAACATGGACGAGATATTAAGATGTGTAAAAGCTTTACAACTTGCTAGCATAGAAAAAGTAGCTACGCCAGCAAACTGGCCCAACAACGAATTATTTGGCGACCATGTAATCATTCCCCCAGCAACAGATGTAAAGACAGCAAAAGAAAGACTGGCCAATGCTGGAAAAGACTATGAATGTCTTGATTGGTGGCTATGTCATAAAAAACTATAATCTATTAATTACCAATTCTTTTTTTTTTTGTATTAAAAAAGTCATCAAACCCTCTATTTCGAGGAGCAGTAAATCAATATTGATTTTTAAGTTATTAGATTTTATATACTATAAAAATAACTGAAACTTATTATTAGTTATACGGTTATTTAAGTTAAAATTAAATTAACAAAGAGGATTGACGATGAATATCGAGAGCATAAAAGTTCTTCAAAAAGAATTATCTTCGCTTATCGGAGTTTCTGGCTATGAAGATGACGTAAGTGATTATATTTTGAAAAAGATAGAAAAAGAAAGCTTAGCTGACAAGGTTTGGAAAGATAATTTGGGTAATATACTAGCTGTAAAAGAGGGTACTGAGGGAAACAACAGAATTCTATTGGATGCACATACTGATGAGATTGGATTTATGATTTCTCACATCGAAAATAAAGGGTTCTTACGATTTGTTCCCATTGGGGGTTGGGATAAGAGAATTCTATTGGGGCAAACAGTAGTGATACGATCTGGTCCAGGAGAAATCCATCGTGGCATTATTGGATCTAAGCCACCGCACCTTACCTCTTTAAACGAGAGAAAGAAGATTGTTGAAATCTCAGATATGTATATTGATGTCGGGATGGGTTCAAAAGAGGAAGTAAACAAAAATAATATTGTTATAGGAACCACCGGTACGCTTTTCTCTCCTTATGTAGAGTTCCCAAATAATATGGTTCGCGGTAAAGCGTTCGACGATCGCACTGGTTGTAATGTACTCCTTCACATCATGAAAATGTTGAAAGAAGGAGCGCCTGTTAAAGATACTTTGCTTTTTAATTTTGCAGTGCAAGAAGAAGTAGGAGGAAGAGGCGCGATCACAGGGGCATTTACCCTTAAACCAACCGTTGCCATTGCTATCGAAAACACAACTGCCGCCGATGTTCCGGGTATTAAAGAAGCAGAAATTCCAGCTTACATCGGGAAAGGCCCAGCAATCACAATAGCGGATAGATCAATAATTTCTAGTCCTAAAGTTAACGAAAGACTCGTGAAAAATGCTGAACATGAAAAAATCCCTTATCAATTTAAGAAACCTATATATGGCGGGACTGATGCAGGTAAGATTCATATTTCCCGAGAAGGTGTTCCAAGTTCAGTTGTATCTGTTCCTTGTAGATATATCCATTCCCCCACATCTTTGCTTAAATTAGAGGATATTCTTAATACAATTCGTTTAATTGATGCATTTATTCGAAATTCTGCTAATATTTAGAGTAAAGATGTGATCCGTAATTAAAAAACGTCACAAAATCTGTAATTTATTGCCATTTATTAGGTTATTGACCACAAGTCATCTGTAATTAAAAATGTCAGTAAATTCTCTTTTTTTTTAATGCTTTTTATCTCTTCTATTTTGACAATAAATGTATTGTCGTTTTTCTTTTAAGTGACATTTTTAAAGTGAGAGGTAACTTAGGATAAAGGGTTTTAAATGAGAGTGTATGACCTAAATCGTATTTTCTTTAAATAAGAGCTTAAGGTATACGATATTTAACTAAAATCTACGATAAAAGATGTATTTGTGAGAAATTATGAAAAAAAGCATAAAAGAATCAAATCGTGAAGAAGCTCGAGAATTCCGTCATAATAGGGGACTATCAATTAAAGAACTTGCATCTCACTATGGAAAATCGGAGAGAACAATCTATAGATGGCTAAACGATCGTAATAAGAAGAATTCACCCGATCAACAGAATCAGAAGATAAAGCATAAACGAGTTAGGAAATATCCTCCTGAGATTTTTACCCGTATTGTAGAGTTCAAGAAAGAGATACCTCAGAGAAGCGCTCCAATAGTATGGAAGTTACTTAAAAAAGAGTTTCCTAACGCTACACCCTCCCTTTCAACGATTTATAAATATTTTCATGAACAGGGGCTAGTGTATAAGAATAGAAATCGACGACAAGGATACATAAAATTTGAACGATCCAAACCAAATGATCTCTGGCAAATCGATATCGCCGGAGTTCAAACTGTAGGACACTTGGAAAAACTCTATTTAATTGCCTTACTTGACGATAATTCAAGATTTATCGTGGCGGCAGAATACTTTAAAGACCAAAAGGGAATAAACGTCATAAAAGTTATACGGAATGCGGTGTTAGCATATGGAAGACCAAATCAGATTCTTGCGGATAACGGAACCCAATTTAAGAATCTAATCGGCGAATTAGGAACAAAATATACTAAATTATTAGAGATCTTAAACGTCAAACCGATTTTTGCTAAACCCTACCATCCTCAGACTAAAGGAAAGCTTGAGAGATGGTTTGGAACCGTGAAACAGATGTTTCTGGGAGAAGCTCGATTCAAAGTAAAACAAAATCCTGATTATTCTTTGACTGATTTCAACCAAATCTTTAAAAATTGGGTGGAGTGGTACAATACAGAAAAGCCTCATCGAAGTATGCCTGGAAATAATCCTCCTATAAAGAGATATTTTGATACCGAAGATCGATTTTTTAGGCCTCTTCAAGCTAACGTGAATTGGAACCGTTGGCTTCACGAGATCGAGCAGAGAAAAGTCAATAAATACAATGAGATCCATTATAAATCGCAAAAATTTCACGTTCCTCCAGGCTACTCTGGGACACGAGTTGAGGTGATTGAATACGAAGATAAAATAGAATTATACTATAGAGATCAGCTGATTATAACCCATTCTTACAACGTGCCAATAAACCAAAAGAAAAAAATACGGAAAATAACTCATAATGGGACTATCAAGTATAAGGGAAATCTTTATACCATCGATTATAAATTATCAGGTAAGACCGTAGAGGTTCAAGAAATTAACGACGGAAAGAACATCTTGGTCTACCTGAAGGGAGTACTACTAAAAACATTAGATCTTTAAGATCTAATGCTAAATCCTTTTTATTTTATTTTAATTGAAATATCACGTAGAAAATATGAGTAGAAAAATCCGCAGATTAGTGACATAAATTGACAAAATTAAAGTACAAATTTACTGACAAAAATATAGTACATACAACAGTAAAGAAGTAAATAAAAAGAAAATAAAAAGTTTAACAAATTCTATCTTTATTTTGGTGGCTTAATTAAGTACGCTAGGATTGCTGATCCAACTGACATTAATCCCATTATAATAAATAATATCAAATAGCCCCCAAAAATAGTAACAAATAAGTTCACACCAACAGCACCAATAAATCCTGCGACACCATAAGCAGTAAAGACGATCCCGTAATTTGGACCTAAATTCTTTGAGCCAAACAAATCAGCAGTAGCAGTAGGGAATAAACTGAAATTACCTCCGAAGCAGAAATATATTGAACATGTTATTATAAGGAAATATATCTCATTTATGTTCGTTGTGAAGTATATAAACATTAAGATCGCTTGGGTTGTGAACATTATTAGCATTGATTTTTTATAAGTTATCATATCTGCTAATTTACCCCACACTATTCTACCCAATCCGTTGAGTAAAGCTGCTAAACTCCCAATTAACACGAAATCACTAGTTCCAATCGCATAAATGAAATTATCTCCAACATCAACAGATTTAGCAAAAGCAGCGTACGATCCAATTACTAATAGACCAGACATCGCGCTTAACGCAAAAGCTGTCCAAAGCATCCAGAATTGAGGTAATTTTACAGTTTGACCTCGCTCAAATTCCAACCCTGAAATTCCACTTTCTTCGGAAGGAGGTGGAGGTACCCACCCTACAGGCTTCCAACCTTCAGGAGGATTACTTAGAGTCATTGCGCCCCCAATAATAAGAACGACGTAAATTATTCCTAAAACAATAAACATCATTGGGATATTTTGCGAAACTGTAGCAACAAAGTTTAGATCGGTGGTTTCTAACCCTGTTGGGTTTGCTAAGGCTTTAATAACGTAGTTAAACACGAAGGCACCTGCTCCAAATCCAGCGACCGCGATTCCATTAATGAATCCTTTTTTATCTGGAAACCATTTACCAGCTGAAGCGATTGGACACACGTAACCGAAACCAATACCAGCACCAAATATAAAGCCATAAGTAATTAAAAACCCTATAAAAGTTGTCATAAAAGCGCTCGATATCAAGCCAATTCCAATCAAAATCCCGCCTAAGATCGCGATCTTTTTCGGACCGTATTTTTGCTGCAATTTACCCGCAAAAATCATCGTAATCGCAAAGGATAATAAACCTACTCCAAAAATATATACTGTAAGCTCTCTAGCCTCGCCTAAAAATGGACTGAGGAAGATGGTGAGCGTTCCCCAAGAATAGATCGTCCCTAATGCTAATTGTATTAGTATGGCTCCTATAACAACGAGCCATCTATTTCTAACTTTTTGTTCTTTTTGTTTAGTCGACATTTTCTTCAAAATTAAGTATTTAATTAAGTCTAAAAATTATATGAAGAATAAAAACCTTTCATTAATAAAATATTGATGAATTTCCAAGTAGTTTGCGGAATTATAATTAAATTTTATAAGTCGCTTTTATAAAATTAACGATGACTAAAAAGGAGTTTTTATATAATTATGAATCAGAGTATTAAAATATGAATAAATTTAATCTATCGAAAAAAAGAATCGCATTAACTTGTATTTTTCTGGCTATTTTCGTAATTGGAACTGTTTTCATTTTTATAGTTCCTTTAAGCGTCAAAAGCACATATGGATTATCAACTCAAACAGACGATGGTATAACTATTTCCTTTAATGTTTTTGAACCTTTGGACGGGGGATTGAACAAACCAGCTATTATAATTGGGCATGGTTCAATGGTAAATAAAGAAATGGTAAAAGGTTACGCCTTAGAACTGGCAGCAGTAGGTTTTGTTGCTGTACCCTTTGATTTCAGAGGGCATGGTCAAAGTACTACGGGTGATTCTAGCTTAAAAATTAACGATGTTATTGCTATTAAAGAATATCTACAAACTAGGGGAGATGTAGACATGGACTCATTAGGATATATCGGATATAGCATGGGAGGATTAGGACAAGAGTTAATACACAACGATACGGCATTCAAGTGTTTTATTGGAATTGGAACCTGGTTATATCCAGATCTAAGAAAAGGCAATTCAACCAGTCCTTTAAATGTATTAATGATCCAAGCTTTATTTGATGAAGCTGTTGAACTTTCGTATCTAAAGGAGAGTTTAGCAACACGCGTGGGCATCCCTATTTCAAATGTGGATTCAAACAAAATATATGGGTCATTCCAACAAGGAAACGCATCAATGATTTACTTAGATGATAATAGTAATCACCTTACGGTCGCCTGGGACGAAGATTTCATTCGTGAAGCAAGAGATTGGGCTATAAACTCGTTTGATATCGATGTAGTAGATGAAACCTTTTACGTGAATGTAAGAGCTTTGATATTATTAGTACAAGTGATTGGTGGCGTTGGATTTTTCTTCTTAATCGTTGACCCATTATCTAATTTGATTTTACAGTCTAAAAACGAGAGAGAAAACAAGGCAGAAATAAAACCCTATAAAATTAATGCATCAGATTATTCAATTAAAAGCTTATCGTTTAAGTCAATAATATATTCACTGCTACTTGGTGTTCCAGGCGTAATAATTTTTATACCATTTTTACTAATTTTACCTTTAGCCATAGCCGGGTTTGTTGTTGCTTTGTTATTTGGCCAAGCATTTGGATTAATGGTTTTATTGTGGAGAATAGGGAAGAAAGATGATTTAACTTTTAAAGACATACTTAAAGAACCTTTTAAAGGAAGAAGTAGATTTCTCAAGCAATTAGCATTAGGAGCAATATTAGGAACGATAATATACCTTATCTCATATTTATCAATTGGGTTAAACTATTTAGGATTGTTTCCTTCCGTAACTAAAACCTGGACAATGCCAATCTACTTTATCATCAGTTTTTTCGTAATCCTAACTCTCAATTTAATGACTCAAGTGATAATTCAAAACAGGTTCGGTGACTCTATTAGTGATACTATTAAAATACTATTTTTGGGCTTTATCCTTCCATTTCTGTATTATTTTGTATATCTATTACTCATCGGCGTTGTTATGAGAAGCTTATTTTACTTTGGAACTTTTATCCCAATCTCATTAGTGATGTTTACTCTAACATCTGCGGTATCTATAATAACTTATAGAAAAACCGGAAATATCATTACAGGGGCTGTGATAAACGCAATTATACTGACTTTCTTGATTGTAACCATGTCCACACCACAAAGTGGTTTTGAGTTCTTGACAGGCTTTTTTTAATTTTTAATTGACTATCTTTTTTTTATTTCTTATCTAAGTACCATAAAAATGTTAACCTAGACTTTTGATTAAAATCGATTGATAAAGATAAAAATCTTATAAATTATTGATAATATAATTAATAAAACTGGAAAGTAAATAATAATAATAAAGAAAAAACTGTTGAGTTGTATGTCGTCTATCAAAGGATTTTTATGGAGTTTTATCTTCTTGTTAACTTTTGGGATTTACGGTTCAATTCCATCTTATGTAATAATTTCTTATTGGGAATGGCTCAACGCACTGCTGTATGCTGGACAACCTATTTATACACTTTCTTTATTTGTATTATTTTTATGGATCGTATCTCTGCTTGTTACTCTAATTTATATTGTGGCCACGATTCGCGCAATTGTCCAAAGAAAAAGCGAGGATTTAGGCATTCCTAAAGGCGTGAAGGGTTTTGGGCTTGTTTCGACTATTGTTGTTATCGTTTTTATGGTGGTATGGTACTTGCTTTATAATCAAGTTGCGTTTTTCTCCATGGTACCTCCATAAAAAGAAGGAGTAATATTAAATTTTTAAATTTCAATTAAAGGCGTTTACAGGTTTATTGGATAGTTACCAAACTTTTTCGTTGCTTCAACCATCCAACGCAAATTATCAACTTTTACAGTAGGGTGCATGTTAGCAGCGCTAACTACATATCCGCCACCGGGCCCAGCAGTTTTAATTGCGTGCTTAACTGCGGCAAAGACTTCGTCCTTAGTCCCATAAGTAAGATCGTGCGCGACATCTATGTTTCCAAAAAGACACAATTTATCGCCAACCTTTTTCTTCACGAGAGCTAGATCGACACCTGCCGTGGGTTCAAGACTATGCAAACCATCAAAACCACAATCTACAACGAAATCTAACAACGGGGTAACTTGACCGTCAGTATGTAACACGATTTTTTTTCCTCGGTCGTGAACAGCATCAGTAATCGTTTTATATGCCGGAAGTAATAATTCGCTGAACTTTTTTGGACTCATCATTGGACCGGTTTTGTAAGCTAAATCCCCCGATTCTATAAACAGTTCAGCCCCAGCATCCATATACGCGCTATAACAGGCAGCAGTAAATTTAGCAATAACTTCGTGAACTTCTTTGATAAATTTAGGGTTTTTATGAAGCATTCGAGAGTAATAAGTAAAGCCCATGCCTTGCGAAGCGCTTTCAAAAACGCCCGCTAAGTCGTTGGTTACGGCAATAAATATTTTATCTTTATGCTTCTTATTTATCCGGCGGAAGAATTTTTTAGCCATCTTAGTATATTTCTCAGTCATAGGTCCTTCTATGTTTTCTTTAGTCTCTTCCCATTTCTCAGGAGTATTCATAGTACCATATAAATAGTAAGGATTGAAGTTACCCTCGTTATTTCGCGCTTCCCACACACGTCCAAAAATGTCGTTCATTAAAAGACGGTCGTCGTTTGGATCATCAAAAAAAGAAAAGGGTAATATACCTACTTGCATACAGTCAAGCCCAATTGCCGCAGCTGCTTCCACGCAACGGGAGAAAACGCTTGTTTCTACGCTTTCTACTAGGTTACTCAACTCTTCTATCCATCCATCAGGGTTATCGCGCTGTATCTGTTCTACAGTGTCAAAATCGGTAATTTGCGGTTTTCCTAAGATTATATCTACATTATTCGCATCGATAAGAATGGTGTGGCACGGAACTCTATCTGGTTCTTCAATATTTAACGCAGCAAGAACTCTTTCTCTACAATCCATTTTTCTCATTAAATTGTTTTTTAATATTATTAAATAAGATAATTGGATTCTTTTTTAAAAACTTAATTAGAAATTTAGTACCATATAAATAATAGAAAGAGGAAAGGGACTTCGTAAGGAAGTCGAATTATTATGAGCATGATTTAATTAAAGAAGATTTGCAGGAAAATAAGGTAATATTGACCTTTCAAAAGAGATAAAATAAAAACGAGATGGTTCATTCTTATGGATTCAGGATGAAACTGAATGCCTTCAACGAGAAATTGCTTGTGTCTAACCACCATTATGGTTCCATCGTCAGCAGTTGCAGTGATCTTTAAGCTATGAGGAACGGTCTCTCCTTTTGCGGCCAATGGATGATACTTTATGACTTGTAGTGGATTTGGGTTAGAAAATATTCTATATAACTTCGTAAAATGTTATTTATCAAACTTTAAAAGACGACTACCATGTATTATCATCTCAATGGTGATTGAATTATGAGATACATAATAGATTATTCTATAACGCTGAAAAATTAATTCCCGATCATTTGGATCATCAGATTCAGGTACCTTTCGGCCTATTTTAGGAAAATCCTTAAGATATTCTATTTTTTCTAAAATACCCTTTATAAAATATTCTGAATAACCAGGTGAATCTTGAGAAATATAATTTACAATATTTTTGAAATCATTTTTGGCAGATTCAGACCATTTTATTTCAACCATTTTTCTGCCATATCTTTTACTTGTTCATGAGAATAAGTTCTACCTTGAGCAATATCTTCTTTAGCTTTTAAAAGCTTTTGTTTAACATAAAGATGATATATAATATCGTCTAATGTGGTATCTTCGGGTAATTCTTTAATAAGAGCTATAACTTCCTCTTTTAATGGATTAGTTGTTGTCATATGTTCTCATTATTTAAATAATCATTCCAACTTATATAATTTCTCATCTTATTTCAAATTATAATTCTAAAAAATTCTTCAAGATTTGCATTCCATGGGGCTTCATTCTTATGGATAAAATTATAAAACTTTACTATTAATTTCCTCAATCTCAATTTCATCATCTTGAGATTTAAGCATTTGTTTCATAATTTTAAACCCAATTCCCATCTTCTTAATCCCTTGTATCCTTCGTTTAACTTCATCAAAGACCGTCGATAAGCTTGTTGAATTATCCCCGACTTTTCTCAAATTAGAAATTAGAAATTTAAAGATACTAATATTTTGTGGCAAATAAAATGAATAATTAGTTAATAGAAATAGGATAAGTTCCATATTTCTTTAATGTATCGTGCATGGCTAAATAGTTTTCTAATTTAACAGAAGGATTAATACTATGTCCAGAACTTAGGATAAAACCACCTCCTGGAGCAAGCTTTTTGATAAGGTTTTTAGTGTAATTCTCTATAAAGATTGGCTCTTTATCGGCGAGATCTTGTGGAGAAACATTTCCAATAAATGTAACTTGACCAGAATATTTTTCATTGAGTTTAAAAATGTCATATTCAGGATTTGCAGTTGTCGGTTCGAAAGGATGAAACGCATCAATTCCAATATTAACAAGATCTTCAAATATTTCTATAACGTCTCCACAGCTGTGTAACATCACTTTTAAACCTTCTTTATGTGCAACTTTACAACTTTCTTTTAACCAAGGAAGTACGTAAGTTCTATAGTTTTTAGGACTCATTAATAACCCCGATTTATATCCATAATCATCCATTATCATTATCGCATCGGTTTCTCCCCATTCGATAAAAGTTTTAACTAATTCTACCAGATGTTTACCAAATCTATCAAAAACAGCTTTGATCTTTTTTGAGTCAGTTAATAGTTTACTAAAAGTTGAAAACCCAAAAACTTGCCAGGTAGGTTCAAATAAACCCCATACAGCAGGGATAATGAAAATTTTTCCTTGAGCCTCTTTTTCTGCTTTTCTCATTGCTTTAAAATATTTTTCTCTTCGAGGAGTGTTAACTTCTAAAGGCGGAAACGATTCAAATTCTTCAAAACTTTTAAATGCCCCACCCTTATAATATGCCATATCCATGCCATCTGAAGGGTTTTTTCTTACATCGAAAACTCTTCCAAATTCGTCAGTAAAATGCGTTCTATTACAACTTATAGGGAAAAGGATATAGCCTGTCAATGGAACAATTGCCAAGTCGATTCCAAGCTTTTTATACAAATTCACATGCTTATTGAAGGTAGTTTTAATGTAGGATCTTGTTTCCGTAGCCATTATAATAGTTTTAGTTAAAGAGTCTGTATCTCCTTGACATAGATCGTAAGTGTCATTAAAACTTTTTACCATTCCTTGAAATACATAATTCTCGTTAAAGTGTTCACATATTTTGAAATTATCTATTGACATCTCAAAAGAGGGTACTTTGTCAGCTTCTTCAAAATTTAAAACCTTACGTATTCTTTCTCTACTATTCATAATAATTCTCCTTCAAATTTAACCGCTTAAATTTCACTTAGTTAATAACTTCAATAATTTGATAAAAATATTAGGGTTTTTTAACGAAAATTTGATTAAAAATGTAATAACTAATGGGTTTTTTAATAACTTGAAAATTAAATCTTTTGGGAAATCCATATCGCCATAGAGCGTAATAATATGCTCAATTTTATTTTCTTTTACTATTTTAAAGAAAACTTCAAAATCTTTGTTTGTTAGTCTTTCTAAAATAAGCCGTATAATGTAATGAAGCTTTAATTCTTTACCAATTGTTCTCAAACAAGGCTTTTCGTAATGTTTTTTAATAAATCTTTTTGAAAAATTATTCTGTTTGAAACTAAGTTTAACGCAATTTGAAGCGTGCTTCGCAGCAGTTAATAACATGACAATGCCTCCTCCTGTTGTGGCTTTAACTTGCCCTGCTGCGTCCCCTAACAATAAAACATGCTTAAAAGCGCTTTTGTTCGTAATTCCGTACGGGATAATCCCTCCTTGCTGATCTATCTTATTGTTGATATCTATGCCTAACTTCTTTAAAAAAATAAGGAAACTTTTTTTTACGTTTTTAGAGGATGCTATGCCAAGTCGGTAAATATTATTACCCTCTGGTACAATCCAACCAAATAATTGTTTCCATAAAGGGTGGAAGTACATAACTGCTTCGTTTTCGTCAAAATTGCCTTTAATTCTAATTTGAG
>JABCSY010000091.1 GCA_018238625.1 Promethearchaeota archaeon
CGGCTGCGACTTCTTTTACAGCTGTTCTGACGGCTCCACCAGCACCACAGCACATGAATTTTTCCTTATATTCAATACTAGTTGCCCCAGTGAGTTCAACTATCTCGTCAAGGAAGGTAGGATTCTCGTATTCGCCATCCCATGGACGCTTATCGCTAGGTTTAACGATGTGACATCCATAATGCACTGCAACTTTTAAATCCTTAAATTTGTGCTTAATAAATCCTCTGATGTATTCCTTCCCCATATCTAAGTATAAAGCTTGCATGACGTGTTTTGGCTCGAAATTTCCAGTATATTGTTTCCCTATTTTAGCAAGGAGATTGTTTACGTGTTTTTTTTCTTCCTTGTCATGTTCTAAGTCCCACCAAGCGTCGCGTAGCGTACCGTAACACCCATTACACCCAGTCATAGTGCTAACACCCATCTCTTCAGCTATTGCTATATTACGCGCCGCAATAACGAGCCAAGTAGGAATATGAAAACTCCTAAATACTCCCGGGGCGGGGCAGCACGACGCTCCAAGCATATCTAGTAATTCTGCACCTAGCTCCTCGAAAACATCGCGTATGCTACGCTCTATCATTGGATATCTATTTGGAATAACACATCCTAAAAAAAAAGCGTATCTCCAATCTTTTTGGTCGCTCACTTTAATTACCCTCCTTTTCATTTTCTTTTTCTTCTTCTAGCTTTCTTTTATCCTTTAATTTTTTCGCGTTATCCAGTAAATCTCTGAAACCTACTTCTTTCATTAAAGTTTGACATTCTTTCACGGCTTCTGGATAGGAATGAACTGTCGGAGGTAGTGGTGGTAATCCATAAGATTCGCGTAAATCCCTCCACTTTTTGTTGTTTTCACCATTAGCCGGTACTCCATGACCTGTTTCATAAAAAATATCGCTAGCCAAACCAAAGTGAGAGTCTAAAATATAGCCCTCTTCAACAGCAATGTTTCTAAGTTTTATAATCATATCAGTTACAGGTATGTCTCGTGGGCATCGCTCATAACAGTAATAACAAGTACTACAAAGCCAGATGTCAATATCACTTAATACCGACTCATCTCCCGTTAACGCGCGTCTGAGCACAGAACGTGTTCGAAAAGCAGTTCTTCTACCAGAAGGACAACTACCGCTACAAGTTCCACAGTTAATACAGGCTCTAAGCTTCTCCAAACCAGCATCAACAAACTTTTGAGAAATCTTAGAGCTCGTGCCTTTATAAACCTTGCGCTTGATATATTTTTCTATATTTTCGCTCATTATAAATACAAGTCTCTTTTATAGTTTTAAAATTGATAAGTAATTGCGTAAAAAAGTACAGATTTTTCTTTTTTGATTGTTTGATCAAACAATTTTAATTTATAATATTAAGAAGTGAAAAGAACTTTTTAATAAAAAATTTGTTATTGAATTTGGTAGTTAAAATGAGAGTAATAATTAATTGCAATGCCTATATGTTTTTTAAGTGGAATAATTCGCAAGAAAATTATGTTAATTCGATAAAATGTGCCTTTTTTTGTTTAACTTAAAAAAAAAACATAGATTTTTTCTGCGAAAACCTACTAAACGATTTCGACAGAATTGTAAAAACATTTAAAAAATAAAACTTATTATATAAAATTTAGAGCGAATATGTTATTTTTTAAAGAGAGGTCGAATTTTGAAAAACGAACCAATTGCAGGTAACAAAGATCTTAAGCAATCAACAGCAAACGGAATTAGCGACGGTTCTGAAAAGATTACTAGAATTATTGAAGTAAGTAAGATCATGAATATTATGGAAAAGTCCGAAGAAGAAAAAGAAAAAATCATTATTATTCTCAGAGAAGAGATAAATTTAATAAAACAAATAAATCAAAAAATTATCGAAGAAAAAGATAAAACGATAGAACAGCTAAAAAAAAGACTAAAAAAGGAAACGAACTTCGCATTCTTATGATTTTTATTGGGTTTTATCTTCTGTTAAACCGCTTAAGAGTTTTTCAGCTTCAATATTTGTAGGGTCAAATTTAAGGATTTCAGCAAAACAATGCATTGCTTTCTTAAAATCACCTAACGACTCGAATAATCGCCCTAAATTAAACCAAGTAGCGCTATCCTGCGAGTCTATTTTAATGGCTTCTTCATAGCTCAAAATCGCATCTTGAGATTTTTCTAATTTTTCATATGCTACTCCTAAATTATACCACGCCCAATTATCCAAAGGATCGATACTCACTGCTTTTTCGCAGCATTCTCGTTCTTTGTCGAAATTTTCTAACTTTTCGTAAGCAACTCCCATGTTACTCCAGGAAACGCTACTTAACGGGTTAATCTTTACTGCTTTTTCAAAGCACTCTATTGCCTTTAGGTAATCTTCTGCTTTAAAATATTTCATTCCTAATTCGGACCAATACAAGGCATTTTTTTTGTCTTTTGTCAATTAATTTCAGCTTTATTTTTTCTTAGATAATTCGTTCAAGTAATCTTTCTGTTTTTCTTCAGGTAAGAAAACTAATTCTTTTTTAACTTCTTTTAATTCGTCTTTTGATAGGTTTAAATCCATCAGTTGTTCTCTGACATCTTTAGACATTACAGTGAATATCTTTTGGAAATATTTTTTTACTACATCTAATTTTTCAAATCCCCTTTCTTTACTATTGTTACTCATGAGTTCCACCTATAGTTTTTTGATAAAAACAATATTTTGTTTTTCTCAATTCTATTTAGTAAAGTAAGAAAGTGGCTGTTAATAAAAAATATGGAGTCCAAATTTTTCAAAAATTATTTTTTTTCAATTGGTAAAGTAAAGAAAAAAGTACTTCCTTTGTTTCGGCCTTCAGATTCGACCCATATCTTCCCATCGTGAAGGGCAATTAATTCTTTCGAAATGTACAAACCTAGCCCCGTCCCTTCGATGCCTACGTCCCATCCCTGGCCGTATCTTTCAATCTTACCAAACTGCGTAAAAAGTTGCGATATTTCTTTTTTAGTTAGTCCAATGCCGGTGTCCTTTATCGAAATTACATAGTGATTGTTTTTTTGATGAGAATCAATTGTAATTGTACCACCTATAGGTGTATACTTGATTGCATTTATCAATAAATTGGTGATAACTTCGTAAATTTTCTCTTTATCAAAATTCGTATATATATTGTTCTTTATATTTAGTTTAACCTTCTGCTCTCTTAATTGAGCCATACCTTGTAGTTGTTTAATACAATATTTGATTAAAAATGTAAGGTTCTCTCGTTTCTTTTTTAATTTCAACAACCCTTGATCTAATTGAGAACTATCGACAAGTGCGTTAATGTAATCCTCAAGACGCTTACTACCGCTCTTGATCTCTTCTAAAATCGAAATAACATCGCTATCCAACTTTTTTGAGTGTAGTTTTAACAATAATTCAGTGAATCCTTTAATTGAAATTAAAGGGGTTTTGAGCTCATGAGATGTTCTACTGAACAAATCGCTTTTTAATTTGTTTATTTCGCTTAACATTCGGTTCTGTTCCTCCAAATGCTGTTGAGATTCCCACCGCCTTTGTTCTATTTCGAGAGCATCGCATATTAAGAATAATACTAATTTGTTTTGGTTAGTAATAGTTGGATTTTGTTGAAACAAAACGCAGAGTAAACTATTTAAGTCGTTTCCAGATAATATTAATTTACCATAACAAGCTTTGATACCGCTTTCAACTATATAACGATCAGATTTGGCATACTTCGTTTTATGAATGTCAAAGAATTCCTGAGTAAAGTCGTGATTTTCTTTAAATAACTCGCTTATGAATAAATCTTTCGTAAATTCTTCCGAAGTATAATTAGTGATTTCCCCCTTACTACTCATTACTCTATATTGCTCTTCTTCTTCATGATCGCTTTTAGTGATATATAGTACAATGTTTCCACTAAGTAATTTTAAGCAAGTTTTTAGCAATAATTCAATATTTTGCTGAATGTCCGTTGTGTAGTTTAAAAAATTAATATTTAACTCATAAATCAATTCTTCGTACATTTTTTTTTCAGTGACGTCTTCTAACCATAGTCTAAAACTAATTAGATTATCTTTATCGTCGTATTGATTTAATCTTTTTCCTTGTAACCATTTTATTTTTCCTTTATTAGTCACAATTCTAAATTCGATATCCTTTCCCTCTTCTGAATTTAACAACTTTAGCAGATCGTCTGGATGAATTATTTCATCCATTAATTTTTTGTTGACATAGTCAACATCTTTATCTTGATACCCAATAAATTCTAATAATTTTGGATTAATGTAAGAAACGCTATTGTTTTCCAATTCTATTTCTAAAATACCAATTGTTGATGTCTCTAATAAATCCTTATATTTTTCTTCTGAATCTTTAATCATTTTTTCAGCTAGTTCTTTTTCAGTAATATCCTCTACTGTAAAAATGATATTCTCAATTTCTCCGTTGTTCTTTAACAAAGGCGTTCCATTGATAGAAAGTAGAATATTTGTATTCGTAGATACCTTAAAAGTTGCATGAAAATCAAATATTGGTTTTTTCGTTTTCATAATAATCTGAAAAGGGAGCTCATTCTTAGGAATATCTTTGCCTTCTGAGTCTAAAAATTTAAATTTATTAGTTATAAATGTTTTTTTTAATAATTCTTCTTTAGGATAGTGTAAAACTTTTTCAGCTTGGGAATTGACATATGTAATATGGCCGCTCGTATCAACAGATAAGATCCCTGCGGGATTAGTCTCCATGATCCGTTCTAATCTCTCATGTTGTTTACGCAAATTCTCTTCAGCGTTCTTCCGTTCGGTAATATCTTCAAAGGTAATCAAAAGTCCTGCAACTTTTCCATCAGAATTTAACAAAGGAATTCTATTTACATCTATCCAAATCTTATCTCCGTTTCTGAGGGTCCAAGATTCATTAGTATGAAAAACAACTTTGTTAGATTCGATAACTTTCCTTTCTTGTTCTTTGTTAAATTGTATTTGATTCTTATCTAAAAGCAATTCTTCGTCAGTTTTACCTATAATATTTTCGGGATGTTCAATCTCAATTAAATTGGCATAATTATCGTTACATCCGAGATAACTCAGATCAATATCCTTCCATATAATATATTGTGGAATATTTTCTATGACCATCTGTAGCATTTCATAGCTGCTCTGTAAAGCTTCTTCATACTTTTTAGGATTAAATAATTTCCAAAAGCGTATTTCTGGGATAGTTTCTGTTATTTTTTTAAATCTATCTTCAGTTTCTCTTAAATTTCCTTCTATTTTTTTTTGTTTTGAAATATCTTTCAAAATAATTAAGATTTTCTCGTTTTTATCCTCGTCGGTAAATTTTCTTGCTTTTATTTCCGCCCAAATTATTTCATCTTTCGTTGTAAATAGCATTATTTCTTGAAAATTACTAAAACTATCGATCTCCTTTTCTAAAAATTTTATCGTTTTTTTTTTATCTTCTGAAAATAGTATATTTAGGAAAGAATTTCCAACTAATTCGGTCTCAGCGTATCCTAATTTTTCCAATAATGGGCAATTGTTAATTAGCTCAATTTTGAAATCTTCTGTTTGATCTATAATCATCACCAAATCGGTAACAATTTCCATAAAAATTTGAAATTGAGTCTTAACATTTTCGCGCTTGTTATCGTCGGAAATCAATCTTATTCCTCTACCTCTAAGAACAAAACTTTTTAAAATCTCTAAATTTAGTGATTACTCTTCAAATACTGAAGTGAAGATTCTTTTATTTATATATTAGTATAATTATTGGTTTTTTTCGTAATGGTTACACAAACAATTAAGATAATTTTATTTTTAATATTAGAGAGTAGAAAAGATTATGAGTTTTGATAGTTCAATAACTATTAGCCCAACCAATATCGAGTTCATCCAATTTTATTTTTGAAGGAACGCCATTTTTGTCCCAGCCCATCATTTCGTAGTAGATGTTTTTGGCTTCACTGAATTTTTCTAAATCGATAGATGTTTCAGCTAGAGCTCCTGAAGTGTGAGGTTGGAAAAATCTATCTGGTAAACGATCGTCATCACTCGAAAATCCTTCTCTTAAGTTAAATATTCGGGTCATATTCATTATACGCTCGCCTACCTTCATCAATTCGAAAGTTGAGGTATTCCAACCAGTAACTGCTCTAACTATTTCTGTTTGCTCAAATGAATTCCACGGCACAAAATAGCACATTACGAGAGCATTGCCTAAAGCACCCCAATTCATCTGATATATTAAGGCTCGAACCTTTTGTGCGCTCAAATCGTCAAGTTGGAGTGGTGTTAATATTCCAAATGTATTAAAATTAGCTATCGAGCCTTCACTTGCAATAACTGTATCGTGGAGATTGTGCATGTGTTCTGCTCCTGTAGGTGAAATCGTGTATCCTAACCCCAATCCTTGTTTTAAGCGTGGTTCGTGCATCGGAAGCTCTTGTCCCTTCACATGAATGGCGAATTCTTGCGCTCCGTTTTGAATTTTTTCGGCGGCTCTTTTTACACCCTCAGCTAAAATATCTCCTAAACCTTCTCGCTTAGCAATTTTTTCAATCATTTGAATCATGGCTTGGGAATTACCAAACTTTAAGATTATCCCTCCAGTATCGGATTCATTTAATATGTTATTTTCAAAGCACTCCATGGCAAAACTAATGCTCATACCAGTAGAGATCGTATCAATTGAGTACTTATTACAAAGTTCATTAGCCTTACACACAGCTTTTAAGTCATAAATTCCACAATTAGAGCCGAAAGCGGCAAGTGTCTCGTATTCTGGGCCACCATATATTGGATCTACGACCCACGGTTCTTTAATTTGTACCACCTTTTTGCATTTAATTGGACACGCAAAACAAGTTTCCATTTTTAGATTA
This sequence comes from Promethearchaeota archaeon, assembly GCA_018238625.1. Taxonomy (GTDB): domain Archaea; phylum Asgardarchaeota; class Lokiarchaeia; order Sigyniarchaeales; family SOKP01; genus SOKP01. The sequence goes on from JABCSY010000091.1 coordinate 6,860, forward strand.
ATTTCTTCTTTGTTAATTTTAGGGTCTAGAGTCTTTGCCCTATTAGTCCCCCCTGCTTTAAAATTTCGAGTTGGAAGGTTCCCTATAGTGGCAAACATTTCCATTACACCTCCACCAGTTCCATACGAGTAATATTCTTTATAATTTTTCAAGTAGTTATTACTAAAAGAATCCCTTAATTCTCTTAACTTTTCCTTGTTAGCCACTTTAGGTCTCTTATTACCCCTCACAACTACGGCTTTAAGGTTTTTAGAACCCATGACGGCTCCCATACCCGTTCGACCCGCAGCGCTACGAAGATCGTTTATCACACAAGCGTATCGCACCAAATTCTCGCCTCCCGGGCCAATCTGACTTATATGCACAAATTTATCGTCTAATTCTTCAATTATTGTTTTTTGAGCTTCACCGGTTGTTTTCCCCCAGATATGGCTAGCGTCTCTTATCTCTACATTTCCATTTTTTATCCAAATAAAAATTGGGTTTTTTGCTTTTCCCTCAATGATTATTGCGTCGAAACCAGCTCTTTTTAACTCCGCCCCCCAATATCCCCCTACTTCAGCTTCGCCAAATCCATTTGTTAAGGGTGATTTTGCACCGACGCTATTTCTCCCCGCTCCCGCAATAGATACGCCCGTTATAGGTCCTGTAGCAAAAACTAACTTGTTTTCGGGACCAAGAGGATCTATGTTAGGCTTTAATTCTTTTAGAAGATAATACGCAACAAAACCCTCTCCACCAATATATTTCCTATAGAATATCTCTTCGGGATGTTCTACACTAATCTTATCATTTGACAAATTAATCCTTAAAATTTTGCCACTATATCCATATTCCATCTTTAAACCTCTATATAATAAAATTTTGATTATTCTAAAAATTTATTATTCATAATCATAAATTATTTGATAAAACAGATTTTTTTGTTAAGTATGAATAAATAAATTTCCAAAAAAATGAGAGAGATTATTTAATGGAAACGGATGATTTTCTTAGATGTTTATCTTGTGGCAAAAAGTTGAGTTTAAAATCAATGAATGGAAGGACTCTATGCACAGATTGTTTGTTAAAATTAGAATTTAAAACGGATGATTTGGATTACAGCGAAATTAACAAGTACCTTCCAAATATTCTAAATTTCTTTGTTTCAGATGTGAATGCTGCGTTTAATAAAGATCCCGCTGCACGCACCTTAATTGAAGTGTTAACAAGTTATCCTGGGATTAAGGCCGTGTTATTATATCGTATAGCGCATTTTTTTTGGAAATTAAGACTACCATACATACCTAGATATATTTCCGGTATTGCACGAGATCTAACGGCAGTAGAAATTCACCCAGGTGCAGAAATTGGGTGTGAATTCTTTATAGACCACGGAGCAGGGGTAGTTATAGGGGAAACCGCTGAGATTGGAGACAACGTAACGATTTACGCAGGCGTAGTTTTAGGGGGTACTAATTTAGAACAAAAAAAAAGGCATCCAACTTTAGGTAATAATGTTGTTGTTGGAACTGGCGCTAAGATTTTAGGACCTATTACTCTTGGAGATAACGTGAGAGTTGACGCGAATTCCGTAGTTGTTAACGATGTACCTTCAAATTGCGTAGTCGTAGGGGTTCCTGCGAAAATAGTATCGAAAAAAGGAAAAAAAATCGAAAAAATTGATTTGCGCCACGGTGAACTTCCCGACCCAATTTCAATCGCTATCTCGAGTTTAAATAAGAGAATCGAAGAATTAGAGAAACATTTTCCACATATTTCGGAAACAACAGAAGAAGATATCGAAATATTTTACGGAGAAAATGGTAGTGGAATATGAAGTAGATTATTTTTAATGATTGATGGTTTTAAAATAAAAAGATGAATTTAATGGCAAATTATTATAATAATATAGTTGAAGCAATTGGGAAAACGCCCTTAGTGAAATTAAACAGAATCACCGGAAGCGTTAAGCCAAATGTATTTGTAAAATTGGAGTTTTTTAATCCCGGAGGTAGCGTTAAAGATAGAATTGGAATGAACATGATACAGAAAGCAGAAGAGGAAGGTCTTATTAATAAAGATATAACCATTGTAGAGCCTACTTCTGGAAATACTGGCATTGGTTTAGCGCTCGTGTGTGCGTCAAAAGGATATAAAATAATTTTAGTAATGCCCGAAAGCGTAACTATCGAGAGAGTCCAAATTCTTAAAGCTTATGGTGCTGAAGTGGTTTTAACACCAAAAGAAGGCGGTATGAAAGGATCGATTTCAAAAGCGGAAGAAATAGCTAAAGTAAAAGGAAAAGTTTTCATCCCTCAACAATTTAAAAACCTAGCAAACCCAGATGTACACCGAAAAACTACGGCTTTAGAGATATTTAACGATTTAGCCGGCCAAGTGGATGGGTTTGTTGCTGGAATAGGGACTGGGGGAACAATAACAGGTGTCGGTGAGGTATTAAAAGATAGGGTTGGTGCGAGAATGAAGGTTTACGCAGTAGAACCTAAAGAATCTGCGATCCTATCAGGTGAGAAACCAGGACCTCATAAAATCCAGGGTATAGGGGCCGGGTTTATCCCCGAAGTGCTAAACGTCAAAATTTACGACAAAATTATAACGGTTGACTACAATGATGCCATCGAGACGGCTAGAAAATTAGCTAAAATGGAGGGCATATTCGTTGGAATTTCAGCAGGAGCTTGCGCATGGGCAACAATTCACGAAGCTTCAAAAGACTTCGTAGAAGGGGAAAATATCGTGGCACTCTTACCTGACGGAGGAGAAAAATATCTCTCAACAGAATTGTATCGCTTTTAAGTAAAAATCCTAAATAAAAATATAAAAATAGTTAAAAAATTTAATTCTATTCTATTAACGCTGTTTCTATCAATAAGATATCGTAAATTTTTTTCCAATATTCCTCGATGTTCCAATTCAATTTATTTTTAATCTTATCAGATAAATCAGTAAACACGTCTTTAATCTTTAAAGTGTGAAAATAGTTAATTAATGGCGCGATAACTGCAATCATATATTGTTTTTCTCCAAATCTTTCTTCTTTATCAGGATACGAATCAAAAAAAAGATATCCACGGCTATTTAGATTGTCAATATTTAATAACACACCTTCAGCTTTAGTGATTTTGTCGTGGCCATAAATGGAAGTTGCTACAGAAAACAATTGGTTTGAAATGTCGTTTAAGGATATGGAAAAGTCTTTTTCTTCTGGGTAATAACAATTTAATTCGGGGCCAAACTTGTCGTCCCAAAACGTTAGCAATAAGCAAATAAATTCTCCTTGCTCACTAGTAGCTGGCATCTTCATTTCAATATTCATAGTTGAAAAGACTTCGTCGATTTTGTTGTTTAAAGTCTTTACTCTGTTAATACGTGCTATTCTGCCAGATATTATAGCTAACAAGTCTTTCTCGTCAAAAGGTTTTGTTAAATAATCGTCTACTCCTAGCAACTTTCCAAGCCTTATATCTTTAGGAGTAGTGCGAGCGGAAAGAAACACGAAAGGAATTCGATTCCATCGTGGTTCGTTGGATATCGCTCTAAAGAATTCATAACCATCCATTTCAGGCATCATTATATCGCTAATAATAATATCAGGAACTTGTTCGAGTTCCGAAAGAATTTTTAGAGCTACTTTTCCGTTTTTCGCTGTAATTGTTTTATAATTGTTCGATTCTAACATTAAATTTAAATTGTACAACAAATCAACGTTATCCTCAACAACCAGAATTAGAGGTTTCAAATCAAATCTGACTGAATTTGCGTTTTTTTAGTTATCTATTAGGATAGAATAAGAAGAAATTAGCTTATAATCTTTTTTCTATTATTGGTAGAAAAATAGAGAAAGTTGATCCTTTACCATATTCGCTTTGAGCCCATACGTCACCATCGTGAAGTTTTACTAGCTCTTTCGCGATAGGTAATCCTAATCCTGAGCCAGGAATATCGCTTACTTGTTCAGATCTAAAAAATCTTTGAAAAATTAGTGGTAAATCTTCTTCCGAAATTCCTATTCCATAATCATTGATCTGGAACAAAACACCATCTTTTTCATCTATGTTGTGTTTCCCTTTGTAATGATTAGTGGCTCTAATCTCTATATTATTATTCTGCTTTGAATATTTTATGGCGTTATCGATAATAATACGGAAAATTTGGTCAATTTTCGTTGTATCCCCATATAATTTAATGTTTTTATCTACATCTACGCTAAAAGTAATATTTTTCTCATTTCCAATAGGCTCCATTAAAGTTAATATGTCATCAATAATCGTGAGTGGATTATATTCGACCCACTTTAATTTAGTTTTACGCTCGTCTATTTTTGATAGCGTCAAAATATCGTCTACTAATTCTTTTAGAAGATAAATGTTTCTTTTGATTCCTTCTTCTAATTTTTTAATTATGTCTGGAGTAACAGAATCAGAATGATTATCTAAAAAATCAAGCGACATAATTAAAACCGAAATTGGAGTTCGTAATTCATGCGATACTGTTGACACAAAGCGTTCCAAACTTCCTTCAGCTTCTTTCCGAGCTGTTATATTCATGCCATAAATATTTGCATATCCCCTATCTTTCATTGGTACAATGAAAAGAGTGTAAATTTGATCTTTAATGTTCAACTCTATTTCTAAATCTAGGTTCTCAGAAAAAGACTTATTAACGTGTTCCCGTAAAACCTTAGGGATTTTACTCCCTTCTCCGATTAAGAATAACTCTTGACTCGCTTTATTTGCCAAAAGAATGTATTTGTTACTTACTCTTAACACGGGGTTAGGATTTTCTGATGGAAACCTTGCCATATCCGCAATTTTTTCTTGCGCGATCTTACGCTCAGTAATATTAGTATAATTTTGTATAATTCCAATGAATTCGCCATTTGTGTTTTTATGGGGAACTGTTCTTACAAGACTAACAATTGTAGTATCGTCATCGAATTTTGTAACTAATTCGTATTCAAAATGACCTTTTCCTTCTTGTATTTGATTCCTCGAACATATTTCTGTATGACATCGATGTTCGTACCCTAATTGAAGGTCGTAACATTTTTTACCAATAAGGTCTTCTTTGGATAAGCGGAAAAGAGAAGAGTATGTCTCGTTAACGCGCACGATTTCGCAATCATTGCTGATTACCCTCAATGGTAGAGATGCGTTGAAGATTTGGCTAAATTCAGAGTACGCTTGTTCTAATTGGTCCGCTTTTTCAATCGAAGATTCCTCGCTCAACTTCAACTTCCTAAATAATAAATCAAAGGGGGTTTCTATGCCCAATTCGATTACTGCCTTGTAGACAAAGAAAAAGGCAATTATTTTAAAAATGTGACCAATAAAATTTGAGAAGCCAAATACACTAATATAGAAAGTAAACGCCAATTCTGAAATCATTGTAGCAATAATGGATATAACAATTAAAAGAAATATTTTCTGAGCAAACTCGTCTTTATGCTTGTATAGCACTATTAGTGTAACTAAAAGAATTGCATCAATTACGTATTCACTAATTATTTTAAAAGGAGTTAGCCCCGAACCTTCGATATAACATACAGGGAAGAAACCCTGAAATATGGTGGTTAATAAAATAAGAATTGCAATGATATAGCTTACGAATAAATAATTAGCACTAATCTTTTTTTTGATGACCATGGAAGCAAATAAAAAGGAGAGCGCTTGCCAATATCGGGCTACAATCCACAATTGCGTTGGAAGATTCGCGTCATATTCAAGGAATACGCCCATTCCTGAGTAAGCTAAGGTGTGAAGTAAATCTATTACACTTACGAAGAGAAAAGAGACGCCTAACACCAAAAAGAAGGAACTATTCATGTATTTTCTTGAGTGCCAGCCAATAAGAAAAACTCCTCCTGAAATAACAACACTGATTACTTCTATAATCGAATGAAAAAGTAAGAAACTGTAGAGACTTGCTAAATAAGTAAGAAATAACCCTACAATTAATATTGCATATTCAATCGACTCACGCCGACTTATCGATGCTTCTGAATCGTTCTCATTGTCAAGCAAAATATATCCCTTCCTTTTCTTATTTTTATTTTTATATTCCTAATTTTTGAAAAACAGTAAATATCGATGTTTTGTAAATCTGATATGTAAAATCGTTTGGAATTACTTCTTTTATATTCCTGATTAATTCAGAAACCGCTTTTTCGCTAAAATCTTTATTTGTTAATTCCAAATCTGGGTCGTATTTATGTAAAAATACAGAGAAATCTACATTTACATTATGTTTCCTTAATAGGATAACGATTTTATCTAAGTAGTCTAACGAGATATCAAATCGCTCCTGATCTTGGACGTCCAATACGTAAATGAACTTATTGGTTTTTTTTATGTGGTTTTGAAAGTCGTTTAAATAACCTTCTCGAAATTGTTCTTGTCCACCGAAATCCCAGATGCTATATTCCGAGCCTAACGCTTGAAACTTATTAATTTTAAAGCCTCTCGTAGGATTTAATGAGGAAAACGACGAAAGATTTTTCATACCCTTCAAACATAACACAATAGATGTTTTTCCGGAATTGTCTAACCCCATAATTAAAACTTTTTTTGCGTTAATTATTGTGTTTTCTCTCATCGCTGTATTCATTTTAATAATAAATTAAAAAAATGGATTAATCATAATAACGTATCTATAACGTCTAAATCTCTCAAATCTTTGAGCTTTTCTTGGTTGATTTTCACAACAAAAGATTTTATTTCTTCTACGAGCTTAAAGATATTAGGATTCTTAATTTTATAGGATTTAACATTATTAATTTTATCAAAAATAATGAGGTTTTTGTTACTTAGAGCCTTTAAGTGTTGAGAAATCGTAGATTGAGACTTGTCTAATGCTGTTTGAATTTCAGAAGAAGTCTTTTTCTCATATCGTAATAAATCTAGTATATCTAACCGAGTCTGATCTGCTAAAACCCTTAAAAACTCAATAAAATCTATTTTACTTTCACTCATTTAATAATATCCTATTGTATTTTATGTATATTGATTTTAATCGCTTTTAAAGATATTTTTAATGATTTATTAATATTAATTAAAATTTTATTAATAAAGTATCGTAACATTTATATATCGGCATATCGTTATTAACCAATATAAGTAAAAAAATTAAAAATTTAAGATGGAGATAATGGAAAGTCAAGTCTTTAAAATCGACGAAATAGACAAGAGCATAATTGAATTAATTCAAAAGGAACCTATGCTAACTCATACAGAAATCGCAAAAAGAGTCGATCGGAGCCAACCCACAATCGGTATGAGAATTCGGAAGCTTGAAAAAGCGGGAGTCTTAAAATTTCAAGCTGGTATAAATGTTAAAACCATGGATTTAATCCTTGCACGAGTAGAAATTCAAACTTTAGAACCAAACGAATTAATAGAATTAGTTAAAAGATGTCCATATATGTTAAACGCATTTCGACTGAGTGGTACTTTTAATCTCAGCGTTCTTGTAATGGGATCTAAATTAGCTCATATTGATGAGATGGTTAACAATCATTTTAGAAAGAATTCTAAAGTCTCTTCGGTTTATATGGATATAATTACCGATGTTACAAACGATTTTGTATTGCCATTTGACTTTAATTTCGAAAGCTGTAGTTTAAATTCAAGTGGTGAATGTTGTAAAAAATGTTTTAACCTAAATTAATAAAATTATTATTTCTTTATTTGGATATACATCCATGCGAGCGCTGGACTAATTTTGTGATTTACAATTGATAGCTTGGATAAAATATTTTCCACTTCTTTTAGAGCATAACTCGATTGGATGGAACCTAACGGTTTGTTAATCTCTTTTAAGGGTTCAAGAACTACTATTTTACTTATAAAAGCTAAAAACCCGTAAAATAAATTCAATTCATGAAGCTGTAGGTACTCCAGGAATGAAGTAGGAATCTCTAAACCACAGGTTTCTCTGGATGTTAACGCAAGGATTACCAACGCTTCTATGGTGGACTGCCATGACCATATCGAAAGAAACTGGTAAGGCGACGTAGAGTTCATTAACCGCTCTATCTTGAATCTTATACAATAGCTTAGCTTTTTCTGTTGTATCTGTTTCTTGCTCGTATTCCGCTAACCATCCCATAATTTCTGGGTCGTTGAGTTGAAGGTGGTTTGCGCTAGACAAATTACTTAATAAAGGCTCAATCATGGCGAATGGGTCCAAGTAATCTGGTACATAACCGGTATACCAAATACCAAGTATATCATAATTTATTGACCAAATATACTCCCATGGTTCAAATGGCTCAAAATCATAACCATATACATGAATACCAATTCTATCCATGTCAGCAGCAAATGCGAGATTCATTTCTATTCCAGCACTCCATCCTGAATGTTCTAAAATATAATATGTTATAAGGTTTAGCGCGGACCAAGCGGCATCGTTAGTTGCATTCACACCCCAATCTTGAGACGTAAGGCCAGCGGTTTCAGTAGGTCTTGCTGCCATCATTGCTTCTCTTGCGATTGTAACGTTCCAGTATGGCGCTTTAAAGGTTGCGTTGTAGTATGGGAATCCAGGCGGTAAGTATTGATGTGCTCGAATTGCGTAACCTTGACGGATGACGTCAATGAAATAGGAGTAATTGTATGCGTAGGCAATAGCTTTTCTTACGAGAGTTTCGTTGATCTTACGATTGTTTAATCCAAAGTATCTAAAAATTGTACTTGTTCCTAAATTTACAAAAATTAAATCTGGATCAGCTATATATAAGTCAATCATAGAGGTTAGAGCTCCTCCTGCGTCTACTTCACCACCTAACAAAGCGTTGGCGGCAGCTACGCTATCGGGGTAATAAACCCAAATTACTTCGTCCCAAAAGGTGTTAGGACCCCAATACATGTCAAATCGTTTAAATCTCATTTCATAGCCTAGAAACAAATGTACGTATTCGAAAGGGCCAGTTCCAGTCAGGATATCTCTCTCGAGTTCTAAGTACTCAGTTGCGGGAGTTGAATCTGGGTGTAAAATTGCACAAGCGTCATAAGTAAGTAAAGGAACGAAAATAGCGTTTGGTGCGTTTAAGAAAAAGGTAACGTTGTATTCGCTATTAATTACAGTCTTGTTAAGGATTGATATGCCTTGCATATTGATGAATAAGCTCGCAGGATCGCAAAGACGTGAGTAATTTGGTAATGTACCGGTTGCGTTGATGAAATAGAGAATTCTGTCGAAAGTAAATTTCACTGCGGTCGCATTGAATAAAGAACCGTCGTGGAAATAAATGTTTTCCCTTAGAATAACTTCTACTTGATCTTTAGCGGTATTATATTCGTAACTCGTTGCTAAACGCATTTGGAGCGCAAAATCAGGATCGCAGAGGTCGTAGTACCATAAATTGTCGCAAACTTGTCTTATCACGTCATTAGAAACGCTATCCCATGAATCGACGGGATCCAAAACTGCAGGGGCGGAATTTTCTGAACAGGCGTATTTCAGTACGTTTAATTCTGGAGGTGATCGAACCTCTCTACCCATTATTTCTAATACGACATTGCCCACACCAGAACCGATTAATGCTACGATAAGAACCATTATTGCGACGTTTTTCTTTTCCTTTTCCATCTTAAATTCACTTAAATTTTAATTTTTATTATAGAAAGATTTGTTGCTAAAGATCTTTTAGAATACGTAAACTTATAAAAATTTTCTTTTTCATAATTCCTTGTTCTTTATATAGATAGAAGAGGGTTGCTCGGGAATGCGCGATCAAACTATGCGAGGATGGACGATGTATGGGGGATTGCGATAAATGTGAGCTCTGTAAAAACAAGTATTACGCGTGGGGGGATGAATCCTAAAATAAGCGGTACACAACAACAAAAAAAAAAGGTTATAACAAACATTTTTTTATATCATTTCTTGTTTTAATGAGTAGAATTAAAGAGTTAGAACAAACATTTTTATTACATTAACAACAAATTTTTAGCATA
>JABCSY010000019.1 GCA_018238625.1 Promethearchaeota archaeon
TTGGTGGCTTGAAAGAGATATTTATTGGCCTGAGATAGATATAGATTGGTACGAGTGTAGAAAACAAATAAATAGCATCCTATCTCAAGAAAACGAACTAAAAAATGTCACCCAATTAGTTGGTGAAGAAAACTTACCCGAAAATCAACAATTTATCCTTTTCATTTCAAACTTGATTAGAAATGGTTTATTAATTCAAAATGCCTTTGATTCGATAGATTGTTTCACAGGCGTTAAAAAATTAATAGGGCTCGTAAAACTCATTCTATTACTCTTTAAAGAGGGCAAGGGACTCTTAAAGCAAGATTTCTTAATTGAAGATATCAAAGAACTCGATGTTGTAAATGACATTCTTAGAACTTGCCGTTCTGTTCCTAATAATAATTTTGATCAAATAGAGAAATTAAGAAAGAAAATGCTACACGAAATAGAGTCGTTAAAATTAACATATGGGGTTTTTAGGAAAAAATGAGCGTAATTTATAGAAAAATAAAACAAATTGTTGGACCTTTAATATTTGTAGATAATAGGCACGATGTACAATATGGTGAAATCGTTAAAATCCATACTGAGGATGGAAAAGAACGCACAGGCCAAGTCATAAAAATGGATGAAAAGATAATAACCATTGAAGTATTTGAAGATACAGCTGGAATTTCCTCAGAAAATGCTGTAATTACTTTTACTGAAGAATCGTTTAAGATAAAAATTTCCAGTGATATGTTTGGAAGGGTTTTTAACTCCTTAGGAAAACCTATTGATATTAACACGAAGCAAGTGTTAGATTCTAATTTATTTACCGAAATTGAACGAGATATAAATGGATTACCAATTAATCCTTTTGCAAGAGAATATCCAACGCAAGTCATCCAAACGGGAATATCGGTAATAGACGGTCTTTTTACATTAATAAGAGGACAAAAACTCCCAATATTTAGCGGTCAAGGATTACCCCATAATTTATTAGCGGCTCAAATTGTTACTCAAGCAAAAGTTTTGACGGAAGAGCCTTTCTTAATAATTTTTTGTGGTATTGGAATTATCCAAGATGAAGCGATCTTTTTTATGAATCGTTTTAAAGAAAGTGGAAACATCCAAAATATCATTTCATTTATCAATTTTGCCGACGATCCAATAATGGAAAGACTAATAATTCCGCGAGTAGCATTAACTACTGCTGAATATTTTGCATTCGAAAAAGATATGCATGTTCTCGTTGTTTTAATAGACATGACGAATTATGCTGAAGCTTTAAGAGAACTAAGTGCCGCCAAAGAAGAGATTCCTAGCAGAAAGGGGTATCCGGGTTATTTATACACTGATTTCGCATCGATCTACGAAAGAACTGGTAAAATTAAAGGTAAAAAAGGGACAATAACTCAATTACCAATTTTGACGATGCCTAACGACGATATTTCTCATCCAATTCCGGATACAACAGGGTATATAACTGAAGGGCAGTTAGTTCTTAATCGTAACTTAGAAAAGAAGGGAATATATCCCCCTTTTGAAGTCTTAGCGTCTATATCACGCCTTATGAAAGATTCAATCGGTAAAGATACTACTAGGGAAGACCATGCCGACGTTAACTCTCAGCTATTAGCGTCGTATTCAGCTGCCCTTGAAGTTAGAGATCTTATATCGATTGTAGGAGAGGATGGATTAAACTTAAATCAAAAAGCGCTATTAAGATTTGGTAACTTTTTCGAACAAAAATTTTTAAATCAAGGGCACACAGAAGAAAGGGATTTTTCAACGACTCTCAATATTGCATGGCAAGCTTTATCTAATTTGCCCAAAAATCAATTATTTAGAATACGGGAAGATTTTGTTGATAAGTATTACATTGAAGAGGTGTAAGTATCAATTAGTTTTAGAGAATTTAAACCCACAAAAACAAATTTAATGAGTCTACAGAAAAAGTTAACTTTTGCTGTTAAAGGCGAAAATTTTCTAAAATTTAAATTAGAACAAATTATATTTGAAATCAAAAAAAATTGGGACAATTATTTAGAACAACGTGAAATCTTTTTAAAATTATATAAAGAAACCATGATTAAGCTTAATCAAACATATAAAGAAATGGGTAAACGAGAATTTAATCTGATTAGTAAATTAAGTAAAATCCAATATAACCCAAAGATTGCTGTAAACTATACAAAAAAGATTGGAACATTAGTGCCAACAATAGATTACGAACTGATACGGGAAGAATTACTTCCAGCTTACTCTTTTGAAAATACATCTCATTATCTTGATGATTTGATTATTCTTTTAATAAAATTTTTTAAAAGTCTTATAATTGTTGCACAGACTGAAGATATATTGTTGAAACTCTCTCTAACTTTTAAAAAAATAAATCGTAGGATAAATGGTCTGAAGAACGTAATCATTCCTGAACTACAAATAGACATCAAAAAAATTAAGGCTGTACTTGAAGAAATAGAAAGAGAGAATTATATTCGGCTAAAAAATACAAAGAATCTAATTACAAAAAATGCTTAATTGAGGAATAAAAAAAAATGACAAAGAAAAGCTCCATGGAATTATTTAAGGTAAATATTAACCAAAATTACAAGGATCTTCTATTACAACACATATCTCAGCTTAATCTAGTTCACATTAAAACGAAACCTGAAATAAGTGACATAATTGAAAAAGATAAAGTTTTGTTTGATAGAATTAAGAAATTAAGCCAAAATTTAGAAACTTTATTCAAAAACCTTAATATTACTGAAGCAGACTTCCAAAAATTAATATTTGAAAAAGAAGAAAGAAAACAATTTGAAGTTAAAGATGTAGACGATTTGTTAAATCAAATATTGAGCGAAATTAATTTTTATTCAAACAGAGTTAATGAGTTAAAAAAATATATGATCACTATCAAAGTGGAATTGGATAAAATAAATTTGATCCATGTAAGTTACATATTTTTGGAAAAGTATAAGCTAACGCGAGATAAATTATCGAAGTTTAATCGTTTAGAATTTAAAGCCTTTACAACCTTCTCAAAGAACCTCGAAAATATAGAAAATCTCTTTGAATTTTCTCATTTTCCAAATTTTTTTCAGTATGATTTTTTAAGCGATGAAAGAATTGCCTTTTTCGTAATATATCCAAAGGAACAAGAAGAGGCATTTAGAGAGAGAATACGCATCATTCATGCAGAAGAAGTACCGATTCTGAAAAAATATTTGCTCTCAAACGGGATAAACTTTCCCCGTATAGCAGATGAAATTAAGTTTATTGTGACTTCTTTAAATAAATATCAAAAGGAATTAGAACGATTAAGAGATGATAATACACTACTATTTGCTGCTACGAATGAGATTATGCAAAATATAGAAGAATATAATTGGGCTTCACATCAATTCGAAGAATTATCTTTAAATCGACTAAGTTTGTGTTTTTTTGTACCACAAGAAAAAAAACAAGAAATACAAGAGGGGTTGATTGAAAAGTTCCAAGATCAAATAACGATTGAATCAATCGCTATTACAAAAAATAAATCTGTTAGCCTAGAAGACGGTATAGGTCATGTGCACTCAGGAAAGACGCTAGACTCCAAAAGGAAAGTCTCTTCATTAAAGGAAGAACCGACGGAAAATAATAAAGAAAATAAAAAGGATTTAAGAAATACAGCTCCAACAATTATGAAGAATAATTTATTTGTGAGACCTTTTGAAACTATTACTAATTTATACGGCGTTCCTGCCTATTCAGAAATAGATCCCACTCCCTTTTTGGCAATAACTTTTCCACTTTTGTTTGGGTTGATGTTTGGTGATATAGGACATGGCATCATATTAATTATCTCAGGTTTGATTGGAGCAATTGTCTATAGGAACAAAAAAAGTAGAGATTTCTTAAATTTTTGCTGGATAATTCTGTATTGTGGAATCGGTTCTATACTAGCTGGGGTTTTATATGGCGAATTTTTTGGGATGCATAACATTGAATTATTTGGAACGGTTTTTTTACACCTAGAACCTGTGACAATTCCATATTTAAATATCACTTTATATAATCCATTAGATAATATAATGGTCGTTTTTAAGTTCGCTGTATTAATTGGAGTGATACATATTAATTTGGGCTGGTTTATACAGTTTATGAATTATTGGAAGCAACATAGAAAGTTTTTAGGTTTTACAGACTCTTTAGTTAAAATATGGTTATTAACTGGAGGAACTATTTTAATTTTTACTTTTAGTTTTGATGTCTATGTATGGATGGCACCTCCTTACCCTATTTTGTTGCCATTGCTCCCAGGTATATTATTAATACTGTTAAAACCTTTTGGAAAACTTTTCCGCGTTTCTTATTTGAAAGAAGAGTCAATTGGAGGTCTTATTGGGGAAGGTACAATGGAGTCATTTGAAACGTTATTATCGATAATGAGCAATGTAGCATCTTATATAAGGCTACTAGCTTTAGCTTTAGCACATATCTCTTTAATGGTCGCAATTCAAGCAATGATGGATTTAATTCAAGGTGGGGGGGTTATTAACGAGATAATTAGTATAATAGGATTGGTTTTTGGTAATATAATTGTTATTTTGTTAGAAGGATTACTTGTTTTTATAAATGCTATAAGGCTCCATTTTTACGAATTTTTCTTCAAATTCTATCAAGGATCTGGGGTTACATATATTCCTTTTTATTTAGACGATACATATTCAGTTGTTTCCTTTAAATTAAGCACCTTAAAAGATGTTATTTCCGAAGAAATAGATAGAGAGATTGAATCTAAGAAAACTCATGAGGATATAATTAAAGCAGAACGATATATTTCTAAAAAATATTTGTAAAGTAGATTTATTATAAAATATGAAAACTGAAAACACGAAAGAAAGCTCATCTAAGAAAAATCTTTCTTTTAAAATGTTACTACTAATTATTTATCTAATTGTTTTAATCTTTTTATATATTATATTGATGGAGATTGGAACAAACCCACTTCTCATTATTTTAATATTAGGATTCGTGCTGTTGCTATTTGTAGGATCCCTTTTTATTAAAAAAAAGCAAAGCCCAATTTATTCAAAAATGTTTCCTGATAAAAAAAGAAGAAGTCAAGATTTTCATCGAAAATTAGAATTAAAGATAGAAACGGAACCAGAGAAACCAGCTCAAAAACAATTTAAAGAAGTGAATCTTAACTTTAAGTATCGCAAGTCCCTTATCAATAAATGCGAGAATTGCGGGATGCTCATAACCGGATATAGGAAAAATTGCCCTACATGCGGTCAAGCAATTCAACTGAAAGAAATCGTTAAGAAATGTAAAAATTGTGGGATGCTAATTACAAAGTCTGTAAAAATTTGTCCAATTTGTAGAAAACGAACAACATAATAAAAAACATAATGTTTACTTGCATGGTAGGAATAGTAAAAAATGGTCACAGAAACAAATAATTCTAATTTGGGTTTTATTTCTGCTGTTAATGGATCCATAGTAGAGGTTAAAGGATTAGAAAATCAGGTTCGGCTTCATGATTTAATTAAGATTTGTAACTATAATATTATTTGTCAGGTAATTCAAATCTATTCAGATCGTGTAATAGCCCAATCTTTTGAAACTACTAATAGTATAAAATTAAACGATAAAGTAATTAATCTTAACGAACCTCTATCCATGGAGTTAGCACCAGGATTGTTAGCAAATGTTTTTGATGGAATTCAGAGACCTTTAGACCTTACTTTCAGCCACTTTAAAGAAGGAAAATTAGGAAGAGGCCTTGAATTTCCCTCTTTGTCAAGGACAAAAAAATGGCATTTTATTCCATCGAGAAAAATAAACGATTCTTTAAGTAGTGGAGATGAAATTGGGACCGTTCAAGAAACTCTCTTTTTTAAACATAAAATAATGGTTCCTCCTGAAAATTCTGGTGTTTTATCGTTTATTGTTGACGAAGGTGATTATACAATTATCGATGAGATATATACCTTGAGAAAGGATAACGTAGATAAATCTTATTGTATGCTACAAAAATGGCCAGTTACTGTGAGCAAACCTTATAGCTCAAAAGATCAACCTAGCGAACCTTTACTAACTGGCTTGCGTATTGTAGATTTATTGTTTCCCATAGCCAAAGGTGGTACTTTTGCTGTTCCAGGAGGGTTTGGAACTGGTAAAACAATTATTTCGCAACATATTGCTAAATTTTGTAACGCAGAAATTTGCGTTTTTATAGGCTGTGGAGAGCCTGGCAATGAAATAGCAAATTTTCTAAAACAATTTACAGAAACTGTTGATCCCAAAACGGGAAGACCATTATTAGAGCATATCGTTCTTATTGCCAATACTTCAAATATGCCCGTGTCTGCTCGCGAAGCAAGCCTTTTTTCAGGTATTACAATCGCAGAATATTATAGAGATATGGGATATGATGTTGCCGTTGTAGCAGATAGCATTTCAAGATGGGCAGAGTCCTTAAGAGAAATCTCAGGTCTATTAGAGGAAATGCCTGCTGAAGAGGGTTATCCCGCGTATTTGCCTTCGAAACTATCAAGTTTTTTTGAACGAGCCGGTGTCATTACAACTTTAGGAAAAAAAAAAGGATCCATTACAATCATAGGATCGTTATCTCCACCAGCGGGAGATTTTAGCGAACCAGTTACCGCAGCAACTAAACGTGTTGTTCAAGGGATCTGGGCTTTAGACCCAAAATTAGCATATCTAAAACATTATCCCGCAATTAGTTGGATCAGTTCATACTCCAATTATCCTGAGTATGTAGCAGAATGGTGGAGCGAGAGAGATATTGTTTGGCCTGAGATAAATTTGAACTGGTTTGAGTGTAGAAAACAAGTAAATGACATTTTAGCTAAAGAAAACGAGTTGAAATACCTTACACAGCTACTAGGGCTAAGAAATCTGGCTGAAGATCAAAGGTTAGAAATCTTTACGGCAAATTTAATAAGAAATGCATTTTTAGTTCAAAATGCTTTCAACGAAGTTGATAGTTATACAAGTAGTAAAAAATTGCTAGGGCTAGTAAAGGTAATACTTTTATTATATAATAAAACTAAATCCCTTGTAAAACGAGGTTTTCTAATTGATGAGAAGAAGTGCGATAAAGTTCTCAATGAGGTTATGAAAATCTGCCATTACATTCCTAATGAAAATTTTAAACCAATTGAAGAGTTAAGGGATAAAATTAATAATGGATCTGTAGGTTTAGTTTTCAAAGTTCATCGAAGATAGTAAACTTATCGTCAATTTTAAGGGTTTATCTATATCTCAGGGTTTGAACCATTCAAAGAAGTAATAACTCATTGTTAATGGATTGGCGATCACAAACTTCTTCCTTACAGAGGTCGCCAACCTTCCAGCTCGAACCATATCAATCGCAGTTATCTTTGCATCATGAGGTAACACATGAGCAATAAATGCTGAATGCTCTAACCCCGGTCCTTTTTTATACACCACAAAATCAGCGCCAAATTTTAACCCTGGACGAGGAATATATCCCTTTTTCCTTAAATCTTGGTAAATAATATATTTTTCTTCAAATTTATGATGTATTTTTTTTCCTATTTCGTGAAATTCTTTGGGAGAAAGGTACTTATCGCTCTTAGCGTCAAAGATAGTAATCTTTTCTTTTTCCAACAAGTAAAGTGCTTCAATAAGTGATAATTCCGATGGTTTAGAAAAATATTCTAAACGGGGTTTGCTTATCCCGAGAGGAGCCCCAAAAAACTTTTGTTTAACGTACAAATAGCTTGCATGCAATGGGTTAAACACAATTACGCGATTATTAATAAATTTAGCTGGAACCTTTTCTGGGATGTCGTCGTCGTTTATATCCTCCAGCGAAATGGGAATCTCTTTTTCTTTACTCATCTAATTAGATGTATAACGGATAATTTAATAACTCTTCCAATTTAACGAACAATAGATAAAATTCTGATAAACTCATTACTAATGAAAGTCCTAAAAATTTAAGTTAGTAAGATTCAAATATTATTTACGTATAATCGCTAATATGACATTCAAAGTTTTATTCATTGCACATGCACCTGATGCAGATTATAAAAAACATAGAAGTGTAATTGATACTGGAATGTATAAATTGTATTCTATAGTTGTAAGAACCCAAGAAGAGGCAGTACAAATATCCAAAGATTATCTGCAAAATGAATCAATAGAAGCTATATTATTGTGTCCTGGATTCAAACATAGTGATGTAGCTGAAATCTTTGAAGCTTTAGAAGGTAAAGTAAGTGTAAATGTAGCAAGAGGAGATGGTCCAAGTAGCAAGATTTCTGCGGAAGCTAGGAAAAAAGCAGGATATTTTCGTTCATAATTCTCTTAGTTCTATAGGATGATTCTTCTAAAAATATCCTTCCCTGCGCGCTATATCGAGCTCTTCCAGTTATAGATGTAAAAGCCTTAGATAATAGACTATAGAATAAAGGATAACTTCATTACTAATGAAAATTTTAAAAATTTAGGATAATTTAATCATTCACTCAAAATTAAATTTGGTATTTAGAGAATCTTCTGCCGCGGGAATTTATTATCCACGATCCAAATCGGATTTAATTAAAATGTTGGACGAATCCTTTTTAGATAAAGAATTTGGACCAGGTGAAAAATTCGACTCTTTAAACCAAAAAACAAGAACAGTTTTTGGTGGAATATCTCCACACGGGGGTTACGCTTATTCTGGTAGCTGTGCATCGCATACATATTTACATCTGTTTAAGGAAAAAATTCCAGATACGGTTGTAATATTAGCCACTGAAGATTTAGGATATAACAACATTGCTTTACTAGAAGTAGGCGAATGGGAAACTCCATTAGGTAACCTAGAGATTGATGGCGATTTGACTCAAAAATTGCTAAAAACGAGTAGCATGATTAAAGGAGACGATTCTGCTTTTGTTGGATTTCCTTTTGGAAGAGAATATTATATTGATGTACAATTGCCGTTTATTAAATATTGTGCTTTAAAGAAAGAGATAAAAATCTTGCCAATTATTATTTCTATAATGGATTATGATAAATTAGATAAATTATCCAGAGATATAGCGAGAGCAGTTCAATCCTTAAACAAAGATATAGTATTTATAGGTTCTACAGATATGAGCCATATTATTTGCAAAGATGAATTTACTGCTGAATTAAAAGTACAAGAAATGCTCTTAGCAGATAAAGCTGTAATCAAATCGTTTACAGAATTTAATCCAAAGAAAACTTTTTTTGACGCGTCAAGGTCTTCTATAAAAGGACCACAAATTCTTACTACATTAATGCTAATATGTAAAAGGATGGGTGCAAACGAATGTAAAACGTTAACTTATTACACCAGTTATGACAAAGGTGGAGGATCTGGGCCATGTAAATATAATGCAGGATATTTTTCGGGGATTATTGTAAAAGATATTTAATAGAAAAAGAACAATAATTATTTAGAAGAAGGTGACAAAATTGGTTATAAGAAAAGCATCACATGCGGGAAGTTGGTACCCTGGTAATAAAGAAGACTTAATAAAAAACCTTGATTATATGTTTTCTGATAAAGAATTTGGGCCAGGTAAATTACCTGAAACGCTAAATCAAGACAATAGGACTATAATTGGAGGTGTGTCTCCTCATGCAGGATATACCTTTTCTGGAAGATGTGCCGCCTTTACGTATTTGAACTTATTTAAAGAAAGAATCCCGGACACAGTTATCGTATTAGGGACGGATCATGTTGGTTATAGAAAGGTGGCTCTATTAGAAGATGGAGCTTGGGAAACGCCTTTAGGTAACTTACAAATTGATGATGAATTATCTAAAAAAATTTTAGATACAAGTGAAATTATTGTTGAAGATAGTTCTGCCTTCACCGGCATCATGGAACGAGAACATAATATTGAGATACAATTACCTTTCATTAAATATTGTGCTAAAGATAAAGACGTAAAAATAGTAACGCTAAAAATGGGAATTAGAAGGGATTATAGCGTATTTGAAGTTGAACAAATAGCTTCTGATATTTCTACAGCAATTAAGGCGTTAAACAAAGATGTAGTTATTGTAGCATCGACTGATATGTCGCATAAAGATGTTTTTGATACAAATCAATTAAGAGAGTTTAAGAAATTTGATCAAGATGTTATTGATGCTTTTATAGAATTTAATCCTAAAAAAACATTTTCAGCTGCTTCAAAAACAACCGTATGCGGACCCCAAACAATGACGACTTTAATGTTAATTTGTGAAAAATTAAACGCAACTTTAGGTGAATTGTTAAAATATTATACTAGTTTCGATATTAAGGGTGAATATGGATATTGTGTTAGTTATTTTTCGGGTATTATAGTAGTTTAATAGAAAAATAAAAAAACTAAAATTAAAGAAAAAATTTTGAGAAATATGCCAGAGGAAAACGAGGAGAAAGTAGAAGATTTTATCTCTCTATGGAAAAAAAAAATCACATCAGAAAATCAATCTTCTGTAATTGGAGAGTCACTAAATAAAATTGAATCATTACAAAAAGAAAACGAAGATTTAAGAAATAAGATTTCTGCCAATATCAATTTAATAACCCGATCTGAGGAAATCCTTAAAAGCGTTGTTGCTGAAAAAGAAAAATTAAAAGTAGAGAAAGAAGAGGCGGTAGCTGAAATAAGCATAAAATTTAACAACTTACAAGTCGAAAATTCAGAGCTAAATAATAAAGTAAAAAGTATGATAAAACTCTTGCTAGAAAAGGACGAAGAGATTAAATCCAAAGATAGTCTAATATCTTATCTGCAAACAACGAGTGTTTCTGCGTCAGTACCAACAACTCCAGCAAATAACGCGTTGGTTGAGGAGCTACAATCAGATTTAAATAAAAGAAAATCTAATGTAACAGCACTAGAGTCAAAAATTTCATCATTATCGGAAGAGATTAAGTCGCTCAATAGTCAATTAATTGAAAAAATGAAAAGCGAGCCTGTAGATTATGTAATTCAAGCAGAACCTCCTAAACCTCAAGCACCCCCCGTTATTAAACCACTCCCGCCTGAACCGTCGTCAAGGCCGCTTGAAGCATTATGTAAAGATCTTCAATCTGATTTAACCAAATACAAACGAGTGATCGAAAAGATAACCAAAGAGAAATCGCAACTTAAGAATGCTTTAGAAGAAAAAGGATTCCAATTTAGCTCTCAAGATTTGGAATCATTGAAAGAAGAAAATGAATCCCTTAAAAAGGATCTTGAAGAAATCCAAAGTTCTCTTGAGGTTAAGAAAATAGAAGCAACGCAGATTGCCACCCAAAATGTCGAACAAAAAATAAAAAACCTTGAAAGTAAAATACGAGAAAAGGAAGATATAATAGCCGACTTAAAATTATCACAGATATCCCCAACTTCGACTTCTGCAGGTTCGATGCCAGAATTAGTCGAAAATCTACAGAAAAATATAAACAAATTAAAATCAATTATTACTGAGAAAGATAATATAATTTCAGAATTAAATAAACAATTTAATCAAATGTAGTTAATTGATTTATTGCAAATTTATTAAGTCTTGTCTCATTTTTAAGAATGAAGTTCTTTCTTAAATAGATTTTATTTTAAACCATAACCAAAAGTTTCAAATATTATAATTAAGTAAGTTCTTTGTGCGATAAGAAATTAAATGAAGAAAAGACGGCTACTTATATGAAAAATTCGTTATCATTTTTATTCATTGGACACATAGCTATCGACAGCATTATTCGATTTAAACAAAAACGAAAGCCATCTTTAGGTGGAAGTGTTACTTTTGGTTCGTTAGGGCTTAGAAAATACACAAAGTCAACGAATATTGGTATTATCTCAAATTTAGGAATTATAAATTTTGATAAATCGTTGTTAAAGCGTTTTGATAACAAGTCTATAGATATTAGCGGTGTGAAATCGTTTGAAACCGAGAACACGAATTTTGTATTAGATTATTCAAATCATTCAAGAACGCTAACCCTCAAATCTAGAAGTCCTAATCTAAGATTTGAAGATATCCCTGAATTTTACAAAACAAACCTTCCAAATATTATCGTGTTAGTTCCTTTGTGTAATGAAATTTCTTATGAATATGTATCAAAAATATTATTGGAATTTCCAAGTGCTTTTATTGGAATTGATCTACAAGGATTTCTTAGAAATATTGATGATATTGGGAAAATAACTTACATCTCAGACGAAGCAATTATTACTAACATGAAAAAAATAATTAGCTTAATAGGAGATCGATTAGTTCTAAAAGGGTCTGAGATTGAAATGAAATTATTATCTGGTGAAACAGACCTACAAAAAGTAATGGAATCTTTTAAGAGCTTTGAAAATGAGGCTATATTCATCATGACACTGGGAGAAGGGGGATCTATGATATTAAAGAATGGAGAAAAACTGTTAAAAATCCCAGCTTTTAAACCAAAAGCGGTTGTGGATGAAACTGGAGCAGGAGATATATACTTAGCAATTCTTTTATATGAACTAATCAATTCTGATAAGTCATGGAACGCGGTCGAAAGGGCAGGATACATCGCATCAGCGGCAGCATCTTTTTTGATCGAAAAGAAAGGTCCTGCGGGGTTCGAAACGAAAAATAAAGTTTTAAAAAGGTTAGAAAGTAAAAAATATATCAACTAATTCACTTTAAGTATAATAACATGCATATAAATTCACATTTCAGCGTAGGAATAATCTTTGCTTCAGTATTGAATTACTATTTCAATTTTTCTTTTTTTGAATATTTCCTCGTCCTTTTACTTTCTTTTATCTGTGATTTCGACGTCTTTTTTTCTCAATATGCTAAAGATCACAATCACAGAATGCTTATTTCACATTCAATAATACCTAGTCTATTTATTATAGTAATTGGGGTAATTACTAATTGGCCTGCATTGTACTTCAGTGGTATCGCCTATTCTACACATATCGTTATAGATACTTTTGATTGGGGGACTAATTTTTTCTATTTTCAAAAAAAGCAAATAGGACTGAAACTTTTAATTTCAAAAGAGGAATTTGAAAATTTACCTAAATACTTATCCAAATATAAAAGAGCAGAATCCTTTTTTGACGAAAAATATTATAGCAATAAGATTTGTTTGGGAATTGAAGTTATCTTGTTTTTCTTAATGATGGTATTTATGATTATTTTTGCGTTCCAATATTTTTTTCTTATATTCATTTATTTTATTTTTTTAAGTTTCCATTTGTATAGACACATTCGATTAAAAAGAATTGAATCTTCAGATTAAATTTTGCCAGAACCTAATCGATTCCTACACATTATAAATTAAATGAAAAATATTTAAGAGTTAAAAGTTAGTTTAAAATCATATCCCATAAAATGGATGCAAATTAAACTAATTACTTGAAATATTTAATGTAAATGTGATATTATATGTCTGAAGGAATGAAAACCAAAGTTGGATTGTCTTTAGAACAAGAAATGATATTTTCGTGCGACCTTGGGGATATGGAAGTAAAAGATTGCTATGTGGACGATACACATAAGGATGAAGTTGACATGCTTGGGCCTAACCCTACAAGAATGCTAGGATTAGCTTTATTAGGGTGTTTGAGTGCTAGTTTTATCTTTTGTTTAAAAAAAAGAAATCTTACTTTAGACGATTTGAAAGCTGAAGCAGAACTAACAATTGCTCGAAATAAAAAAGGTTTCTGGAGAGTTAAGAAGATCGATGTCGATCTTGATATTAAAATTAGCGATCTTGACACTCGTAAAAGAGCAGATCAATGCAGAAAGATGTTCGAAGAATACTGTGTTGTAACTCAGGCTGTTCGAGAAGGTATTGATGTTGAAGTGAATGTTAATTATTAATTTATTATTTCTTTATTACTTTTTAAACGCTTGTATAAATTCGTTTTTTGAATAATAATTTAAGTGCATAATTTAATCGTTTATGCCACTATCAGTTATTGAAAACACAGCGTCTCCTTCGGGTAAATGGGGGGCATCAACCATTTTGGCTACTCTCTGTTCTGCTTTTCCTTTTCTTAAATAAATTCTTATCGTAGCACCGTGAGCCATAATATGGCCCCCTGTATGGGTTGTTGGGTTTCCATAAAAAACATCAGGTTTCGAAGAAACTTGATTTGTAATCATTACTGCCAACTCGTCAAAAATTTCTGTTAACCTTAATAAATCATGAATGTGAGTGTTGAGTATTTGTTGTCGATTTGCCAAAGTGCCCCTCCCTACATATTCGCTTCGAAAGTGTCCAATTATTGAATCTACAATGATAAGTTTGATGTTCTTTTCTTTAATTATCTTTGAAGCTTCTTGTGCTAGCAGGACTTGGTGATCAGAATTATAAGCTCTCCCAACAGTAATATTGCGTAAAACTTGATTATAATCTAAATCCTTAGCTTCGGCCATTTGGACTATTCTTTCAGGTCTAAAAGTTCCTTCCGAATCGATATAAAGGGCATTGCCTTCAAGACCGCCCTCTTCGTAGGGTAATTGGACGTTTACACAGAGCTGATGCGCTATTTGGGTTTTCCCCGTCCTATATTCGCCATAAAACTCAGTCAATGCTCCTGGCTCAATTCCCCCTGCTAATAAATCGTCTAATGTATGACTACTTGTTGTTAACCGATTCAAATGCTTTCTTTTTTCCCATATAACATCTGCGCTTTTAAATCCCATTTTTTCAATGTCTTGAGCAGCTTTAACAATTTTTTGAGCTGTTTTTTCTCCAATTCCCGCTTTTTCCATTAATTTAGCAATTGGATAAATTGCAAGATATTTGATCGAGATAATTCCTGCGTCCTTTAACTTTTTTATCGTAACATCTCCTACTCCCGGTAAATCCTTAAGTTGGTATTTTACCTCCGTTTTTATCGCGTCTTCACTGCTACTTTCTTCAAAATCAACTTTTTTTTTTGCCATGATTATGCCAAACTGAAAATTAGTTTAATTTAAATTATAATGTCAATAATTTATTGTTTAATATATATAAAAATAATAACAAAAAAATAAAAAATATAAAGTTATTTCTTTTTCTAACCTTCCTTGCCGCTCTTAGTTATCATTAGTAGTAGAATAAATAATATCACACTCATAAGAAATGTCAACATTCCCATCGCTCCCGGCAACCAAACGTAGCTTAAATAGAGAAAAGGTGGGATAAATAACCCAATTATGATAATAAAGACTGGTAATGGTACGTCCTCACCCTTTAGATCTACGAATAATGGAACAATTACTAAACCAATCAAAAGAGACGCTGCAACTCTAAAAGCAAACAACATGGTGGGGTTTACCCAACTTTCTATTCCGAAAGCAGCTGTGTAAGTGTCTGGTAAATAGAAAAACCAATATAGAGCAGTGTTAGTTTGCATTGTAGGGAGAGATACTGGTAAAATCGCGGTAAGAATTAATTGTATTATAATTGCTAAAACTAAGTATAAAACAATGTCATTAATTTCTTTTGGATCAATTTTTTTTTTTACGCCGAATAAATCTCGTAATAAACAGAAAATCCACAGAATAAACAATATTAAATATACGCCAAGAACATCAAATTGAAGAAACCATAAGACATTAACAGGTACCAGAGCCACGATGTACGCTAGATAACCATATCTTTCGTTCCTCTTAAATAGATCGAAAAATAAAAAAATGCCATATATCAGAAAAAGAGTTGCTAGAATTACTATAGAATTTATTAGTTCAAAATCAGCCACTATAAAAACTTCCTTTTATTTAATTATTTTAATTTTATTAATAATAATAATATAGCAACATATTATTTTAAATATAATTCCATTAGAAAGGATTTAAGTTTAGAAATATTTTATTTTTTCCCATTCTAATATTTTGTAAATAATTAGAAGGTTATAGTTTCGAAATTATTTTGGATAAATCGTTTACCATTTTTACTGATTTGCTCTTATCTTCTGACTCTGCCGATAACAGGATTGCGTTTCTGTTTAAAGCTACTTTAATGTTTACGTACACGTCTTCACCAATTATTTTTAGCTCATTTATTATATCTTGGTATTTTAATTCGTGTTCATCGGCGAATTCAATTAACCTATTATGAATTGTTTCTATTATTTCTGCTGATACGGGTATTGTTTTATTAACCTTTATCCCGTTAGGAAAACCAATTGTAAGAGAACTAATTAAATCTTTTTGATGTGCCATAATTTCAAGAATTTTGAGCAAAATATAATTACCATCTGAAAATGGTGCATAATGTGGAAAATAAAATTTCAGCGACTCAGAGGCGGCAAAACAAGCTCTTTCTTGTCTAATTTGCCTCGAAAGCTCTCCTGGATAATTCTCTACAAGTTTAGTTGCATGTCCACTTTCCTCTATAAAGCTTTTAACGACGGGAGAAATCGAGGGGGTTAGAATAACGGTACTATTTCTGGATTTTTGAATTCTCTCATCGTAAGCGATAAATAACATTAATAAATTTTCATAGCTAATTTCTAATCCATTTTCATCTACTAGTAATATCCTTGATCCATCGACGTCAAAGCACACACCTAAATGGCTATTTGAGGCTTTTACGATGTCCGCAGTATTTTTTATGGTATTTATACTTGGTACTGGTACTACAGTTCTTTCTCGGTAATGAGTGTTTAAAGCAATTACTTCAACTCCTATCTCGTTAATTAATATTGGAGTTATGTTTCCAGTTGGACTAAATGAACAATCAACTACTATCTTTAAACGCGCTTCTTTTATTAGTTTTTTATTAACAAATTGTTCTAATGATTTAATGTATACATCTTGAGTTTGAGGGATCGCAATTATGCGCCCTATCTTTCGCGGTTCTGCCCGTCTAATTTGTGTGGGGAAATTGCGGTATGAATCAATGATTTTTTTTATTTCGACGAGGGATAACTCAATCCCTCCAGCGTCTACAAATCTAATACCCACATCTTCGCTATATAGATGCCCTCCTGAAAAATATGCCCCTCCACTTGCTCCAAATCTTCTAATCGTAAATTCTAATAAAGGAAATGTGCAGTCGGAAAGATTTAAAACATTTACTCCTGTACTCATAACACCCGAAGTATATGCTCTTTTTAACATGCGGCTGTCGTTATGGTAATCGCGTCCAATTACGATTGTTTCGTCTAATTGAAATGAACTTCCATGAATAGATCCAATAGAGCTGGCTATTTCAGGTGTAAATATATAATTTGCTCTTCCTACAATTCGTCCGTTTTTGTTCAGTTCATCTAGATTTTGGACGCGCGCACACATTTAACATCAGTATAATTTCGTATTGCAAAAAATAATTAGAAAACTAATTAATATAGCTAGTTTTGATTTAATAACTTTAACTGTTAAAAATTAGGAATGATTTATGTTATTAAATATTATCAAAAAACTAGTAATTTCGAATTAGTTAGACACGATTATCATTCTCTTTTGGAATGAAATCTTTTAAAATGTTCATTAGATAATCAATATTAACAAAAAATAAAAAAAAAATTCTAAGGCAAAAAAGTGAAATACCTATGAAAATCTCGAGAGCCGCAAGAAATAGATATGTATTTGATGATTTCAAATTTTCTGAAAATGGAAGTATTGAATTTAATGGTGATATACATTTAGTTAGATTATTTGTGCAAAAATTGAATCAAAAAAAAGATTTAGTGAATTATCCCGAAATGGCAATTAAAATAGGAGAATTTAATGGGATGGCATTAATATATGAAATTAAAAAGTATTTGTTTGATTTGTACAAAGAAGAAACAAAGGCTTCATCTTTAAACCGTGAACTTTTTGATTACTTGAAAAAATCAATTGGAGCTACTAAACTTAATGGTGCAATTTACTCATTGATCGAAGAATTTCCTCCCGAAAGTGTGTATCAAGGAAAAATTGATATCGATCAATTCTTGAAAGAAAAAATCGACGGTGTTGAAAATGAAATCCAATTCGTCGAAGAATTTTTAAAT
The DNA here is from genome assembly GCA_018238625.1 of Promethearchaeota archaeon. Taxonomy (GTDB): domain Archaea; phylum Asgardarchaeota; class Lokiarchaeia; order Sigyniarchaeales; family SOKP01; genus SOKP01. The sequence continues at coordinate 17,922 of JABCSY010000019.1, forward strand.
CTTTGGCTTGGGAATGTAAACCCTTCTTTCTCGCCATACGTTGAACTATTTGATGATGGATCGATAGAAAAGAGGACTGTATATAGGGAAATAATTAACGAAACAAAGGAATTTTTCAATGGTAAATCTAAATTTGGTCCAAATAATCAAAACTTAATTGAAATGTTAAATGAGCCTACGCTCAAATATCCACATTCTATTCGGGATCAATTAGAATATATACATGAACATTGGGGCGAAAAATTAGGGAAATATATGTTTAGAATTTTGGTCGCTATTGATATTATACGAGAAGAAGAGAAGTTAAGGGGATTAGGGCCTGGTAAGTCAAAAGCTTATGAATACGACATAATGGAACTTGAAAATTACACCAGCGATAAAGAATGGATGCCTAAAGTTGTGATGATCGCTAAGAATGTTTATGTTTGGATGGATCAACTTTCTAAAAAGTATAAAAGATCTATTACAAAGCTATATGAAATACCAAATGAAGAATTAGCTCAATTAAAGGAATGGGGGTTTACAGGACTTTGGCTTATTGGACTTTGGGAAAGAAGTCAAGCATCTAAGACAATTAAACGTTGGTGCGGTAATCCCGAAGCGGAAGCTAGCGCTTATTCAACGTATGATTACGCAATCGCGCATGACTTAGGCGGTTACGAATCCTATGAAAACTTAAGAGATAGAGCAATGACAATGGGTATTCGTCTTGCTTGTGATATGGTTCCAAACCACACGGGCATCGTTTCTAAATGGATAATAGAACATCCTGATTGGTATGTATCTTTACACTATCCTCCATTTCCTTCTTATAGTTATTCTGGAGAAAATCTATCTGGCGATCCTAATAAAGGGATATTTTTAGAAGACAAATATTTTTCTAGAACTGATGCTGCGGTTACATTTAAACATGTAGACTTTAGAACGGGAGAAGAGAAATATATTTACCATGGAAATGACGGAACTAGTTTTCCATGGAACGATACAGCTCAATTAGATTTTCTGAACCCTGAAGTAAGAGAAGCAGTTATACAAACCATACTTCATGTTTCCAGAATGTTTCCAATTATTCGTTTTGATGCTGCTATGACACTTACGAGGAAGCATTTTCAACGTTTGTGGTTTCCAGAGCCAGGAACGGGAGGTGCTATTCCTTCAAGAGCTGAACAAGGCATATCAAAAGAGGATTTCTATAAGGCAATGCCGAAGGAGTTTTGGCGCGAAGTTGTAGATCGGATCAATAAAGAAAATCCAGACACTTTACTATTAGCAGAAGCATTTTGGCTACTTGAAGGATTCTTTGTGAGAACTCTAGGAATGCATCGTGTATATAATTCTGCCTTCATGAATATGCTTCGCGACGAAGATAACGCTATGTACCGATTAGTGTTAAAAAACACTTTAGAATTTGATCCTGAAATTCTTAAACGATTTGTTAATTTCATGAATAATCCAGACGAAGAAACTGCTATCAAACAATTTGGAGATGGAGGTAAATATTTCGGCGTTTGCTTAATGCTCATAACTATGCCCGGTTTACCCATGTTTGGGCACGGTCAAATAGAAGGATTCAGTGAAAAATACGGCATGGAATATAGACGTGCTTATTGGGATGAAAAGATTAACTTGGACTTACTTCAACGGCACGAAGATATAATTTTTCCTATAATGAAGAAACGCTACTTATTTGCTAACGCAAATAACTTTTTATTATATGATTTTTGGAGTGGCAATGTGGTTAATGAAGATGTTTTTGCTTACTCAAATAGAGTTAATAACGAACGAGCTTTGGTTCTTTATCACAATAAGTTTGCTGAAACAAAAGGTTTTATTAAAAATTCCGTTGGGTTTGCTGATAAGTTAGCAGAAAATAAAGTTGTAATTCAAAAGTCTTTAATAGATGGTTTAACCTTACCTAAAGAAGGATATTGCATCTTTAAAGATTATCTAACTGGGTTAGAATATATTAGACGAAATAGAGACCTACACGAACAAGGGTTGTATTTAGAGCTTCAAGCATATCAAATGTTTGTATTTATGGATTTTCAAATAGTTCAAGATAATGAATTTTTTCACTATGCTCAATTGTATGATTTCTTAGGGGGAAAAGGTGTTTATAATATTAATGAAACTTTACACGAGATAATCTATCAACCATTACACGAGAAATTTAGAGAAATAGTTAATATCCCTAATTTTAAAGATTTATTAAACACTAAAAAAACAGAACAAGTAGTAGAAGTTATTAGCGATAAATTAAATTCATTTTTAATAGAAGTTAAAAACTATTCTTCGAGTAAAAAGGATGTTACAAGAGTTAAAAAAGAAATAATTGAAAAACTAAAAGTAATATCAAGATTGGAACAAAGATTAAAAAATATAAAAATTAATCCGGAATTAACACATATTTATGAAAAAATGCTTCCTAATTCTGAAGTTGAATGGGGAATACTCTTATCTTGGCTATTTATTCATCAATTAGGCAAGGTAGTTTCAGATAAGAATTATGAACTGCAAAGTCGTAGTTGGTTTGATGAATGGAGGCTCTCCCAATTTATTAAAAACATCCTAGAAGAGTTGTCCATAAAAGAAGAAGAGAAAGCGCAAGATGGAATTTCTATTATTAAACTGATGGTAACTCTACAAAACTGGTCTGCTTTAAATACTTATACTCAAAAAAACTTTTATTCTATCTTTCAATCATTTTTCAGCGAGCCCGAAGTGCAACAATATCTAAATGTCAATAGGTATCACAATCTTTTATGGTTTAGCGCAGAATCGTTTGATATATTCGTAAGATGGATATATTTAATTGCTGTAATAGATAGACTAGCACAATCCAAAGAAAGCATAGTTATTGAAATAGAAGCGTTATTAGAAGACTATCAAAAACTTAAAAAAATTGCGGAAACCTCGAAATATCAAGTTAACAAGTTCCTAGAAAGTCTGCAAAGTCTATCATAGGAGTCTTTAGTTTAAGCACAATCTAGAAAGGAGTAAATAAATAAAAACCTTCAGTAAGCCACACACCAAGGAAAATATAGATGCTTACATATATGAATATCATTATTACTCTTTCACTTATCACCACAATAATAGCTACTACTAGAGAACCCCAATATTCTTTCTCATAGAAAGAATGCACGATAAAAATTCCAATTATTACGTTTATTATGAAAATTAAAAAACTGATTATTAGATAAATTAAATTTATCTCATCCATAGTAAAACTTAATTCAATAAAGAGAGGAGGTGCGATGAAAATAATCAACAAGCTCATAACAACCAAGAAGATTATCCATATTAAATTAACCAGAAACGCCCTTCTGAAAGAGCTTTCCCATTTTAGTTTTGTCGCCAACCAGTTAGTATACAGTGCTCTTAAAATTAACATTAATATTAAAATTACGATATCTACAAGAATACCAATAGGATCCATAATCTCATACCTTAATTGATTTTTTATATTTGTTTAATTTAATTATTTGTAGTTAAAAGAATTGAAAAACATAAAACGAAATAACTCCCCCTGTTGTCAAACTGAAAATAATGCTTAATACATTAGCTATTATAATTCGAAGGAAAACTTGGATGGAAATTATAGCTAAACTTATAAAAATCGAGTCTTTAAGTCCACTTTTGTAAAAAACATTGATTAGCAATGCGATAACTATTAAATTTATAATTAACACCACTACCGAATTGATAAGGTTAACATATGCAATTAAATCAAAATCTGCGCCAATAGTAATTAAATAATCCGTTATCAAAACGCTCAAAAATCTAATACCAAAGAACACAATTAAAAACCAGATTACATTAACCAATACTGCTGTTTTATATGGTTTACGGCACTCAAATTTGTCTGTAAAAAATTTAGTTAAAAAAATACCTCCAAAAAGGATTATATAACTAAAAATTACATATATAGCAATAAACATTAGATCTAACTTAATTTTATGATTAGTTTGTATGAGTTCTTTGATTTCTCTTCTTTAAGTAAATTTAAAATTATTTATAAAGATTATCTTAATCAAATAATACAAAAAACCCATTAAATTCCCCATAACCCTTTAATGTATTATTTTTGAGTGGTTCTTATTATTAAATAAAAATAGATCTACTTTTAATTACGTATCAGTACCAAGATCAAGAGTTTTATCTCAGATTTGAATATCATCACTGATTTTGCTATTTGTACTTAGAATAGATTACTTTTTTTATAAAGATAAAATAATTCTATTTTGAGCTTTTAACATGTCTTCCATAATTAGTTCCATAGCGTCTTGAATATCTGGCGCACTATCTGGAATACTTCTCTTAGCATTGATACTTGCCATTAACACTTCGTTTAGTCCCCGCAGAATCATGTCTGGGGAATACCAAGGCCTTTTAGAAGCCCACCATTGCTGACAAGAATGGATCCCTCGATCTAATAAATTTCTCGCATTGTCAAAAATTGATTTTTTTTCGTCATCCATGCTATCTCGATATTTACTCGATAAATGGATCAAAGTCAGAGCGTACATAAAAAACCGGTGCTGTTCAATGTGAATTTCATTATTAGGGTCAAACCAAAGAGGAAAAGGAACATCATGAGCTAAATCGTAAGGCATAGTTGACCAAGAAGATGCCCGTGGATTCTGTATTTTGTTTTTAGGGAACTTATCTATGATTTCTGAAACATTACATAACTTAACATCATTACGATGAGGGAGAGCATCAAAAAGAGGTATCAAAAAATTATTTATGGCGTGTTTTACATGGTGCCCAAATGTTTCTCCATCCATTGCAAGAATAATATAATAGTCCTCTGAGGTTTGTTTGTAATATAATCTATTTATAAACGCATCAACAGTATTAATTTTATCAAATGCACAATCAATAGAGATATAATCATCTCTAAATAGTAAATTTAAACCGTTAGGATGTTGTGATATAAATGTTGTAGGAAATTCGGGTAAAGTATTTGCTATACCGCTCATAATAATCCAATCGTAACCCATTTCTTTTACAACCGAAAATACTTCTTCAGAAACAGCCATTTCAGGAGGAAAAAACCCTCTCGGTTTAAATAATTCTCCAAAAAAATTTTGATTAGTTTCGTAATTTAATTCAATCTGTCGTCTAATTTCTGGCGTTGGAATAAGAGGTAATAGAGGATGGAATTTTCCAGAACCAATAAATTCTACTTGACCTTTAGATGCAAGCGTTGTTAACCCTTCTATAATATCCATATATCCAAAATCATATAATTGTTCAGTCAAGGTACCATTAATATTCAAAGTTATTTTCGCAGAGGGATGATTACTTAAAGCTTCAATTATTGGTCTATAAGATTCATTTGCAATTTTTTTGATTACAAAGGGTAATTGCACTGGTGGTTGATAGATATGAAATAAAAACGCAAAATAAACAACCATAATACTAATTATTAATCTCCCTTTTGTATTATTTTTTAGTTAAAATTAGTGAAAAATTATTTTAATAATTAAATAATAATTGATAATTTTCATTTTTTTTTCAATATTTTTATGTCCAGGTGCGGTTTTCAGCTTAAATTTAAAGAATTAGATATTGATAATCAATTTACTATAAAAAAAAAATGAAAAGATTTAAAATTAAAATTCACTCAATTTCTTTTGATTCTTTCTGCTTAGTTAGTATGTGAACTAAGAGATTTGGCATAAAAAAACCAAAATAATATTCTATGGCACTCGATATTAATAAAATTCGAATTAAAGCCAATGTTAAAGGTGTTAAAGGCATTATAGATTCGTAGAGTGCTGAGATAGTAAAAGATATAAATGCAACCAATAATAATTTACCTTTCAATTGAATTTTTGGATCATTTGATTCGAGTGATTTTCTTGCAAAGAGTATTCCAGTTATTAAAAATGAAAAGATAGCAAAGATTTGAAAAGTCATTGACAAAGGACCTCCAGATGCCGTGTAAAATTGCACAGAACCGATAACCGCTGTGTTTATGAATAAGAATGTAATAAGAAAGACTTCATATACGATACAAATTACTAAATATGCAATTAAAATTCTTTTCTTAGATTCATACTCAAAAAGGCTGAAAAAGGAATATATCCAACATATGACAGCAATAGGAATAAATGCATTTAAAAGAAATAAATACAAAACTGCATCAAGTGCAAAGTCGAAGAATATTATAGTTAAAAATGATATAGATCTAGACCACCATGAGGAACAAATAAAGATCCAAGTAAGCCCTACCGTTAAAAGAGTTCTATTCTTTAATGATCGGTATTTTAATATTAATGTAACCCCAATAATTAAAGATATTATTACAAATGTTAAACTAAAACTCCCAGAGATAATTTCTAACTCGTTTAAATCTGCAATTCCCATAATTTCTCTCACTTAATTAAATTAATAATTCTTATATTTTTTCAAATAACCCTTGTTATTCGGAACAAATTCTTTTTCTAAATAAATAGTAAAAAAAGAATTACCTAATAAATAAAATTTAATCTTTTTAAATCTAGCTAGTTAATAATCCCGAATTTATTATTGCCTTGAATTATTTAGACTTTAGGAATTTATTATTCGAAATATCTGATTAATATATTTTGATCACTGCGTCTACATGAAAGTGCTTTCAAAAAGGAGTTATAATATTTTTATGATTAATATCATCATAGAAAATAGACATACTTTTAATTATATATTAGTACCAAGATCAAGAGTTTTATCTCGGATTTGAATATCATCACTAATTTTGCTATTTGGGGCAACTATCGCGTTATGTAGAACAACATTATCGCCTATTTCACAATTATTACAAACGATCGAACTATCAATATGACAACCTGCTCCGATTTTTACGTTATCCCAGATAACGCTTTTCTCGATTACCGTATCTTCACCGATTTTAACTTGGGCTCCAATTGAACATAACGGTTTTATTTTTACTCGATTAAGTAATTCTACAAGTTCCCCAAAACAAGACGGTTTTTCGATAGATACATTTTGTCCAGAACTAATAACACCCATTACGTAAATTCCATCGTATTCCTCACCATTTGGGGTGATCGGCCACGAATATTTGCGTAATAGGTCCCAATTTGCCCACAGATAAGTTTCAGCGTTTCCACAGTCAAGCCAATAATAATTCTTAACAAATCCATATAAATCGTAACTATTATCGAGAAGATAAGGGAAAACTTCTCCCCCAAAATCCATTAAGCCCGTTTCTTGTAAGATACTACCAATCTCTTTATTAAAGCAATAAATCCCTGTGTTTATTATGTTTGTATGCAAAAATAAATCGGTTCTTTGAGCCATACTGCTTAAATACAGTTCCATAGGAGCAGGTTTTTCTAAAAATAAATAAATTTTTCTATTTTGATCGAGGAGCACAACTCCATATTGGCTCGTATGACTTTCGCTGGTTTTCATGGAAATAGTAGCAGTTCCCATTTTTTTGGAATGAAAATCCATAAATTCTCTCATTGGGAGATTTGTTACGATATCTGCCATGCTAACAACAATCTTTTCGGAATCGATGTTATTAGCTAATAATCGGTAAGCGTCGGCCGTACCCTTACTCTCTTGAATTACGCATTCAAGTTCAACATCTCCTAACTTGTCGGGAGTCCACGTTTTTTCCACGTATTCTTTTAATTCTTGACCCATATAGGCTAGAGCAAGAATTATGTGCTTAATATCCGCAAATATTAAGTGAGCAATAGAATAATCCACCATAGCTTTATTAGTTACTTTTACAAGCGGTTTTGGAACGAGTGATGTTAAAGGCATTAACCTCGACCCCTTTCCTCCCGCTAATATTATGGCAGACCATTCTCGCATGTTGAATCTCTCGCTAAATTACACAATAACTAGATATAAATCTAGTTTTAATTGAAATTTAAATATTGAGATTATTTACAAAAAATGAGCTACTAAAGCAAAAGACGGGAAGATAAAATTTAGATTATACCTAATGGTTAAGATATTTTTCTAACGATTTCCTAATTTCTGCTGCCGCTATATGTGGTAATTTTCTTGCAACTCTCATATCATCTGCCATTTCTGCCCCACCAATAATTTCATGTGGAATTATGTCAACAAACATATGAAAATCCGCATCATAACCATATGGACAACAGTTAAATAAAATATTTCGGTTCTTATCAATTGAATTATCATCCAAAGCTTGGAAGACCATCTTAATCGCGTTTGCAAAATCGTTGATTTGATTTATTTTCAATTGAGTAAACCGTCTAATATGTTCGTGTGGATACGCACGAATGTGATAATTCCTTACAGGACTTCCCGTTGCATAAAAAGTCCAAAACTCAGTCTTTAAAATTATCCGATCACTATCCCCATGAGTGGTTTGACATAAATGACAATTGTCCCCCATCTCTTTAAATGCTTCGAGGTACCCTTCTAAGCGACTTCCATGACCGTCCATGTTTAAATCGATATATACTTGACTGTGAATGCGAGGTTGAGAACCACCAACCTTAGTTCCTATGTTAAAAAACGGGGAAACGGGAATATCGTAGTAGTCTTTTTCAATAGCTTCTTGGATACAATAAAGAATTGCTGCTTTCATAGATAAAAAAATTCCCGCTAAAACATCTTCTGGAATTAAATTAAAACACAACGCAGGATAAAAATGCCTTGAGAGCGTAACTAAATTTATGCCCCGTGAGAGCTTTAAATGAGACGGCATATTAGCCTTAATCTCTTTATCAATATCAGAATCCACTATTCGAGCCATAGAAGGGTATCTATTTATTAATGTTAGTGCTTTGCAGGAATCAGGAATTCTTTCTATTTGATGCGGTGTTTCTAAAAAGGGATTGTCTCTGTTTTTTTCGTCTTCAGTAATAATTATTGTAAAGCCATCACCAATTTGTTTCCCCCAATCATCGTTTATTGGTTTTCCCTCTGTTACCGATGTAAAAACGTCCTTAAAATTTGATTTTATTTTTCTTGAACAATCATAAAATAGGTTTTTCTCTTCTTCAGTTTTAAAACCTTTAGGTCTTTTTCCACGAATAGGGCTTAAATAAGCGTAATGACCGTAGTATCTTTTGCGCTCTTTTCTAAGACCAAAATCTTTATTCTGAATAATAACTGTCGACAAAGGATCCCATCTCTTAATAGGCACATCGTAAGTGGTTTTACCTATAAAATTGTCCTTATTTATTATGCCCCACTCCATAAAAGCTGGGAAATCTTTTTTGTTTGAAATTATATCAACACCCATAGTTTCTTGATCATATTTTGACTAGATTACACTATTATTAAATATTTAACTATGTATTGTAAAATTTGAACTTCATAGTAATTTATCACTTTATTTGCGTATTAATTCATCAAAATTAATTAATCAAAAACATATTTATATAAATTACAATTTATTTAACAATTGTTAAAATTTGTTCAATCTAGCAATATTCAATTATTATACAAAAATGTAATGAATCTAACCTATTTTTATACATTTTAAACCCAATAAATTAAAAAATGAAAAAAAAAAAAAGAACTCTATTCTGCTAATGGTTAAATTAATTATATTACGATACTCATTATTAATTGTTGTTAGTGTTCTAACCTTTTTATAATTTTATAGGTTTTAAATTCACGTACCGGTTCAGCCTTTTCATTTATACTTTCTATTGGTACGCGAACAAAATTTTCATCGTCGAAATCATCAATTTCAGCTTCATTGTATTTAGCCATATTGTTAGCCATTTTTAGTTCTTTTAATAAAAAATCTCGGACGGCACACCTAATCAATTCTGAGCGGCTGGGGTACAATCCATTTTCTCCAATTAATTTATTTATAGCACCTATATAACTTTCAGGTACATTAACGGTAACAATCTTCATCCAATCGCCTTAACCTTTATTTTTTTAGATCTTTCTTTATATAATTATTTATTGCTAACTGATATTTAAACATTGTTTTTTAGTGGGTTAATATATTTTCATAAATCTAAATTTTACTCGATTATCGATTAAAGAGAAATATGTAATCAATCCCAAATTTTAAGCGTAATTGTAAAAGAAAATTGATTTTCCTCAATTTTAATACTTTTTATGAAAATATTTTTGAAAATTCTTTAAAGTATCTGAAAAATTTTTATAAAAATTATAAGTAAATAAAACTAAAAAGTAGTCAACTTTTAAATTTGAAAAAAAAATCACATATCTTTTTTTTCACAAGAATATTTAGAAATCATTAAACGACGCTAATGTATGCGCAAAATCTTAAATAACTAATTGAAATGCATGTGTTTAATATAAAATCTCTGAAATTTAAAAAATTGTTTTCTAAAACATTAAATCTCAACCAAAAATTTGTTTTTAATTAAAATATTACAGTGTTTTACTATTTTTGAAAATTATTGAAGCTAATTATTTTAAGTACAATACAAAACTTAATACTCTTCTTCGAACTTAACAACATTAATTAACCTTTCGTGCCCCTTTGCCATACGAGTAATATTTTCTATTATTTCATTCCATCTGAACAAGTCGCTGAAAGGAGAGTATCCTCTATGCGGAGATAAGATAATGTTATCAAGCGTATGAAAAGGAAATTTATAAGGGCGCTTAACACCGTCTTTATCTGGATTTGGATGATAATCATACCAGACATCTATAGCTGCACCCGAAATTATTCTATTTTTCAAAGCATTGTAAAGATCTTTTTGGTTAATAATGTCTCCTCTTGCGACATTGACAATCAGGCCATTTGGGCCTAATAAACTTATCTCTTTTACTTTTATTAATTCAAATGTTAAAGAAGTTACTGGAACAGCTATAATTAAAATATCTATTTCTTTCAAAAATTCATAAAGTTGGTTATATTTATATTTTTTTGCTAAAGTTGGTAAATCTCCCTTTTGTTTATTCCAATCATTTCTTAAGATGTGGAATTTTACATCAAAACCTGAGAGAAATCGATGTACCTTCCGATTAATCGCACCATAACCCAAAAGTCCTACTTCCCTAAAACGCAAGGGAATTGACGCCGCATCATCATCACCAGTTCGCCATCTTCCTTTTTTCATCCAATAATGATGAGGGGCTGTTTTATTCATCAGAGTTAAAAGTAAAGCAATAGCATGTTGAGCGACAAAATAGGAATTTCCATGACCATTAATTAGCGTTATCTTTCTTGTTTTATTTAAACCAATGAATAAATCTAAAAGATGGTTTACACCAGCACCGGGATTAATGAATACTTTTAGATTAGTTGCGTGATTTAAAATGTTTTTCGAAGGTCTCCATCCAATTAAAACATCCGCGTCTGGAACTATTTTTTCTAAATATTCTTCGGAAGTATTATCAGGAAATACAATTTTTACATTTGAAAGGTCTTTTAAATTCTCTGTTAAGTAATTTTGAACTTCTTTAGATACGCTCGAAATAAAACAGACAGTGATCTTATTTGCATTCAATTTATCTTTACATTAATCTTAAATTAATGATGTGTAATAACTACTAGTGAAATAGCAGTGTTATAAATAAATTTTTATATTCATTTCGTTGATATATTTATAAAAGAATTTAATCAAAATAGGTATGTTTAGAAATTGTCTGAAATAAAATTGTTTGAAATCTTTGTAAATAGCCTTAACTTCGACGTGAGCGAATACTTAGTCGAAGAACTCACAGAACTTCAAAAAAAAATCGTTGACGATGCAACTTTCATTCTAAAAGAAAACATCGTAGGAGACGTGAAATCGTTTGGAGGTTCTGTTAAAAAAAATGAGGAAAAGTTCAAGGAATTAATGAAACAAGCTGAACTAGAACTAGAGAAAGATAAGTACAAAGATATTAAAAAGCATCTAAAGGATTATCTTAAAAAACTGTCAGAATTAATTATTAAAACCTGTGTTACAATTATTCCAGTAAAAGAATTGCCATGGACCGATGTTATTTTTCGAACTATTCCACGGATTACGTTCGACGATAAAGTCCACTTCTTAGATAACGCAATTGCCTATTATGGCGAAATTAATTGTTTCATTGGTAGAACAACTATCTTTGGAAAGATGAAAGATCCTTCGAGTGAACCGCTCTTTGCTCCTTTTATGGGAAACCTTGATTTAGGTGGTTATAAGTTAGAAGAGTCTCAAGATAAGCCTAAATCTCAAGTGTTTTCTTATGTAAACGCCATAATTAATTCGTTAGATTCTGTAATAACTAAAAGCCAATTAGTTAAGTATCACGAGGAATTTGAAAGCCACGGTGATCCGATTGCAGATGTCCTAATGAAAGACGATGAATTGCTTAATTCCATGGGAAAAATTACTACTGCTTTAGAATCAGAAAGAATTAAGTCAGACATCGCAGTTTGCAGCATTGCTGTTCCTTTACCCTCCGATAAAAGAAGTTTGATTATCACTACTGAAGAAAGTGAAGGAGATAGTCGATTTGGTAATTGTTTCGAAGCTTTATTAAAATTTTCTGCTGCGTGTTGTCAAGTGCCTTCACCAACCCAAGGAGCTACGCCTCAAGCAGGTTCTACCCCTGGACAAACTGGGAGTCCGATTAGAACTCCAGGGGGTCAAGAATTAAAAGTTTGGACGGCAGAAGACCTTGCTAATGAAGCTCAAAAAAGGTTAGCGGAGCAACCAAATATCCCTTCCTGGTCAGAAGAAGAATTAAACAAATTTGCTGAAGGTCGCGGGTCCGGAATTCCTGAAGGGATGGAAGTTTGGAAAGAAGATGAGTTGCTGGAGTTAGCCGAAAAAAGGCGAGGCGGAGGATTGAATATACCTGAATGGGAACCCGACCAAGATATGACAGAATGTTCTAACTGTGGATATGGTTTGAGACCAGGTTGGGCTAAATGTCCTGTTTGCGATACTCCTGTCGGAGAAAAACCTTCTGAAGAAGTTAAAGAGGACTTAGAGGAAACAGAAGAACCAGAGGACTTATCTGATGAAAATCAAAACGAAGATAAAAACCAAGAACCAGAGAGTAAGGAAGAAGAAGAAGAACCTGATCAATAAATATCTTTTCTAAATTTTATAAATTAGTTTAAAATACTTTTTTCTATCTATTTATTAAAGGCTTAAAAGGATAAAGTTTATAAGAAAGGATATCCGCCTAATTCCAAACTTTTTTTAAGCATTTTTTATTAACATAATTAATTTAATCCTTAAATAAATGATTAGGAAGATTTTTTGTTATCAAAAATATTTTTGTTAAAACGAAAAACGCATGATCTAAACCGTTTCGATATTTACAGCTACCCAGAAGATATCGTAAAGAAGGATAACAAAGATATCGTTTCCAAAATCATCTATGGTCACGATCACGGTTCTCTAATAGAACCTTGTGGTGAAAGCATTAAAAAACTAGATGATTCTAATGGAATAAACAACAAATCTAATCTGTTTGAAATTAGTAGCCCTATTCCGCAAATTATTGGCGACCAAAACATATATACAATTTGCGTCAATTCAAAAATGCTAATTGGGTTGGTGTTTGAAAAAGAAGATAACCCTTTTGATTATAAAGAAATTTTTGAAGATTTGTCGAATGAGTTTTTAAATACGGAGAAAAGTTGTTCTTTCGAAGATGAGATGGAAATTGAGAATCTTTTGATAACACTATTCATCGATATAAGAAGATACGGAGACGAAATTCTTGAAAAAGTTACAGAGTCTTCCTTCCGACCGGCAGGATTATTTACAAAAGTATTCCTATTTGGAATTGACGAAGTCGGAAAAACAAGTTTAACAAGAAGATTAAAAACCGGTCAATTTAACGATAATTTTTTTACTCCAACAAGAAAGTTCAATATAGAATACCTTCAAAAAAAGGAGGGTTTATTGTCTTGGTGGGATATGCCTGGACAAGCTTTATTCAGAAAAAAATGGCTAATTGGTCTACAAGACTCAAATATTATTGTTTACATGATAGATATAGCAAATCAATTACGATTTGAGGAGTCCAAAAAAGAATTTTGGGATATTATAACGCGAAATGGTATAAAAGACATCCCACTCTTGATTTTAGGTAATAAAGTTGATTTAATTAATAACCTTAATCACGACAAGAAGGAACCGCTTGAGAGGACAAGGAAAGAAATTATTGAATTTTTTGAGTTTGGTAAATTAGCTAATTGGGAATTTTTATTTACTTCTGTTAAAAATAATTATAATATTGAAAAATTAATAAATTCGATATTCACCTTAATTTCAACTTAATTAATCCAACAATTATTTATATCAACATCATTAAATTTATAACTTAAACCAAATAAATTTCTATTATAATAAATATTTAAGATATTGTAATTTTAAATTAAAAAATATTGAATATAGCGACAGGTAAAATCATGTTCAAACGACTAAAAAAAGAGCTCCAAATTAATATTGAAGAAAAAGAAGGACAGTTATTTTTAGGCGAAAAAAATAAAGACATGCGTCTAGTAATGCTACGCCCAAATGAAATCATGGAATTCTGTGAATTCGCCGGAACAAATGCGGACGACATCCTAATCTGGACCGGAAAGACTTTAGGTAAAATATTTATGGAAAAATTCTTCTATAATAAAGACTGGACCAATGAATCAATGGCTACTAAAAAAGAAGTAGTTTATGGCACTATAGAAGCCTTGATGCTCATGGGATATGGTGGTTTAGCTTGTATGTTTAAAAAAAATTATATAATTATAAACGCATACGAATCTTTAGCCGTTCAAGAAAAAGAAAACATTATGGCGAAAAATTTGTGTCTACTTTATCTAGGAATATTCGACGGCATTCTTGAAGAGTTAGGTATCGATGCCGATGGTAAAGAAGTAGAATGTGTTCTGACTGGGGGAAAAAAATGTTCTTTTAAATTCGATTTACTCACAGAAGAAATAGAGGATCGCTTAGTAGATGCAGATCTTTCTGATGCGAAAGTATCAGAGTTTTTAGCCTCTTTATAACAAAATTATTTTTAAAACTCAATTACTTTCCTTATTTGAAACGAATAAACTCAGTAAATGGAATTTCACACTAATTTTTTGAAATTAACTAACCAATTTCTATTTTACAATCTTCTAAATACCTTTAAATTCACTAAATTATTCTCTCAATAGAAAATATAAATTTTAAAATAATATCAAATATAATTCTATTTATTATTAGAATAAGTAATTATTATTCAAAAAAAAAAAAAACAAAAATAAGTGAAAAATATGAGTAGGAAAGGCGCAAAATTAAAGATTGATAGCTACTCAGGTCCACTCGGGCAAATTAAAGGATTTGAATTGACTACGGGCAGAGTATCTTACGGTGATGAGACAGAGTGGGAGCCAGAAGGCCCTCAAATGAAGCCTCACATTCCCACGCTTAGAAGCTGGTTCTTTAAACTCATGGAAAGGTATAAACCTTTTTATATGCCGATTTGCGACATGTGTTGCTTATGCACATTTGGTAAGTGTAATCTTTCCAAGGGCAGAACTGGTGCATGCGGAATCAACATGGAAGGTGCATGTGCAAAAATAGTAGAAGTTGCGTGCTGCATAGGCGCTAGTTGCCATTCCGCACACGGAGACCATCTACTTCATTGGCTAAAAGAAAAGTTTGGTAATGTTCCTATAGATTTCGGGAACAATATCGCAATTGAAATGCCTATGACTCGATTAATCGTCGGAATGAAGCCAGAAACTATAGAAGATTTAGAAGAGGCTATGAAATGGGTTCAATTTAATATTACACATCTTCTAGCAGCGGGTCACACAGGCCAAGAGGCTTCTTACTTAGATTACGAGTCAAAATCTTTTCTAGCTGGTCTTTGCGACAATGTAGGAATGGAAATAAGCGATGCCGTTCAAATTGCTGCATATGGATTTCCTTGCGGAGACTCTGATGTTCCAATCGTCGAGTTAGGCATGGGTACAATGGATTTTGAAAACAAAGCCTCTATCTTGTTGATTGGGCATAATGTAGCTCCAGGGATTGAATTAGTCGATTATCTAAGAGAAAAAGGTTTGGAAGATAAAGTGGATGTAGGAGCAATTTGTTGCACTGCTATTGATTTAACAAGGTATTACAGTGGTGCAAAAATCGTCGGTTCGCTTTCCCGTCAGATGTTTTACATCCGTTCGGGCTTAGCTGATGTTGTCGTTGTAGACGAACAATGCGTACATCTTCGCGCTTTTGAGCAAGCAAAACTTGTTGGCGCTCCCTTCATTGCTACGAATGAAAAGATAATGGCAGGGTTACCGGATAGAACTGATGACCCCGCAGAAGAAATTATTGACGATTTAGTTAGTGGTAAAGCCCCTGGTGTATTAATTTTAGACCCAATAAAAGCAGGAAAAGTTATTGCTGAAGTTGCGGTTAAAGTGAAGCCTATAAGAAAAGGTAAAAGCGGGGTTCCAGACGAAGACGGTTGTATAACTATGGCGATGAATTGCAATGGGTGCGGAAATTGTCAACGAAACTGTCCCAACGATTTACCCATAGTAGAAGGCGTACGATTAGCCAAAGAAGGAGACTTTTCTGTATTAGCAGAGCAATGTTATGATTCGTGTTTGGATTGTGGCCGATGCGAAGCTGACTGCATGAAAAATGTATCACCTCTCACTCTTATAATGTATGCTGGACGAGATAAAATCAGAAATGAGACATTTAATATGAGAGTAGGACGTGGTCCTATAAGAGATACTGAGATTCGAAATGTTGGAGCGCCATTAGTACTTGGAGAAATTCCAGGGATCGTGGCTCTTGTCGGTTGTGCAAACTATGGGAAAGAAATTCAAGAGTTATATATACTTGCAGAAGAGTTCTGTAGGAGAGGTTATATCGTAGTTGTTTCTGGTTGTGCAGCAATGGACATAGGGCTCGTTAAAGACGAAAATGGTGAAACCTTATATGATCGTTATCCTGGGGATTTCGATCGTGGCGGTCTAGTAAATGTAGGAAGTTGCGTTTCGAACCCTCACATAACAGGAGCGGCAGTTAAAGTGGCTAGTATTTTCGCACGTCGTCCAATTAGAGGTAACTTTGAAGAAATTTCTGATTATGTCTTAAATCGTGTAGGTGCTGTTGGGGTTGCGTGGGGAGCAATGAGTCAGAAAGCTGCAAGTATCGCGAGTAGTGTTAATGGGATGGGAGTTCCTGTAATTGTTGGACCTCACGCAGCGGAATATCGTCGTATGTATATAGGGCGATCTGATGACCTAGATACGTGGAAGGTGTATAACGCAAGAGATGGTACTGGGGGCCATTTGGTTGGACCTGGACCAGAACATTTGCTTACACCAGCAGAAACTGTGGAGCAAGCAATATGTTTGGTTGCAAAATTAGCTTTAAGACCTGCGGACAACTCAAAAGGAAGGATGATTAAATTATCTCATTGGATTGACCTTGAGCGAAAATTCAAGGGCGTACAATTTCCAAACGATTTAGAAAGATTTATTCGAGTAGAAGCGGACATTCCAATCAGCATGAAAACAGAAATTCAGGAATTTCTTAAGAAGAACGATTGGCAACCAAGAGAAATCATTGACCCTACCTTGCTTAAGCGATTATGTAGAGAGTAATTGAATTTTTATTTTTTTTTTATTTTTTTTTTATTTAATTTTAATCTAATAAAAATTTAGAACGCAGAATTTAAAATTGCATATTAATTTTTATTGATTAATTATATTATAAATTGAATCTAATTGATTAATTTCAGGCTTAAAAAATATGGTTGATAAACAAATATTAAAGCTTTCAAAATTATGCGAGCATTGGGCAAATCACAACGATTCACACAAAGAAAGTTTTGCAAAATGGCGAGACATCGCAAAGGAAAAAAGCCTAACTTCAGTTGTGGAAAATTTAAACAACGCGATTGAAATGATGGATAAATGCACCGAATACTTACTTTCGGCAAAAGAAAGTATGAACGAATAAAGAAAATAATTTTAAATTTCTAAATCTTTTTATTTTATCTAATTTAAGGAATTCGGTATTTAATCGCAAATATTAACGATTTAGAATTAAAAAGAAAAATAATTAGAGGAATAAATTAATTAAGGGTAATAGTTGTTGCTTGAAGTATTCGATTTTTTCGTAAAGAAGATCGACATTTTCAGATAAGACCCATAAATATACAGGGATGTTCAATTTTGAATATTCAAATAATTTTTCTCCTCGAATAGTAAACCCATTTAGTGGAAAATTGAGCGTTATCGAAGGCTCTCTAATTAATCCAATTGAACTGTGGAAGTTTGAGAGAGTTTGCATAATTAAAGCGGTATTATTTAACAATGCCGTGTCAGTCTCTGAGTCAGTGAAGTTTCCAAAAATTAGTCCATCCATGGAAATTAAACTTGCAGCTTTTCCTTCAATTGTATGGGTGAAATCTTCGAGGATGTTTTCGATAATTTCAGATGTGTCAGAGACCTTTTTTAACGCCTCACTGAACATTTGCATTATCGTTTCTTTTTGAAATATTGTTGTATCGGAATAACTAATAGACATTTTCTCAAATTCCCCAGCAATTTGATTAAATTTAGATTTTATAGTAGATATGTTATTCTGCCATTCGAGCGAGGTGCGAACATCCTGATCGCTTTTTGAAAGTACAATTAAAATTGGAGGAAACTCATTTAATTGTTCTAAAGCTTTCAATACTTGACGGAAGTAATTTGCTGATTCTGTAAATCGTTCAGTCTCTTGGGTGTCGACAACGTACAAAATTATATCAGCTTCAGTAAAAAATAACTCTGGTTTATTAAAGTATAGTTTCTCTCTATACTGAACTTGACCACCTAAATCCCATGAGAGTATTGGATATCCGAAAAAGTCTAATCTTTCGCGTTTAACCCCCCTTGTTGGCATCAAGGACTTAATTATAGAATACTTATCCTGAAGAACTGCCAAAATACTGGTCTTTCCGCCATTATCGAGCCCAATCATTAATAATTTTTTATGAGCTCTTAACTTTTCTCTAATCGCTTTCTCTAATACTTGAGCTATTTTAACCCATTTTGTAAGAATGTTTATAGGAATCTCTTCTATCTTGGGAAGATTGTCTAATGGAACTTTGGCTAACGCTTCAATATTATTTATATTATGTTCAATTAATTTTTCGCTAGAAATCTGATCAATCCCAATAAGACTATTCGGCTTGAACTTCAACGCTTCATCTAGTTCATTAATAAGAACAGAACTTTTGAAGAAGTCTTTAATCACAACCTTTCTTATCTCCTCTTCAGACATTTTTTGTCAACGAACCTAATATCAATTATGCTTTTTAATAGTCTATAACTTTATTTTATAGTAAAAGATCTAATTAATAAAACTTTAGTTTTGTGAAAAACACATAAAACACATAAAACCATAAATATTTATTCTTATTGTTTCATATTAAGTTTAGAAAGTAATTAAGGGCATATTTAAAAGTAATAAGGGTATTTAAACGTTGTCTGAACGGACTCCTGAGAACATTGTTATTTGTATTGATACTTCGAGATCTATGTATCGAACAGATTATCAGCCAAACCGAATGAAATGTAGTGTTGATGCGGTAAAGAAGCTAATCAGCGAAAGGCTTGCTGAAGATACTTCGAGTGCCTTCGCGATCATTACTTTTTCTGATAAACCAAAGAAAATCGTTGAATTTACGAACATAAAGGGTCAACTTTTTGACGCTATAGATTCTTTAAAACTTTCAGGTAAGTCAGCAATGGGAGAAGCTTTAGGTCTTTCAATAAAACTTATTATTTCAGAATTGCGGAAAATTGCAGCTAAAATTCCTCGAATCCTTGTTATTTCTGATGGGAATTACACAAAAATGTCAATAGATCCTTTGAAAATGGCGCGTCTTGCTCAAGGATTAAACATTAAAATAGATTCCTTTCGTTTAGGAGAGCTTTCTACTCAAAATATTCTAAAAAGAATGTCAGACATAACGGGCGGTAATTATTACTACAATAACGATGCTCAAACTTTATTGCAATCAGCTCACGATCTAGCAAGTTCTAACGTCAAAACTTATGGTGGAGGGGATAATTCGCTAATCGAAAATCCTGCGTTTTTAAGAAAAATAGCTGCTGATTTATTAAGAGTTCAAGATTTAACTAAAGACCAAGAACAGCGATTGTTACAGATTAGAGGTTTAGGAGATTATAAGAAATGTTCGATTTGTTTTTCCGACACGAACCCCTATACAAAAAGTTCTTTTTACATTAGTGGACGATATTGCCCTAACTGTCAAACGCCCTTTCACATTCATTGCTTAAATTCATGGGCAGACGCCCAAAAAGATAAAAAAATGAGACAGGCCGGGACCGTAAGGTGTCCACATTGTTTTTATCTATTAAAAATTCCCACTGAAGTTTCTCAGGCTCAAAAATTAACTTCTTTGATTAAACCACGAATAAAACGAAAACCTGCTCCGACAGAACCAGAAATATCTCACGTAGAAAAAGTACATTTTAAGGATTTAGATTCTGACGAGTTGTTTAACTCATGCCCCGTGTGTAATCTAATTTTTGAAGAAGAACAAAATCTTGTAAGGTGTAGCAATTGCAAAACTTTGTATCATGAGCATTGTTTTAAAGATTTAAGAAATAATCGTTGTAAAAATTGTGGTGTAAAATTGCATAAATATTAGTTTTAAATAATGTTAGTGCTATAAATGATACTATCTTATTATTGAATTTTTAAAATGATCTAAATATGCCGCAAGAATATTTTTCATATGGTGAAAATATTAAATTAGGTTATGGTGGTTATGATTTACCGCCCATAATGATTGGAACGATGTTTTATCAAAGTCAAACTTTGGTTGATCGTAAAAATGAAGAAAATTTTGACGAAGAAAAAGCTGTTAAAAGAATTAACGCTCAAAAAGATCTAGCCAAAAAATATAAAATTCCTGATTTAATTGAGATTTCAGCAGTTACACCTCGAGCTATGGTAAAATATCTGGAGTTTTATTTTGATAAATTTGAGCCTCCTTTTGTGTTAGGAGGGACTTTTGGAGCTAGAGTTGCGGGTCTTGAATGGCTTTCCGAAAATGGGATTAAACCAAATGAATTTATATATAACGCCGTTTCAAACCTAAAAAATACGAAAGAAATTGAACTTCTCCAAAAGAACAAAATTACTTCTGCTGTGGTTTTAATCCTAGCTTCAAGTAATATGAGCTCTACGCAAAGATATTCTTATATTACCGAAAACAACCAACCGGGAAACACAAATATTATTGCTGGTTTGAAAAAAATTGGCATAGAGAACATTTGGGTCGATGGAGGGGTAATTGACATCGAAAGTTTAGCCCACATCCTTGAGACGCAACAAATTATTAGTAGCTCTCTTAAACTCCCTGTTGGTACCGCGCCTACTCTTTTTCTTTTTAAATATAGTTCACCTAGGCTTAATATAAGATTTCATACTAAATATCGAAAAGCTAGTATAATGGCTATAGCATCGTGGTTTTCTAACTTTTTGTTCTATGGCGCGATAGAGGACGCTAAAGAGTGCTTCGCGTCTGTCTATCAAGCGTTAGAGTTTAAGAAAGTGTTGAAAAATAATAATATCAAGTTGTTAGATAAATTATAAAATACAGAAAAAGAGCCAAATATCACATAATCAAAATTTAAATAAGCTTAATTTTTTACAATAACTATAGCAATTACACATTTGGATAAAATTACTAATTCAGCAATTAGTAAAAAAGATATACTTTATAACGAACTCATAATAATTTACGAGTAAATAGGAAGGTGCGCATATGTATAACAATGACCTTAAAGAAGAACAAGAAATTGAAGCAATTAAGTTAATTGATTGGGCCGAAGAATTAGTTGATAATGGAGAGGGCGGAAAGGCTATAGACGAGTACGAGAAAGCAGCCCAAATTTATCTTGATATTGGAAGTTATATCAAATTAGATGAATTATATATAAGAATAACATTTCTATTATCCCAATTTAAAAACAATATTCAAGCAACATATCGGCTAAAATCGATAATCCGTAAAACTGAAGAATTAAAATTATACGAGATATCAGCTAAATTACTTATTCAATTAGGGAATTTATCTTTTAGGATGAAAGATTGGGAAACTGCTGGTGAAAGTTGGAATAAAGCTGCGGATTATTTCTATAAAGTAGATCCTGAAGATTATAATAGTTTAGCTTCCATCCTTTTGTTGAAAGCGGGACAATCGTATGAACGGTCACATATAACAAAAGATTTAGGCAAACAATTAATTTTAAAGGCAGTAATGAGAATCAATAAATTTGATGAACTTTATCAACAGGAAGAAAAACAAGCACAAAACTTACTTATCAATAAAGAGTTTGAAGCTGCTGCTAATAAATTTTATACTATTTCCACTTATTTTAAACAATCGATGGATAATTTAGGAGATTTACTAGACGAGAAAGAATCTAAAGATACCGCGATTAACGCTAAAGCTAGATTTATTCATTTTGTCGCTGAATATCAAACCGTCTCAGCAGTATGCCTAACAGCAACTAAAAATCCGAATTTCAAAGAAAAAATCGAAGACCTTGCCCGTAATTCGCTTGAGCTCTTTAAGGAATCGATATCATTGCTAAAAGAATATTTGAAAAATATAAAAAAGGATTTTGATAGGGAAATTATATTAAGAATTACATTTGATACAATGCTATTAGCAATTATCCAAACTATTTTAGGTGTTGAAGAAATAAATTGTACTGAGTATTTACTTAAAAATCTCGAGGAAAACAATGCTTTAACTAAAGAGCTGAAAAAGAGTCCCTACTTCAAAATTGTGAGGAAAATTGAAAAAGCTGGCCTAACCGAGACTTTAGACAACATTAAAAAAGTAAACTTAGGGCATTTTGAAAAAATCAAAAATACATTAGTTTCTCACTTCCAGTAATTGTATTTCTTATTTGAGTGATTTCTCCACGTAAAAAAAGAAAATAAGAAGGTTAGAATTTTATTACTAATTTTTCGAATTTTAATTTGCTGATTTTTCGAACTCCGTGCTGACCCGAACAATACTCACAATAAATTAAATCTGCTTCCTGTAGTTTTTTAATTTGGGCAGATATGTTAGCTTCGGTCATGCCTAAAATTGAGGCGATGTCAGAAACATCCAATTCTTCCTTTGAGCTTTGGATTTGGTTAAGTATCGAGCGTCTTGTATTTGAAGAGAGTGCTTTTACAACCTTTTCGATCTGTTTGTCAGATCCTATCTCGACCAAATTATGATTATTATCGAACAATTCTAATTCTAACGGTCCATGGATTTCTGATTTTTTTAAGTCTGAATTTATTAATTCAGAACTTGATAAATTAGTTTCGCTCATCTCCATATAATTTTTTCAACCCTAAATAAAATTTTTAAGTCTTTTTTTATTTTGGAATACATTATTACAAAATCTACTTCGCCTTTTAAGTCTATTTCAATATTCATTTGATAACTTTTTACTAAAAAAGTTACTATTTACTACATTTTATGCCATACAATTAAATCAAAATAAAGTTTCTCAAATTAGCTTACTCTTCAAGATGGTATTCATTTATTTGAAAGTTTTTTGTTATCTCTTTGATTCATATATATAATAAGAATATATTTAAATCATTTTAAAATATTGACCATCCCTTTTAATCAAAAGGTTGTTTATTTAATATATCACGTTTTAAAACGATATTAAAAAAAAAACTAAATGTTATTAATGTCAAAATAATATAACAAAATTTTAGAACTGTTAACGGTTGTTTTAGGATCTGAGCAATTAAGCGTCATTCCATTGATAAAATGGTATATTTCTTGCGAAGTAATCGAAGAAATAAGAGATAATAATTTACCATAAATTTCCCACTTAATTATCCCAAAAATACATTAATTAAAATACAAGAATTACATTATTAACATATAATGTTATATGCATACAAAAAATACAATTAAGGAAATAAGAGGCGATCTTAAATAAGCGAAGTTTTTAAGTCAAAAAAACCAACTAAGGTAATTACAATTAGAATAGATGAAGAATTGAACGAACATTTAGACAACATGAAAGAAAGGATGGGTATATCTAAAACTAATTTAATTAAAAACTATTTAGAGCTTTCCAAATACTTAATTAAACATAAAACCGCAATTCAGTCGCTAAATGATCGTGATTTGGTTGTTGTTAAAAAAAGTTTTCTACGAAATTTAATTGAACAACTAGAAGAAAAGGAGCAATTAATTTCTGGCGATAAATTAGCGAGGTTCGTAAACGATATAGCAAGAATCTACGGTAAGCAAGAGGATTTACGATATAAGATTGATTTTTGCGATAATTTAGGATTTTTTAACAGTTTTTTTGACGATGATAATTACCTATTAACCACTAAAAAATTTGGTCCGAAAAAATTCGTTGAAGCTTTTCTATGGAGGTTGTTTAAGCAAAAAGAGTTAAATTCTAATTATAATAAAAACGAAATGGAAGGTAATAAGAGCTTACGCCAAAAATATAAAAGTGAAATCAAAGTGTTGGACATTTCTTCGTCTCATTATTCTTTCGAATTCGCGAAAATTCCTAAATAACAATAGAATGGAATTTAAGGAAAAATCAATTTTTATCTATAATTTCTTTTAGCCCTAAGATTGGAATAATTGTATCATTTGGCCGAAAGAGAAGCTCGTAATTTAATTCGTGTAGTGTTCTTTCTATTGTAAAATAATTAATTAGAGCGAAGTGAAGTTTAAGTCTTTTGCTTTTATCAAATATTTTTCCCATTAATTTATTCTCCCATAAATTAAGGAGGCTCAACACAATTTCCAAAGTTTTATGTTTTTTACTGATTTTTGAAGCCTTTCTAAAATAAAGGCTAAAAAGGAATTCTGCGGGAACTTCAAATTTGTTTTTATCGACAATTTTTTTTTCAATGAAGTTAATTAGAGTGTTAAATTTAATGTAGCTCAGAGATCTTAGAAAGCTCGCTAAATCTTTTTCGATGGGGAATTTAGCCTTCCTTTCTTCTTGAGAAAGCTGAGGATCTCCTTCAAAGTCGATAAAATAGAACATATAATCGCCGTTGCTTTTGTTGTATAGAATCTGTTGAAAATGGAGGTCTTGGTGAACTGGTTGTATAGTGATTTTTTCAATATCAAATTCAGAACGTAATTTATCGATAATATCCTTAACATCAAGGAAGATCGAAGTAATTTTAGGCGAATTATAAAATGCTCCTTCAGACTTTTTGCTCGTATAATTCAGGATTTTACTTACCATGGAATTTAAATTATCCGTATATTCTTTCAAATAAATTTTACTATCAACCATCTGTTTCGAATAAAGTGGATCATCCGTTAAGATCAAAGCCTTGTGTAATTTCTTAATCTGAAATCCAATTTTCTCAGAGATTTTTAGCGATTCAACGCAATGTTTTTTTATTATGTTGGACATTTCCTCTTTATTATTAAGATAGGAATAGTCGTCATTTACTCTTTTAAAAACATCATTTACCATTTCATTAACCTCGTTCCAGTAAATGTCACCGAGGTTTCCTATATTTGAAACATCTTCCAGTATACCAATTGTTTCTTTACCTTGGAGTTTAATGGTTCCATATATTTTGGGAGCATTTGGAAAATTATTTTTAACTAGTACAAACAAAGTTCTCGGCTCTAAACTTCCCGAATAATCTTTATATGATTTTAAAATGTACGATATAGGTTCTTTATTGGCACTTTTCTTGTAAATCTTTAATGAAAATAATAGATTTGTGGTATTTCCCCCACCCAATTGTTCTAACCCATATTCATATCTTTCAGGATACAAACTAGCTTCTATGAGGTTGGTTACTTTAGACATGTTAATGTCATCTTCAAACTGATCAGAATAAAGCGTAAGCTCCATAGACAAACCGGGGAATGTTTCGGTTATTTTCTTATCAAATAACATTTTTTTCCAAAAAAATACACAATACTCCGCCTCAACGAGGTTAAGGGAGATAATTTTTTCTTTCTGTTTATCAAAAACATTTAGCGCAACCATCTTACTATACGTATTTTCTGTTAATTTTACTATGTTGTCGCTTGTTTTTTCCCTAGGTTCAAGTATTTCTTGAATTTTTTCGTAAGATATCATAGGTAGAAAATAGGATTTTGTATATTCTTGAGTTGTAATTACGATTATTGTTAAAAAAATTCTTTCCGATACAATCTTGAAATAGGATATTGTAACTTTAAATGCTAAATTCGATAGCGAAGATTTATCTCCAAACCATCTTCTCGAAAGAAGCCATCCTTTAAATTCGTTTGAGTTAAATACTTGTTGAATCAAATTTTTATCAAAGTAATTTCTCATATTCATCATTATTTCTAACTAGCCATCTTATATATATTTTCTAAATTAAATACTATCTTAAAATGTTTAAGATTTTTGGAGTTTAGAAAAAGCTAATTTATAAAATATTAATTCCATCTTACTTTAGAACGATTAATACCTTAAACCTTTATATCTAATAAGGGTTTGTCAAATAAAGCTTTTAATTTCTTCAATAAAATATTAGAAATAATTTCAAATATACCAAATAATTATAAAAAATTGGAAATAGGGGATTCCTTTTTATCTACAACATTTTACCAAATAAATTTAAAGTCATCAAATCTTAATTTTTTTATAGTAATATAGTAAAAAAAATTGTAATTTACTAATTATGAGCGAAATACAGATTCACCTGCCTATAGTTTTCCACTTTCACCAACCTGTAGATAATTTCGATTTTGTTATCGAGGATGCCTATGAAAAGTCATACAAACCCTTAATTGAGAATATTTTCAAAAATCCTAAGGTAAAGATTACCCTTCACTTTTCAGGGAATTTATTGGAGTGGTTCTTAAATAATAAGCCAAAATTTATAGAAATGTTAAAAGTTATGGCAAAAAGAGGGCAGATTGAAATAATTGGCGGGGGTTACTACGAACCTATTTTTGCAATTATACCTAATAGAGACAAAATAGCCCAAATTAAGAAGCTATCCGACCTAATAAAAAAAGAGTTTGGATTAGAAGTAAAAGGGGCTTGGTTATCAGAAAGAGTTTGGGAACCAAATTATCCCTCGTTTTTAAGTGAACTAGGGTTGAAATACACAATCGTTGACGATAATCATTTCAGATCTACTGGAATTACGGAGAGTGATACACTTTATTCGTACATTACTGAAGACGAGGGGAAAACGCTCAGAATCTTTCCGATTAATGAGGCGTTAAGATATCTAACGCCATGGAAACCAACTTACTTATCCATTGAATATCTAAGGAAGATAGCTGACGAAAAAGGAGATAGAGTTGCTCTTTTAATTTCTGACGCTGAAAAGATGGGCGTTTGGGGCACTACACACGAGTTCTGTTACGTTGAGGGCAAGGGGCATGAAGAGGGTGACGAAGGTAAACCCTTCATTCCAGCGTTTTTTGAGCAAATTGTAAACAATAAATGGATCAAATCGATTACTCTTTCTGAATATATGGAAAAGTTTCCAGCAAGAGGATTAGTATATCTACCTACAGCAAGCTACGATAAAATGGAAGAATGGGTTTTACCAACTAAAGAAAGGAGAGTTTTTGAGAAAATTAGAAAAATTCTTCGAGACGATCCCCAAAAACAAGACGAATACCTATTTTTAAAGGGAGGTTTTTGGCGATACTTCTTGGTTAAGTATCCAGAATCTAATAATATGCACAAGAAAATGCTTTATGTGCGAGAAAAACTCATTCAAGTTGAGAAGCTTGTAAATAAAGTAAAGAGCAAGGAAAATAAAAGCGAAATTAAAACTAAGATAGTGAAAGCTTGGGAAGAAATATATAAAGCGCAATGTAACGATTGTTACTGGCATGGATTATTCGGTGGCGTTTATTTGCAATTTTTGCGGTTTTCCGTGTATACTCATCTTATTAACGCTGAAAATATTATAGATAGCTTGAATTCAGAAATCTTTTCGATCGCAAACAATTACATTTCAATTACTCCTTTAGATTTCAATAAAGACAGTAAAATGGATGTTATAATTGAATCTGACGTATTAAACTTATATATAAACCCCTCGGATGGAGGGACTATATTTGAATTAGACTATAAACCAAAATCTTACAATCTTTTAAATACATTAACTAGGTGGCCTGAAGCGTATCACGATGACGACGAGATAGATAAAGACGAGGTACTAATTGATCGTTACAAGAAAAGCATGTTGCGGACGAGATTTTTTCAAAACGATATATCACTTGACCAAATTGAAACTGACCAATACGTCGAATTCGGATCGTTTATTGATGGAGAATTTAATGTTATCAGAAATGAAAAAGACGGGAAATCCGCTACATTAGAATTAGAACACTTTGGAACGGTAAAAGACCCAGAATCTGATCAGTATTACCCTTGTAGGATCCTTAAGATAATCGAGGTTGAGGAAAATCAGATTGTTATTACAATAAAAGGTAATTTTCAAAAAATTTCTGGAAAAGAAGAGGTGCTAAAAAGGATACTAAAAAAATAAATGCAATGATTTTAATTATCTTCATAAACCTGGACCTCCTCTAATAATAAATACGGCATATCAAAATTCTTAAACTCTGTATCGTTTTCCCGAATCTTAAAGATTAAGTCGCCTTTTAATCGCAATTTTAAATAGCAGGATTTATTCGAAAGAAGCTCCTTAAGATCAGAATACACAAATGAATCCGCTGGGATTAAAACAAAATCTTTTGAATTATTGAAATCAGCATCTGTAAATGGCCGATTCTCCGGCATCTCCTCAAGTAAAATCACATTTAAGAATGCTTCAACACCATCCTTCTTTAATTGTTTATCAAAACCCAAACCTAAAGATACGACTCGAAAATCTCCGTCAATCCGTTTCTGAAACTTATATGTACAAGTAACACCATTTCGAATGATTATAATCTCCTGATCGTTCTTGCTGATCTCAAGGTCTGAATATGAACTTGAACAACCCATGATAACAATGGTAAATAAAATTAGGACTACCATTAAATTATAACGAAATAGTACCTTCATCTGATTTCTCCTCTTATGTTTTTTCACAGAAAACTGTTATTTATCGAATAATATGATATTTATAAAAAATTAACCACTGAACACACTGATCACGCCGCAAAAAAAAACAAACAAAAGAGAAAAATTAGGGTGCCGGCCTATGACTTAGGACTCCGAAAACTTGACAAAAAAAATTAGGGTGCCGGCCATTTACTTTTTACTTTAATTATTATCCTGTAGGGATAAAGTGATAGTAGCCCCGCAATTTATTGCGGGGTAAAGTTACCCCCCTATATCACGATTAGTTCAATATCCATTCCGCAATAATAATATTAAAAATGTAATGTTGAAATATCGCACTAAACAGATGCATCATAATACCTAATGCAAAATCAATCTTAAATTAATAATTATCAATCACAA
>JABCSY010000092.1 GCA_018238625.1 Promethearchaeota archaeon
ATTTTAAAAAATCTGAAAACTAAAAAGATTAGCGTATATGTAAGAAATTTAGGGCAATATAGTCAGTTTCGAGGTGTATTAAAAGAAGTTACAGAAGAAATTATTGTATTAATAGCAAGATATAATAAATTTATTTATATCCCTATATCAGAAATTGTGGTTGTTATAGAAAATGAAGTAAAATCAGAAACTCTAAAAGAAAAATTAGCAAATCCCATTACAATAAGTTCTGTTGCTCAGAATTAATTATTGAATAATTTTTTTAAAATTGTTTTTTACAAGCTATATCTACTTTTAACACAACTGTGGAATTCTCATGGTTTCCTTCTTGAAATTCGAATGTTTCCCCAAATATAAGAGTTAAGCAAGATTTAATTGTATATAAAATGTATTATAAACCAAGAAAATGAAAATATGAAAAAATCTGATCAAGATGACTAAGGAAAAAATAAAAATTTGCGTACTTGAGAAAAAGCGAGGAAATTTTTCAATACAAGAGAAATTTGCTAAAAACGAAAATATTATCGATACAACTAATCAAGAAGTAGAACATCATTTAAGTGCTTTAAATGAAGCGGGTTATGATGTAAAAATATTAAAATGGAATGACAATATAATTTCTGATTTAAAAAGTCTTGACATTGATATCGTATTTAATGTATCCAGCATTGTTGAAACAGCTATTTTAGAAGAATTAGAGATACCTTATGTAGGGTCTGATATTTTTGGATGCGTTATAGCAACCGATAAGGTTCTTACTAAAGACTTGTGGTTTAAAAAAGGATTACCAACATCACCTTATATTTTAGCAAGATCAAAAGAGGATTGTGAAATTTTTAAGAAAAACAAGCCATTTGATTATCCTTTATTTATAAAACCCTCTCAAGGGAGAGGAAGTTCTGGAATCGATGAATCCTCACTTATCTGTTCATATAACGAATTAATTAAAGGAGTTGAAAAAAGATTAAACACAATAAATCAACCTGTTCTTATTGAAAAATTTTTAAAAGGTAGGGAAATAACATGTGGAATTATTGGTAATGGAAATCAGATTAAAGCCTTACCTTTATTAGAAATAATACACAAGGAAAAGGAAAAATTCTTGACATTTAATAAAAAAGAGTTAGATGACGATCAATTCCAATGCCCTGCAAAATTAACTCCGAAACAGTCTAAAGAATTACAGAAATTAGCTATTTCAGCATTTCAAGCGATAAATCTTAGAGATTATGGTCGTGTAGACATGATCTTATCAGAAGAAGGTCCTTTTTTATTAGAAATAAATTGTTTTGCAGGATTAATGTGTACACCAAAAGATAAACCTCATAGTTACATGGGCTTTATGGCAATTGCAGAAAACAAAAAAAGTAGTGAATTCTTAGATGAAATTATAAAAGAAGCATTAAAAAGAATTGGATAACTTTCGTTCAAACTAAAAACAAATTGTATTATGTGAATTAAAATGCCAATACTTGAAATAAATTTGAGAAAAATTAGACATAACGCAAAATTATTAAAGAATCTTTTAACTCAGCGAAATGTATCTATTATTGGGATTACAAAACTTGTCTTAGGAAACCCTACTATTGCAATGACGTTGGTTCAAGGAGGAATAGAGTATTTAGGAGATTCACGAATTAACAATATTATTAAAATGAAAAAAAATAATATTAGAGCTCAATTTGTTTTAATTCGTATTCCAAGCATTACTGAAATTCCTCTTGTTGTTAAATACGCAAATTATAGCCTAAATTCAGAATTAAAGACCATAAGAATGCTTTCAAATGAAGCCGTTAAACAAAAAAAGATACATAATATAATTCTAATGGTAGATATGGGAGATTTAAGAGAAGGAATAAATATATTCAATATTGAATTTTTTGTCGAAGAGATTTTAAAACTAAAAAATATAAATTTAAGTGGAATTGGTACAAATTTAAAATGTTTTGGTGGTATCATCCCGACAGATGAAAATATGAATGAATTTTCAAAATTAGTCTTTAGGATCAAGGATAAATTTGAATTGGAATTAGAATTTGTTTCAGGAGGAAATTCTGCAAATTTTAACTGGTTTAAATCGTGTAAAAACATTGGTGAAATAAATAATTTTAGAATTGGGGAAGCCATGTTTCTAGGAAAAGAAACGATAAATTATGAACCAATTCCAAATCTATATACAGACGCTTTTAAGTTAATAACAGAGATTGTTGAGTTAAAACAAAGATCTGTAATCCCCAAAGGGATTATTGTATCAAATGCATTTGGGGAACGTGTCCAAACTTACCATAAAAAAATTAACAACGGTAAAAAAAACGATATAATTAGAACACAAGCACTTTTAAATATAGGTAGACAAGATATTGCAGTAAAAGGATTAAATCCGAAAGAAAGTATTAATATTCTTGGAGCTTCAAGCGACTACTTAGTTGTAGATATAAGAGATAATCAATTTCAGATTGGACAAAAATTGCATTTTGATTTAAATTATGAAGCTCTTTTAAGAGCAATGACTAGTCCCTATATCCATAAGAAATTTATCGATATTTAAATTTCCATGGGTTTATGATTTTATTCTGAATGGTAACGAGACACATTTTAAAAGAAGAAAATGAAAATATGAATTTTTTTTTTAATTATAGTAAGGATAATTTTTAATTTATTACAAAAAGTTCTAAAAAACATCTATATAATTGTAGAATTAAAATTTGCCTCTTAACCTACTTAAATGACGCAAAATTTTAAATAAAATGATTGATATAATAAGATAGGAAGAATTTTGCATTGAAGCTTAAAACGGTATTAATTATCTAAATATTAGAATATATTTTTGTATCCAATAAATTAGGGATATAACTTGAGCAACTGGTTATTTATTGTTATTATTCTATAGGATTTTAATAATCACTACTCTGCTATCCAGTAAGTTTCTTTAATGCTTATTTCAAATATTGTTTGAAGGGTGTTTTATTCAATAAAGATGACTGATACTTATTTAGAGAAAGAAAAAAATAAAAGAATTTTAACAGCATGTATAGGACAATGCGTACATGTAGCTGGTACATATAATTTCATTCAAATTTCAAAACAATTAGGTTATAATAATCTATTTTTAGGACCTGCTACCTCTATTTCATTTGTTATCGATCAAATTAAAAAGTATGACCCTAACATTGTAGGGCTAAGTTATCGTTTAACGGCAGACACTGTTAGACCTTTACTAAATGAATTTTTCAAAAGTTTTTTAAAATTAGAAAAAAAACCAAAAAAATTATTTTTTGCTGGAACACCTGAAGTAGTTGATATTGCAAGAAAATATGAAGGATTCGATGAATATTTTGTGGGAGGGGAATCAAAATTTGAATTAATTTCTATCTTGAGAAATGAGAAAGAAAAATCAGGAAGTAAAACAGAAATCCCTATGGACATTATTTCTCGAATACAATGGAAGAAACCTTATCCTATAATTAGAGCGCACTTTGGATTACCTAATTTCAATGAAACAATAGAAGGAATAAAAAAGATTGCTAAAGCTAAAGTCTTAGATGTTATTTCAATTGCGCCCGATCAAAATACGCAAGCAAATTACTTCCACCCTGAAAATCAAGATAAAGAATTATCTGGAGCGGGCGGGGTTCCTTTACGCACTCAGCAAGATTTCGAAAAGCTCCATCAAGCAAGATTAACCGGAAACTATCCGCTGTTAAGGATATATGCTGGAACACGCGATTTCATTAAATTAGGAAAATTGCATCGAGATACAATTCAAAATGCTTGGGCGGCAATTCCTATTTTTTGGTTTAATCAAATGGATAGAAGGGGCCCTTTAACTTTAAAAGAATCGATTAAACAGCATCTAAACGCAATAAAGTGGTACGGAAAGCATAATATTCCCGTTGAAATAAACGATCCACATCATTGGAGCCTTCGAGATGCTCCTGATGCAATAGCAGTTGCTGATATGTATTTATGTGGAATTATTGCCAAAAAATTAGGCGTCAAAAATTTTATAGCACAGTATATGTTTAATACACCTCCATCAAGTTCACTTGATATGGACTTAGCAAAAATTCTCGCTAAAGATGAGTTACTTCAAACGCTAGCCAATGAGAACTTTACGATAATTAAGCAAGTTCGGACGGGAATAGCAAGTTTCCCATTAGATTTGGATAAAGCAAAAGGACAACTTGCTACAGCAACATTTGTTCAATTAACTATTAGACCAGACATTGTTCATGTAGTTAGTTCTTCTGAAGCCAGTCATGCGGCTCGTCCAGAAAATGTAATAGAAAGTTGTAAAATAGTGGATCAAGTAATAGATAAAGTTTATTCTAGCAAAATTAATATAATAGATAATAATATTGAGGAAAGGAAAGAAGAATTAATAAGACAAGCCAAATGGATAGTTGACTTTATACCACATTTAGCAAAAAATGAAGATGAATCGAAAAGTCCATATACCAATTATGAAGTATTAAGTCGACTCGTAAAATATGGTATATTTGATGCTCCACATTTGAAAAACAATAATTTTTCGTTGGGTAGAATTAAAACCAAAGTAATTAATGGTGCTTGCTATTCATGGAATGAACCTCAGCAGAAAATTTACGATGAAATTGAAAGAATAAAAGACATTATTTTTAATAGCCCATTTAAAAATCTTTCTGATTCATTACAACAAAAAGAAAAATCCATCACAAAGGTGATGGATGAATGAGATTCTGTATTATTGGAGCAGGAAATGGTGGCCGAGCGTTTGCGGCATATTTATCATCAAAAGGACATTGTGTGAACCTTTATAACCGTTCATTTTCTAGAATTTGTGATATTAAAAAGAAAGGAGGAATAAAAGTAAAAGGGAAGTTAAAAGGCTTTTTCCCAATTGATCTAATTACACAAAATCTAAATTTAGCAGTTAAGGATGCAGATATTATTTTAATAGTAACTCCTGCTTCAGCACATAAAAGTATTGCAAAAAACATTGCACATCTTTTAACAAACGACCAGATAATATTGTTGAGTCCAGGTAGAACTTTTGGAGCTGTAGAGGTTAGAAGTATAATAGAAAAGGAAAGAGGGAATCTCCCTATTTTTGTTGCTGAAACCCAAACTTTACTTTTTACAGCAAGACAATTGAAAAAAAATCAGGTTCAAATTCTTACAATTAAGGATTCTGTTGATTTTTCGGCTTTTCCAGAGAAGGATACGTTTTTCATCAGTGATACATTGAGAGATGTTTTTCCCCAAATGAATCCTAGTGATAATTATCTGCAAGTTACACTAAATAATATAGGGATGTTATTGCATCCAACTATCTCATTATTGAATGCTAGTGCTATGGATTATGGAAGAAAGTTCAATTTTTATGCACAAGGGGCATCTTTACATACTTGTGAAATTCTTGAGACTCTTCAAATGGAATTCAGAAAGATTTTTGAAAAGTTAAATTTAAAGCGAATAAATTTTTGTGAATGGGTGGAGAAATCTTATGGATTTAAAGCAAACAGTATCTATAAAGCTATTCAAAAAATTAAAGCATATAAAAATATTGTTGCTCCAAAAGAATTAATAACTAGATATTTCACTGAAGATGTTCCAACTGGACTTGTACCAATGGCGTCATTAGGAGAATTCTTAGAAATTTCTACACCTATAATTGATTCTATTATAAATTTATCTTCGATTTTATGTGGAATTGATTTTAAAAAAGAGGGAAGAAACATTATGAACTTAAAATTGGTTGACTATATAACGAAACAAATGAAAGGAGAAGATTTGTTTGAAGTAAAAAAAAGTTCAAAAGCACAAATCAGTACTTAAATTTGTTTTACTTTATGATAATATTATTAATCTTCAATTTCTTCCAAATTAAGGAGTTATATCAAGAATCTTTATTTTTTAATTATTTAAACATTTCCATGAAAGCCCCGAGCCTAGTTTTGACCTGTTCGACATTTTCGCCGATTTTATTAAATGTGATTGCTGTTGTGGGAATTTCAAGTTCTCGACGCACTTTCTCTCTCAGCATTGTATAACAATTTGAAATAGAATGACATCCAAACAATTGAATAAATATAAGACCATCGGCATTTAATTTTTTAGCCACTCTCAAATATGAGTCAGTTAATGTGTCGTTATCGCACCCAATCCCTGATTCTGTTGCATTTAAAAGAAATCGAGCGTATTCTTCGACAGGATTTAAATGATTAGCCACAGGTATTTCCTCTAATAATTTTAATATTTCCCAGTCAGCATAAATCGCTCTCCCGCCTAGTTCATATATAATATCGTGGGTTTTTGGTTCCCATCCTCCGAATATGGGCGTTACAAAAATACGCGGCATTTTAGACACGTCCATTCCAATTCCCTTTCTTATTCTTTCCCGCATTTCGTCTACAAGTGAAATTAAATTATCCCTGTATCGTATCGAATTAGAGTTATAATCATTAAAGGTAATATTCAGTAAAGACATAATTTCGCTAAATGTTGCTGGATTGCACGGATAAAAATCAGAAGCGCTAATATCGTAGATTATTGTTTTATATGATTTTTTTACTTGATTACTAATTTTAAAATGCTCTCTCAATTGATTATCTGTAATCGTATTGCCAGTTAAATTCTCAAATTCTCTTATGGCGTTTGATATATTATCAGTTAAAATTTCTAAAGCATTTCCAATATTTCTTGGGGGAATATCGATCCAAATTTGCTTGGGATCTTTATTAATTGAATTTAAGGATTCCATATATTTATTAAAAGCGCTACATCGAATCGTAAGGTTAAGACATGCGTCTAAATTACGCCCTTTGGAAAAATGCATACCCGTTAAACCTTTTAGACCATAACAGAAGTCGCTTGAGGTGCCATTCTCAATTGCAATATCATACATTTTGTTGTACTTCTTATTAATGGTATCAATTACATCCTCAATAATATCATCAACAATTTCACTGATTTCAGATATTCCAAGATTTTTAACAAAATTTAAGATGTTAGAAACATTGTTCCAGCCAAAAAAACTAGATGCTGAACCTAAGTATGTGAGGTAATTACTTATTTTAAAACTGTGCATCCTTATCGGAAATACAGGCACAGCTCCTGCTGCGAAAGCTAGATCTGAAAATGGTAAGGATACTCCAACCAGCTTTTTTTTTTCTCGGAACTTTTTCCTTTTGAGGTAATTATGACCTGCTAAAAGATTGTAAGAAATTTTTAGTACAGAACTAAAAGTTATTATTTCGTCGGCAATTAAACTCATTTCATCATCTCCAAATACGCTTCTATTCTTGTTGAGAGTTGTCCTCGATTAGCTCGAGAATAATCTCTCTCTAAATTCAATACTTGTATTCCTTTTTCTTGTAACTCATTTTTCAAGAAAGAAGACATTAACGATATGTGGTCGCAAAATTTAATAACGTGATTGAATACACCTAATTTTTTACCAGTTTTTTTTGTATAGTTAATAGAATAATTTTCAATCAAAGATACTTTTTGTTGCAAGAAGTTAGGTACTGAATGGTCTCCATACGTGTTATTTTTAAATCTCAGCACCAATAAATCTAAAGGATTTTTTTTTGAATTTATCGAGTCGTCATCTATAACTTGTGAATAATAGTGATTTCCAATCCATGTATCGAAATAAACGATATTTCCCCCTCCTTCTTCGATTAAATCAACTAAGTTATCGTTAATGAAGATCGAACATCCTGTAAATAAAAGATCTTTAGATAAACCAAGGTTTTGAGGTGGAAGGGTTTTAACTTCTTCAATGTATTTCTCTAAATCAGGTTGGAATGTTGGACCGTATAATATTGCTTTTTGAATTATTTTTAATTTTTCTGAACCCAAAATCTCTAAATCATTAACTTGCGATATTTTTTTTTTGAAATCGTTATACTTCTTAATACTCTCAGATAATTTTTCGTCAGAAATCTTTTCTCCAATGATATCTTCAAGCTTCTCCTTTAAATTTTGTAGTTCTAACTTGAAATATTTTAAACTACTTTCATCCGTCATATACGGTACGTAAAAATTCAAACGAGAGATGTTAAAATATTTAGTAATTATTTCTGAAGCACAAACATCTGATACGCAGTGGTTTGAAACAATAAAATAATCCACCAAATCTAAAAAACTGAAGTTATTTGGTTTAGTAGAAAATAATCCAATACACGATTGAGCAAAGGCACATGTAGATGGAGGTAAAAAATCGTGACTAGCCTCCATTAATTCGTCATTCCCTCCAAACATCATCCTTAAAGGAAAGAAACCCGCTGCATCTATCAGCTCTTCGGGGATATTATCATGAGCCAAAAAAGCAATAATTTTAACACCTTCTTGCTTTTTTTCTTTAAGAAATAACGAAAAATCTGGGAGCAGAATGGGATCTAACATAATAATAGCTTGATAAGTATGAAATTATCTATGTAAAAAGATTTAATTCCTTAAAAAGGAATTCCTATTAAAAATATAGATAAAAATATTAAAATTAGCTGAAATAAAATTAATTAGAATTGTTTTCTTGACCGATAAGTGCCGCTCCGATCGCTCCAGTCAGTTGCGGGTGCGTTGGACATTCGATTCCATATCCAAGTTCGTCCTCTAAATACTTTTTTACGGCTGGGTTTTTAGCGACTCCACCACAAAAAATTAATTTAGGTCCTACTCCAATACGTTTTGCCATTCCGGCAACTCTTCTTGCAATTGATTTGTGTATGCCGCTTGCAATCTCTTCTTTAGAAGCACCTCTCGCGAATAAACTTATTACTTCGCTTTCTGCGAAAACTGTACATGTTGAACTTATTGAAGCTGACTTGTTAGATCGCAAGGCTAAATCTCCAAATTGATCAATTGGAACTTCCAACGCGTGAGCCATAACTTCAAGGAAACGTCCTGTTCCAGCAGCACATTTTGACTATGCTAAAGAAATTTTAGCAATTTTTATTTATCATTCATCTGAAAGTCAATGACATTCCCCGTTTTCGCAGACATCACAATTGCTTTGGAGTCTTGACCACCTATATCAATAACTGAGTGGGCATCTGGAAAGAAAAATTGCACACCCTTAGCGTGAGCTGTAATTTCAGTCACTCGATCGTCTGCTATGTCTATTGTGTTTCGCCCGTAACCAGTACTCATAAGGTGTACATCTTCCTTCTTCAAATTATGTTTATTTAATAGTTCATTAAATAAATTATGTCCAATTCTTTTGAAATCATATGTGGATCTTTCTGTTCTGTGATCAATTAACTTCCCATCACTAATAAGAGCAACTTTTGTCGCCAAAGAACCAATATCTATACCAATAAAATTCTTCATTTTAAATCAAAATTTTTTTTTAATAAAAAATATAATTTTATTATTAAAATTTTTTAAAAAATTTTAAATTTTCGATTAAACCAAATAAATTTTTTAACCTAATAGAAAAATTGAAACTATTATAGTTAGACCAAAAGCGACTAACATTTGAAGAACATTTTTCCATAATGATTCTCGAGAAATGAAACCTACAAAAATGCCTAGAAGAACAATGCATACAAAAATAATTAAAAAAGAAAAGATGAAAAAATTAAACCCTGCTTTTATAGTAAAAAAAAACGGAATTAATGGAACGATTCCACCTAAAAGCGGCGCACATCCATTTACTAGCGATACAATTATGCTTGCAAATCTTTCTGCTTTTTCTTGTAGTGTCTTTGCTTTCCTTCTCTTATAATTTGATTTTTTTAAATTTAATTTTTTTCTTCGATTTTTATCATTAAAATTAACCGTTAACATTGCTTTCTCGATTTCTTGGTCTTCTAATAACTTATCCTCCTCTTCTTTTTCTTTTTCTTCCTCTTCCGACATTATTACCATGGCCTTATCTAACTCTGATTTTAATCTCTTCTGTTCTGCTTTTTCAGATATGTACGAACCACTTAATCCTGACATGAACATTGAAATTGATGTTGCAAACCCAGTTAATATTACGATATGACTATCTACTGTTTGTTGTCCTTCTTTAAATATTAGTATAAAAAATCCTAATAAAATGCCTAAAATAGTTAACATTCCGTCGTAAAAGTTATTTACAAAATAACGGCGGGCAATCGATTCAAAATCAGTAATTTTCGCGTATGTTTTAAATTTTTTTATCATTTTAATTTAACTTTAATCAGATTAAATAGAATTGTTATAGTCCTTAAATAATATTTTTTTATAAGTTTTTTTTTGAAATATTACTTCTATTAATTACAATTTTATTTTAGTTGAAGGTCATATCAAGCAGGAATTATTAATTGTAGCAATAAAGAAACAAGTAACGTCGTAATTCCCGCTGTAACTAAATGAATCGCGTACTTAGCATGTCCCCCGCCAGAGATTTTTCCTAAAAATATACCTAAATAAATCAATATAACTACCAAAACAGCATAAGCAATATAAAAATGAAGTATCGATAAAGCATCTCCAAAGAAAAACGGAATCAATGGAAGGATCGATCCTAAAACAGGAGCGCCCCCATCGACTAAAGACGCGACTATGGTGGCAAATCTTTCTGATTGTTCGATTATTGATTTATTATTTTTTCTTTTTTTTTTCTTTAGATTACCCTTCAAAGAAATTTTATTATTATTATTAGTATGATTTAAATTTATGGGAGTAACCATTGCTTTTTGAATCTCTTGTTCTTCTAAAATTTCTTTCTCATGGTTATTTCGGCCATTGTTCTCTTTATTATTATTATTCAGTTTTTCTTCCTCTTCTTCTTTTTTTTTAAAAATTACCATTTCTTTTTTTAGATCAATCATTTTTTTCTTTCTTTCGGCCTCTTCAGAGAGAAACGCGCCCCATAAACCACTAATACCAATTGCTAAAGCAGTGGAAAACCCAGTTATTATAATAATAGCTGAAGTTAACTTTTGAGGATTTGAAAGAAATATGATGAAACATCCGCTAACTATTCCCGCACAAGTTAAAGCTCCGTCAAAGCAGTTATTAAAAAATTTACGGCGAACTATTATTCCCAAATTAGACAGTTCAGAATATTTACGCCATTTCTTGGTTAAATCTTTTAGACTCATTTTATCTAATCTCTTATGTTAAATAACCTATACTTCTATATTAATTTTAAGGGAGAATCTATAATAATCCATATAAATATTTGATGCTGTTAATCTTTTTGATTTAAATTTCAGTAAAAACTGATGTTTTTATTTATTTAATCATATAATATTCATAGAATATTAAAAATTATGAAATTGAATACTAATTATGACAAACAGAAAAATTAAAGAAGAAATAATTTCCTTACTCATAGATCATGTTCGGATTGTTTACTCTATTATTAGCGACATGGGTGTCTATTACACCACTTGGGCAGAAGACTTTAAGGCAAATAAAAAAAGCTTAGAAAAGAAAAAAAGTAAAATGCAATTATCAGAAGAAGAAGGTGACGAGATAAAAATTCGCTTAATACAGAACTTTTCAGAGGCAGAAGCTTTTAATCTCGGAGATTACGTAGCACTAGTGTTGAAGATGGATAATGTTATAAATTATCCCCTCGAATTTGTCGATATGTTAACAAAAATTAGCCTAACTGGTAAAAGTGCTGACGAGATTAAGAAAAAATATCATAAGTTGATAAACCAAATTATGGAAATGACTAGTATCTTGAAAACAGCCATAAAAAACTTAAGGGATAATCCGGATAAAGTCTTTGATAACACAACTACAATTCATGAACTTGAATCTGAAATCGATAGAACTTACAGGCAATTTCTTGAGTTTTTATATTCTAATGTTGAAGACATAAGAACTTTACTGCGTATTAGGGATAGTATTGTGCTACTGGAGCAAATGGCCGACAGAATCCACGATATTGCTGATGTAATGAGAGTTTTGCTATATCAATAAATATATCTCACCCTATATTACATCAAATTCTTTCTTTTTCAAACTAAACATCCTATTCTTTCTTAAAAATGAAACAGCTCAATATTTTTTAACAAAATCCTTAAAACCATAAAAAATATGGAAAAACTTATACACATTTTTACGTTATTCTATTTAAAATAACTCTAGAGTTAAAATATAGTACAAGTACAAGTTGTGAATATTATGAAGGGAAAAATGAAATTTTATTCATTGTTAGGATTTTTCCAATTAGTGCTTATACTGATTGTGTTTTTTAGCGTAGATGGAATTATCACTATGGTTGCAGCACAAACAGAGAGTTTTGATTACTATAATTCTCCAACAGCCGCGATTTTAGCGATTTCAGCAGCAATCTCCCTCTCAGCATCAGTCTTAGCAAGTGCAATCGCTTTAAAAACGGTCGGTACCGCAGCAATCTCCTCTCTATCCGAAAGAGAAGAAAGTTTCTTTAAATCATTTTTAGTCGTTGCTTTATGTGAGGCCTTGGCCGTGTACGGGCTAATTGTAGCAATCCTTTTGTGGACAAAAATTCCTTCGCCAGCATAAAATCGTTAAGAAGGTGTTTATTTTACGAGTGAGATTATTCCGTCCTATGCTTACACATATATCAAGGTTGATTACTTAAAACCATTAATTATTGATGATGACACTTTACTAAAACTTAAAGAAATCTACGATATTGATGATTTCATGGAATCTCTTAGACCTTATTATCCTAATTTAGATTTCAAAGAAAACACTATTGAAGATATTGAAGTAGCTCTTAAAAATAATTATATTAAGCTAATTGGTAAAATCTTACATTACTCGCCTCAAAACATGAGAATATTCTTAAGAAATTATCTCCTATCTTATGAAATACAAAATCTCAAACAAATAATCATCAGTTTAATTTTAGGAATTAATCAAGAAGAAAAAAGAAAGCGCATTAATTTTTTAGTTGAAGAATATTTAGATAACACGGAATTCATCGAGGAATTGCTTAAATTTACTTCTTTAGATGAAATACAATTATTTCTTAAAAGAACTAAATATAATATAGCTATTAGAGAAGGGATTCTTTACTTTAAGAAAAATAAAGAAATCTTTATTCTGGAAGCTTTTTTAGATCAATTTTATTATAAGCAACTTAACGTACAACTGGCAAATTTAAATAAAAAAGAAAAAACAATGATATCGTTGTTTGTGAAATATAAAACTGAAATTTACAATATAAATATGATTTTTAGGGGAATAAAAAATAATATTGATCGAAAATTATTATCTCAATTTCTTGTAGATAGTTATTTATTCCTAAATGAAAGTAAATTAGATCGTTTGTTAAATCTTGATAATCTTGATGAATTTATATCAGTTATAGAAGAATATTTGAAGAACATTAAGGAAATAAAACCATTTTTTATCAAGCTAAGAATTAATCAAAAACACTTAATTAGGTCAATTGAACAATTTTATATATCTTATTATTTTAAGAATTTTGAGATTAAAATTGACGACATTGATTTTTTCACCATATATAAAATTTTAGAAATACTTATAAAAAAACAAAAAGAAATAAAATTTCATATTTTGCCAAAAGTAGTTAAAATTCTCCACTATAAGTTTAAAAAGTTAAAAACGCAGAATTTTTAAAGTTAAATATGAAATAAAATATTTAATAAACAATAAAATAGGAGTTGTAATAATGCCAATTTTCAAATGGGTTGAAGAAATTGAAAATATTTATGATGATTTGATTGAAAACGCTAAAAAAGAAAGTTTAGAAGACATTGAAAAATTAAAGGCTTCATTAGAAAAAGAAATGGAAAAAAAAAATCAAAATAATCAGGAGATTATTAATTCTACCTTAGCAACTCTTTCAAAAGAAGTTAATGAGAAATCGTCAAAATTTGGAGAGTCAATATCTAAATTAAATAGCAAAATAGAAAAAAATTTTTATGAAAATAAGGAAGAACTAATGATTTTAATATTTGA
Organism: Promethearchaeota archaeon; assembly: GCA_018238625.1. Taxonomy (GTDB): domain Archaea; phylum Asgardarchaeota; class Lokiarchaeia; order Sigyniarchaeales; family SOKP01; genus SOKP01. The sequence goes on from JABCSY010000092.1 coordinate 13,888, forward strand.
TAAATTAGGATTTGATTTTTAATGCCGGATAAAAAAATACATGTATTGGGCTATGATGAGGTGGTATTGTTGTTCGGTTTATTAGGAATCGAAGGAACGATAATTGAACATAATGAAGATTTTTTAAAAATTTTTAAAAATTTAATAAAAAAAACTTCTGTTGCTCTGATAATTATATGCATGGATTTATCAGAAGAAATTCTCGAATTTCTAACAGATTTTAAAATAAATAATAGGACGCCATTTGTATATTTATTACCAGATATTTTTCAACAAGATATAAAGAATCAAGATAAGATATTTAACAAAATTCACGAATTAATAGAAGAAATTATATAACAAGAGATGATCGACCATTAGTGAAGGAACCGAGATGAAAGAGAGGTTTGGAAAACTAAGTTTGTATTTAATAAATCAAGCTGAAAATGAGATAAAGAAAATCAATCAACAAACCCTCTTTCAAATGGCAGAAGTTAGAAAAAAAGCTAGGGAAAGAACTTCAGAAAGCTCTTTAAAAATGAAAGCGCATTTTAACGAAACATATAATAAACTATTAAATAATTCTCTATCTTCTTATCTCTTGAAAATTAAAGAAGAAATATTGAAATCAAAAAACAAGTTAATGTTAGAACTTATTTCCGATTTAACAGACTTAATAAAAGTCAAAATAAAAAATAATTATTCGAGCTACATTAGCCTTTTACTAAAAAATCTTGAAAATATCAAGCATTTTGTGGATAAACCACCGGAGATTATCGTTCTCTTAAATTCAATAGATTTCAAATATTTTAGCAATAATATGGGAAAGATAGAAAGTATATTAAAAAATAAAGTAAGATTAATCAAGTCAAAAGAAGAGATTACTGGAGGTTTTAAGTGTGTAATTATGGCCGGACATTTATCTTACGATCATACGATTGAGAATCAATTAAAAAAGAGCGCATCGATTATAGAAATTGAGTTTTCAAAGATTTTTTCTGACTCCGAGCCTGATATTAGAGCTCTAGAAAATAATTATATACAATTTATCCAAAATCAAAAATTAGCTGTAAACGCACTAAAAATACAGAAACTTCAATATGAGAAAATCTAATAGTAATAGTAAAGAAAAAGTTAAGTCCGGATATATTTCATCTATAAACGGGTCCTTAATAGAAATAAAAGGGTTAGAGGACTATGTACGCTTAAACGATTTAATTAAGGAGTCTAAGCACAAAATTTTAGGTGAAGTCATCCAAATTTATTCTGATCATGTTACTGCTCAATGTTTTGAAAATACTTCTAATTTAAAATTAAATGAAGAAATTATTAGTTTACAAGAACCCTTATCGATGGAATTAGGTCCTGGTTTATTAGGAAATATCTTTGATGGTATTCAAAGACCATTGGAAGCAACTTTTTTGAGTGCTAAAGGTGGCGGATTCTTAAAGAGAGGCGTTGATTTACCTGCTTTATCAAGAACGAAAGCTTGGCATTTTAAACCAATAAAAAAGATAAATGATTATGTAAGTACGGGTTATATCGTTGGAACCGTTCAGGAAACAGAACTTATTGAACATAAAATTATGATTCCATTAGGGGTTTCCGGAAAAATAACATATATTGCAGAAGAAGGAGAATATAAAGTCAGTGATGAAGTGTACCGCTTGAAAAATGGTTCCAAAGAAAAATCATTTAATATGATTCAAAAATGGCCAATCACCAAAAATAGACCTTATAAAGAGCGAGGCTTTCCTAATGAACCACTAATTACGGGAATGAGGGTAATCGATCTATTGTTTCCAATAGTAAAAGGAGGGACAGTTGCCGTCCCTGGAGGTTTTGGAACGGGTAAAACGGTAATCCAGCAATCTCTAGCAAAATGGTGTGATGCAAATATAATTATCTTTGTTGGATGCGGGGAGCGTGGGAACGAGATTGCAGATGTATTAAAACAGTTTTCTGAAATAACAGACCCAAAAAGTGGACGTCCGTTGTTAGAACGAATTGTTATCCTAGCTAATACATCTAATATGCCCGTATCTGCGCGAGAAGCAAGTATCTTTTCTGGAGTTACAATTGGGGAATATTATAGAGATATGGGGTACGATGTTGCAGTTTTAGCAGACAGTACTTCAAGATGGGCAGAATCGTTACGGGAAATCTCAGGATTATTAGAAGAAATGCCAGCTGAAGAAGGATATCCCGCTTATTTACCCTCTAAAATTTCTAGCTTTTATGAAAGAGCCGGTGTGGTTAAGATATTGGGTGAAAATGATTCTGAAAAAGAGAAATACGGGTCTTTAACTATTATTGGTTCAGTTTCACCGCCTTCAGGAGATTTCAGTGAGCCCGTTACTTCAACCACAAAGCGCTTTGTTCAAGCTTTTTGGGCATTAGATGCGAGTTTAGCGTATTCTAAACATTATCCCGCGATTAATTGGTTAAATTCATATTCAAAATATCCTGAATTCATCTCAGATTGGTGGCTTGAAAGAGATATTTATTGGCCTGAGATAGATATAGATTGGTACGAGTGTAGAAAACAAATAAATAGCATCCTATCTCAAGAAAACGAACTAAAAAAT
>JABCSY010000020.1 GCA_018238625.1 Promethearchaeota archaeon
ATATTTTGAAATGACAATGAGAAACTTTACTATTGGGATGTGGTTAACTCCTAGCATAGAAATGGGAATTACATTGATGGTGGTCTTTATAATAGCGTACTTTGTAATAGCAGCGCTTTTATTTAAGAGAAGACAATTATGAGGTGATAAAAAAATGTTAAAAAATAGGAAATTGAGTAGTAGAAGTTTACTAAGTGTTTTACTCTTAGGTATAATTTTGATGGGATTGATATCAACTTCAGTATCGGCAAATCCAACGTATGAAATAGCTTTAACAAAAGGAACTGAAATTTTCGAAATAACAAAATACGATAACGACGGATGGGAAAATACGGTAGGTAACACTACTATGCCTGACGATTGGTTCGAAGGAGATTCTAATAAAACTGGAGCGCAGGGTAAGTATACAGTTAAGGGTTGGAACTATTTAAAATTAAAAACCTATGAAATAATTCGTCAAGTAATGTTCTCTACTGAACAATTTATGGCATTTATGACTCTCTCTGGCCTAGGTTATAATGAGACTGAGATTAACAATAATTACACTAATAGCTATTGGTTATGGTCTGGGGAAGGTGCAGAGTGGGACTTTACAGATTCAGAATTTAACGAAACGGCTGACGATCCTATTAGTAAAATTGTAGTACTTAAGAATCCCGAGGATTATAACAAGATTTTAGACGATTATAACGATCTCGTAGATACAATTCTTAACGATTCTAAAGTAGAAACATATATTCAATCGCAGTTTTCAAATATCACGGCAGATGAGTTGTTATGGAAATTAATCTTTGAAGGATTAGCAACAGCAAGCCCATTCAACGGTTATTTAAATGCTCTAATTAACGCACTCAACGTTGAAAATGCCACTGTTAACCAAAATACAATTATAATAGAAAGATACGGCGTTACAAATTATACTGTGGAAGTATCATATGGTAGTAAAGGAACTTTATCAACATTTATCGTAAAAGATGTAAGCGGTCAAATAATCTACCAAATAACTAGCTCTAATACCGAATGGATCTTCTTTACGATACTACTGACAATTGGAATAAGTTTTGCGGGCATTGTTTCATACTTGCTGTTTAAAAAGTTTAAGCTCAACAAATCGAGAAAAATGTAAAATAAATTCTCTAATTTTTTTTATTTTATACTAATTTTAAGCTAAAAGATATCGTTCCTAACTGTTTTTTTAAATTCAATTAAAAATAAAAAATGTTAAAAAAAAATTAGAATTAGTTTATTTTAGCTATTCAAGATCGTCGGAGATTGGTTTTTTTGGTTCAGAAAATCCTTCGGGATAAATGTTGGTTATATCTTTTGGTGTAGTATCGTATCCATTCTTTTCCATTAAAGAATATAATTTTTGCGTGTTGAAATCCATTGAAAACTCCATGACTTCACCCGCTAATAGAACATATGAAAATGCGGTTAAAAAAGGAATTCCTGTGAATAAAACTACGATTATTAAAACTCCAAAAATCCAGCTAGTAACATTATCTTCTTGAAAGAATCCCGAAAAGTCTACAGTTGTTAAGAATCCTATCAATGTTATTATTGCAGAAATTCCCGCCATTCCTTTTACCATTGATTGTGCCCATATACTGATTGGTTCGATGTCACCCGGTTGACGGTATTTTTTAGACTGACGAAAATACACAACTCCCGCGTCATCCAAGAGAAAGTTTCCTGAAATAAAGAACGAAAAGACAATAAAGGTTAAAATCATAGGAAATATACAACAAAGCATATAGCCATTCATGAACTGGAAAAATTCAGTAGATCCGAAAACCTCAAAATTTTGAGGATAGCCAAGAATTGGAGTTAACACACCATATGTGTAAAAACCAATTGCTATGGAGAGCATTAGGGGCAAAACTGTTCTTTTAAGTTGTATTATTGTGCCAATTTCTTTTCGATCTTTCATATCAAGCACTACAATATCTGTGTTATAACTCTTAGATATCTTAAAAAATAAGGAGCGAAGTTTTACAAATGTATAGGCAAATCTTGAAGCGAATCGATTGTACAACGCTGCGGTTAGTGGTAATGTTCCATACCATGTAATAATAACCACCAGGAAGCTAATAACTATCCCCGTCATATTTTCATTTGGAATCAGTGTATTGTTGAAAATGTTTATCTGTATTAAGAAAAATAAGAAAGTAACTGAAATCAGAGCAATCGCCGCTATGTTTACGGCAACTGTGAGTTTATGTTCCTTGATCTTTTTTCTGCTATAACTTACTTTTTTACTCTTCAATATTACCAAAAAGATCCCAATGCATAATAATGCTACAAGAATGATAAAAAGAGGAAATCCTAGAGGAAAAAGAGGAGATAACCATAATGCTATTGGTTTTGAAGAAGCAAGAGCAGCTATCCTATCGTTACTCGCTAAAATAAAATCACCCTTACCATCCCCGTTTAAATCTTGAAAAGGAATGATCCGATCAGTTCCTTGGTTAGTATTTATTACGCTTAGTACCTCGTTTTCTGGAATACTAACAATACTAAATCGACTAACTTCACTAGTAGGGGAATACCAAGGTGCAAATCTTTCCCATAGAACAATTTCATCGATAGAATCTCCATTCAAATCCTCCCCTAAAACAAATATGTTCTGTAATTCATCGTTTTCGTCACATTGATCGTGATAAGGTCTAAAAATGTTTTCGGAAGTTTCTGTAACTACATATATTAAAATCTGGTTTTCTTTAGTGTGGTCAATATCGTCGTAAAAATCTCCCTTTATTATTAAGAATACCTCCTGATCAGTTGTGTTTGAACCGAGTGTCTCAATTCCGTAAATATGATATTCTATTTCTCGAGGTACATTGAATGTTCTAATAGTACTTCCGTCAATTCCACTAATTATTGAAACATTCCCTGTTTCTGTTGTTAAAAATATCTCCGGGATGGAATCGCCATTCAAATCCTCAGTAAATGTGTAATCACGAATATTTCCCATAAGTGTTTTATTAAAGATCGGATCTAAGAAGTTTGAGACGCTGGTATTCAGCAACATTATCTTATTACTATTTATAAAAAGCACATGCTCTTCAGAACCATAAGGAAATAGATCCATTGCCGGGATCACATCTTGTTCGCTAATCCAAGAAAAATCAATATAAATTGAGTCAAATTTAGTACCGTTTACAAAATAGCTAGAAATGTTGTAAAAGTATTCGTAAGTTGCATTCGTTTTGGATTCACATTCTAGAAAAATGAGATCTGGTCTATTATCATCAAGTCCATCTAGATGAACTAAATCTTGTACAAAAAAGTTCGTAAAACTACGATGATCTCCTGTTGCGATTGGAATGTCCGTACCGTTATTTCCATATATTAAAATGTTAGAATAATCGTTTAGTATGATTTCCGTCGTAGGGTTATCACCCGGACTGATAGTCTTCCAATCTGACTCCACAGAGGCTATATTTGCAAAGTAGTCCTTATATCCGTCCCCGTTGACATCCATAACCTCGAAGACTTTTTTTACTGGGTTATTACAAATCTTCTCCCATATTTTACTTCCACTTAACCCATCTAACGCATAAATATTACCATAGTTAGGTATATCATTAAGGTCACCCTGATTATCACTATTCTGCCTAATTACATCACTATAAGCGATAGCATCCAAAAAGCCATCATTATTAAGGTCATCAGCTTCAAAAACGTTCATTTCCATTGAATTTTTTCCACTAACCTCTTCCCATACCCATCCCGGTTGTAGTTCCATTTGGGTTACAAACGCTAACCCTAAACTTCCAAACACAATAAGGGACGCTGCTAAGAGAATGTAATTTATAGGGTGAGTTCTTTCTTCTTTACGTTTTTGTTCATTCATAATTTATTAGGTTAAATTAAATTTAATTACTAATACTTAAAATTACAAAATTATAAACCTTAAGTAAAAATTAGCCAAAATTGTTATAAATCAAATTCATTGAGTACAGTAACACTAATTAAAGCTGAATTTGATTAATGGTTATTAATCAAGATTAAAAAAGAAAAAAAATAATATTTATTGGGGTGTTTTAGAGTAAATTTTTACTTAAAAACTCTCGTGAAGTCGGCAAGTAAATAATTCTAAAGCGCTCCGCCTTATTTTTCGATAGATGGGTGTTAATTGTTTTGTTCTTCGTTAATATCTATCTTTTTTGCAAGTTTCTTTCCTATTGTAACCCTTAAAAGACCGTTAGTCAATTTAGAAGATATCGTATTTTCGTCTGCGTCAGCGGGAAGTGGAATGTCCATGTTTACGTCTGTGAACGTAAAGCCTCTAAATGCAAAAGGAAACCCTTGTTTTTCAGATTTCTCCTTGCTCTCTTCATGTTCTGATACTTTCGGCTTGCTTGCTGTTACATTTAGATTTTTATCGATAAGCGATACTTTAACATCCTCTTTAGTACGTCCTGGCAATGGTACTGTAATTAAATATACGCTTCCTAAATCTTCTATGTTGTGGTGAATAGAACCGCCCATAAAATCTCTCATAAAATGATGGGCCATTCGCTTCATTTTAGCTATGTCTCTTGGATTAATAGGGATGCAACCTTGCATCATTCTTGGTCCAAAATTTCTGTCGTCACACATTCTATTTTTTACCTCTTTTCTTTAATTTTGTTTTGAAATTGATGAAAATCAAAAGTTTTCGAAATCATCCTCATCGTCTACGATTTCAATAATTTTCACATTTTCTTCCCTTTTCTTCTTTAAATCATTGAGTAGAACCTTGTATTCAGAGATTGTTTTATCGATTTCTTTCAATCTTCTTGAAAGCCTATGCTTCGATAAGTCTAATTCTTTAATTACTTTGTTTACGCGTTCAATGTTGGTTAAAGAATAATCATCTTCATTTATTTTTCTAGATGAAGGTTCACAGTGATAAGGAAAGCAAGACATCATACCATGTATGCGTTCTTCGTTAGGAATCCATGTTTTAACAATTGTTCGAATGTACTCTCCAAGCGTGTTAATACTAGGCTCCAGATTATTTTTTAGTACTTCTTTTAATCCTTTTTTTCCCGATTCAGTTATTCTATATAATTTTAAATGACGATTGTTTCTGATTATTTCTTCAATATTGATATATCCTTTCGTAGTTAACCTGTTCAATAAAGGGTAAATTGTTCCCGGTGATGCTCGCCATAAACTTTTAAACTTTTCGTTGATTTTTCGAATAAGGGCGTATCCCGAGATACCGTCGAAATTTTCTATTATAGAAAGTACTAGGATATCTAATCCTGATAAGGACCCGCTCTGATGGCCGCTGAAACGTTTACCAAAAAACACTTATTTTCACCAATTTGTATAGTTTGATTTCGATATATTGTAATATATCTAAAATCGAACATTAATAATTTAATGTAAAGACGCCTTAATAAATATATCGGAAATCGAATACACAAAAAATAGTATTATAATTCTTTAATTTTTTGATGTATTTCCTTCCAATTATGAACCCTATAAACATTATTCTCACAAATAATATCTTGATTCCAGGGTTGATTAAATAGCAACAATGTTCTGCTTTTTAACTTCTTAATTGGTTCTACTAAGTTCGGGTTATCGTCAACGTAGAGGTCATAATGTTGTTTTAATTTAATATCGTAAGGCCGATGATGTAGTAAAATTAATTCAGAATATTGAATATTCTCCTTAATATTGTGAAAATCTAACGCTCTTTTTATTGAGGAACGATATTTAGGTATCCTCGCCGAGACTATATCCACATCGTATGTCTCGTTTAATTTTTTCATAATTTCTGGAGCGTTCTCGTCAATAAAAGGAATTCTCATAGAATCAGCATATATTTCGTAGAAAATTTTAAAACCAGTATCTTCATCCACATTCCAATCTTTAAAGAAGTCCCATTTAGTAACGTCTTTTTTTTGATGGTTAGTGCCATATCTTTTGTTGAATATTATACAATATTCCACAATAATATCAAGTAAGACACCATCTATATCGATTGCGATTTTCATTATAAAACAATTGGCGATAATATTATAAATATCTTTATGTGATTATTATGTGATTTGTTCAAAGTAAATTTTGGTAATCACTACTTTGTTTAGAAATTTTCAATTTGCTTGAAATTATTCGTTAAGTTTCGTTGAATTTTCGTTGAAACTAGGCGTTAAATTTATAAAGCCACATTAATATTACAGTAATGGGATTCGATTCCCACAAATAATCATATAAACGAAGGTGATGATTTAAAAAAACCTGAATTGAATATAGAAAAATAAAAAAGTTTATCCTTTCCTCTACTAGGATTAACAAACAACGACTCTTCTTTTTTTTCCCTTCTTCTTAATATTTTTTATTATAAATGTTAAATTAATTTTAATGTCTTTTAACGAATTAAATCGCAATTAAAATTAAAATAAAAAGTTGTGAAGACTAATTGAAGCAAATAAAGGGAATTTTGGCAGATATTGATGGAACGCTCTATTTTAAAGGTTCACCAATTTCTGGAGCCATCGAAGCCGTAGAAAAGCTACGAAAAAAAGGCATTAAAATGTTGTTTTTTACTAACACCGATAGTAAATCTCCTAGAACTGTGTTTAATAGGCTGATTGAATACGGATTTTCTATTAAGGAGAGAGAGATATTTACGCCAATTATCGCTTTAAAGGAATTCTTAGCTGAATGTCCCGATAAAAAGATTTTCTTGGTTACTACTGAAGAGGTTAAAGAAGAATTTCAAAAATTTCGTCAAATTAAGAGTTCTGAAGTACCGGATTTTGTAATTATAGGAGATTTTCGCGATAATTGGGACGTTAGCAGACTTAATATAGCTTTTAAATATGTTTTAAAGCATAAAGCTAAATTACTTGGAACGCAAGGAAATAAATACTACCTTGATCGAAATGGAGAGCCAGTAATAGATACGGGGTCTTTTGTGTGGATGATTGCCAACGCAGCAAATGTAGCGCCAAAAATATTTGGAAAGCCTTCTAAAGAATATTTCTTACAAGCTTTAAAGAGGCTTGATTTGCTAGCTGAGAACACTGTTGTAATAGGAGACGACATCGAATCAGATATTGAAGGTGCTCTTAATGCCAACATTAGAGGAATTCTCGTAAAAACGGGAAAAGGGCAATATTATCAACCATCGAAAGCGAGGATTAAACCCGATTTGGTAATTGAATCTTTTACTTCTATTTTGGAATATCTTTAATTAACATCCTTTTGATATAAGATAAAAAAAAAGAAAATTTATTTTGGTTTTATATTAATTATAAAGTAGTTATCTATCGAGAGTAATGAAAGAGTAAACTAATAATACAAATACTAATGCATAAACACCTAAATGGAATGTAATATATATACTAAAATAACCTAAATCCAGCGATCTAACCAGGCCTCTTATTCCTAAAAATATACTAATTCCGGTAAAGATTCCGCTTGCAATAATTACACCTCTACTATCCCTTACAAGTGCGGTTAAAATCCCTAGAATGAAATATATAAAACATGCGACTCCTATAAACAGGAAAGTTGCTATCAATAAAAAAAAACCTGCCGCTAATCCAACTCCCAAAGCAGCAAAAAACTCCCCTATATTTTCTGCCTGCAATTCTGGAAAAGCAAGATCATAGAATATGAAAACTCCTGTATCATCAACAAAAACCAATAAAATTCGTGTTCCAATTGTAATGAGCAATAAGATGCCCGCTGTCATCATAAACCTTTCTCTGAGTTCCATTAACTTATAAACCTCCAATATTGGATTAATTTTAAACTCAAATAAACAATGATTACAAAAAATAAGGATAATGAATAATATAAAATTTATGACAATTAAGTAAAATAATTATTTCTTTTTATTAGATATACTGCTAACAAAGAAAGAATAGCGTCTTTAATCGTTATGAATTAGATATTTAGGTCTTATGCTGACATAGGTGAAGAATTAGCTAATCCATTATTTTTGAAAACTTTATATTCATCCTTTATTTCTTTAATATCTACGATAATAAGCGTGTGAAGATGATGTTTTCTTTCAAAAAGATCGATTTTACTTTGATTTAAGGGATTGTTTGGGTGAATTACTACATATTCCTTACATTTAATACATGCTCGAGCTCTCATAATACGGCCTTAAAGATCATTCTTAAATCTATAATTATTAAAAATCAAATGAATAAGAAATCATTGCTTATTTTTTAAAAATGTTCGTGTTGATCGAACATAATAATAAAATAGGTAATTTCTAAACAATTGTCTAAACTCAATTTTGTTTTTTATTATTTCTTCCTTAATCTCTAAATTCTCTTTCAAGTAGATCGATCAAACTAAATATCCATAAGGTTTGGTATCGTTGAGTCGTACAAATCCTTCATCTTTTCGATATTGAGTTTAATATCTTGAGATGCTAAACCTTTTACATTGATTTCTGGTTTATTGATTAAAACACCTAACTTTTTAACAGTAACTTTAAATTTTTCAGCTAGAATCATAATTACCTCAAAATCTTTTGGCTCAGTTTCTATGATAAATCTCCCTACAGATTCGCTAAATAAAAGCTTATCGTCTCTTAAATTCGTGTCATTGTAATTATTTAGGTCTAAATCTGCTCCAAGTTTATTCTTAAAACACATTTCGGCAATTGAGATTAAAAACCCTCCCTTGTTTACGTCGTGATTGGCTTTAATCATTTTTTTTTCATACAATTTAAAAATAAAATCCCACCTTGCCTTGATTTTTTTCTCATCTACTTTGGGTGGAAGCCCCCCTTCAATATCATACATAACTGAATGATATTCTGACCCGCCTAATTCATTTTCGGTTTCACCAATAATTAGAATGTCATCTCCTACATTTTTAAAAGGCAAAGTTATTATCTTTTCGACACCTTCAATTATACCAACAATCATAATTACAGGTGCAGGTTTAATCGCCGTTTTGTTGACCTCGTCTTCGTTATAAAATGAAACATTTCCACCCACTACAGGGATTCTTAATTCTTTGCAAAAATCAGCCATACCTCTTACGGAATTTGCAAAATACCAGAAAGATTCGGGAATTTCTGGATTTCCGAAATTACAACAATTTACCATAGCTTTAGGTCTTGCACCATTTGCTATTACATTCCCACAAACCTCTACAAGTCCTCCCTTGGCACCTTCGTAGGGATTTAGGAAACAGTGCTTTGAATTCGTTCCAACGCTCGATGCTAAAAATTTGTTAGTTCCGATTATTCTAAGCACTCCCGAGTCACCAGTTCCACATTTTACGACTGATCTAACTCCTACTTCGTGATCGTACTGTCTATAAACCCATTCCTTACTGCAAATATTTTCAGAAGCTATTAATTTGTAAATTATTTCTTCAAGATTAGAAGAAGGTTCGGGTGTTTTTTGGGATATTAGACCGTCAAGAATTTCAGGTCTTTTTTCTTCGCGATCTATTATTGGAGACTCTGAAAGAGCTATTGAAGGCAAATTAACTACTAATTTATCGCCATCATATATCTTCAAAACCTTAGAATCGTCTGTTCTACCTATTACTGCGTGAGCCATTTCAAACTTTCGAAAGATTTCTAAGATTTTTTCTAATCCTTCTGGTTTTACTATAAATGCCATCCTTTCTTGGGATTCTGAAAGCATTATTTCGTAGGAATTCATGCCCGGTTCACGCGTAAATATTTTACGCATCTCTATCTTAGCTCCCGTCCCGCCGTCCCCTGTTAGCTCGCTTAGCGCACAGGATATCCCTCCACCGCCGAGATCTTTTAATCCCCTTACATAACCCGTTTTTATAGCTTCTATAGTTGCTTCAATTATCATTTTTTTCGTAAACGGGTCCCCTATTTGAACCGCCGGTCTATCTGCTTCAGACATGTCTGTTAATGTCCTTGAGGCAAATGTCACTCCATGAATGCCATCTCTCCCAGTTGAGCCTCCCATAAGGATAATATAATCCTCTGGGTTATATGCTCTACTTGGTGCGTGTCTAAAATCATCAACGGTCCCTAATCCGATGCACGCAACATTTACTAAACAATTGCCTTCAAAACTTTTATCAAATTCTACCTCACCTCCAATGGTGGGGATCCCGGTACAATTCCCATAATCAGCAATACCTTTTACCACATATTTAAAAAGCCATTGAGAATGTGGATTATTTTTTAGAGTACCAAATCTAAGTGGGTCTAATAACGCAATTGGTCGTACGCCCATACATAGAACATCCCTAATAATCCCACCTATACCCGTTGCAGCACCATGATAAGGCTCTATCGCTGAAGGGTGGTTATGAGATTCAATTCGAAATGCTAATGCATAACCGTTTCCTATGTCAATAACCCCTGCATCTTCCCCAGGTCCAGCTAATACATAATCGTAATTTTTTTCAGCATCTTCAAAAAGCTTTAATTTAGGACGAGATGATTTATAGGAGCAATGTTCGCTCCACATGACATCAAACATGCCCAATTCCGTGATAGATGGGTCTCTTTCAAGCGTATCTTTTATCCACTTAACTTCTGGCTCAGTTAAATCGACTTTTAATTCGCCTCCATTAACTTTCACTTTAGGCAGTATTACGACCTCCTTTTAATAAATTCTATCATCGAATCAAAAAACAACTTACCATGCGTCGTACCTTTAGGGGCTAATATTGCTTCTGATGCGCGTTCTGGATGCGGCATTAATCCCAAACAATTTCCTTCCAAATTCCTGATTCCTGCGATATTTTCCATAGATCCATTAGGATTTGCATTTTGAGTATATTTACCATTTTCATCTGAATATTTAAACACTATTTGCTCGTTTTCTTCCAATTCTTTTAAGTTGTCAGCAAAATATCTTCCTTCTCCATGAGCGACAGGGATAGCAAGCACATCACCGTTTTTCATTTTGTGTGTAAAGGGTGTTTTGTTATTTTCTACTCTTATATTTATCCATTTACAAACGAATTTCAAAGAGTCGTTTTGTAAGAGAGCGCCAGGAAGAAATTCAGCTTCAGTTAAGATTTGGAAACCGTTGCATATGCCAAGAATGGGTCTACCGTCCTTCAACATGATGCGGGCTTCATCTAACGCGGGACTATGGGCTGCAATTATGCCAGCTCTTAAATAATCTCCAAATGAGAACCCTCCTGGAAGAATAACGCCATCAAACTCAGCTTCTTTAAAGTGATTATGCCAAACTAAGCTGGTTTCAATTCCAATAACATTATTCAAAACATGCATTGCGTCTAAATCGCAATTTGCTCCTGGAAACTGAACAACAGCAATCTTAATAGTCATAATTTCTTCACGTTTATGATATTTAAGTTCTGTGTGACTGGATTAAATATTCTTAAGTCGTTACACATGTTTGTAACAATTTCCTTGGCATCTTCTTCACTGCTTGCTAGCAAAACGATTCTTAAATATTGACCCGAACGAACTTTGGATACTTGGTCATACCCCTTTTTTGCGAGCAAATCTCTTTTTATGGTCTCCGCTACGGGATCGCGAGCAGCAGGCTTGTTCTCCAACGAGATTTCTATTTCAAATTCTGATTGAGCCATTTTTAAAAATAAGGTGTGTAATAATTTTAATAGTTCTTATTAATTTATAAATAATTTTTATCAATAAAATGCGACAAAAATGAATTATTTTTTAGCTATTAAAACTTAAAGCACCTAAATTAAATTTAATCTATTATCCTTGCATAAAGCTAACAAAAACCAAGAGTAATAACGCAAAAAGATTGAATAGAAAACTGTATTTACCGAGTTTTGGCAGCTTTTTGTCCATAACTCTGTTTTCATTTCTTTTTGTAGAAGTTAGATCGATAATCAGCGTAACAAAGGCAGCCATAAACAATGCAAATACACTAATCAATAAAATAAAAATAAACATGATAAAAAAATTACTATTAAATCTTATTTAAATCTTTTCCTAATTTAATGTAATCCAATAAAATAAGGGTTATTCTCTAATAAAAATCTATCTTTATTCAGAATAATTATTAATTCCTCTTGACTTATTTTATTATTCGTTTAAAAAAAACTAAAAAAATGTGTTTAGATTGGTTTTTTTGTAGACTTTAACTCGAGGTTTGTATTGGTCGTGAAAGTAAATGGTTTGAGGGGCGTACTTCCTGCCCGCTAAGACTTTTACTGCCTCTTTCTTCCTATAGTTATAATACTGCTAAATGTTATTAAATCTATTAGTTTCGCAATACAAATTATGAAATCTTTTACAATTTGAACTTTCTTTGTGATCAATTCATCTTTGTTTTAAATCTTCTTGTATTTTAGCGGGAATAAGTTATAAATAATTTGCTTTCTTCAAATTGTTAGCTATTCTCTCTACCACATCGACGACTTCAGCTTTAAATTCTAATCCTGTAATCTTTTGATAGCTTTTCATGTATCTTTTTGCTAGCTCAATTTTAATCTCTGAGGAGATTGGGGGTATATCTTGATCTGGCTTAATATTTGGGAATATATTGGGGTAAGTCTCCATCAACCAACCCCTAAACACCTCTTTATCTAATATTTCAGGTTCTTCATCGTTTTCAAATCTTTTCTCGTAACTCTCTAACATCCAAAATCTTGACGAATCTTGAGTGTGTATTTCGTCGATTAATAGTAATTCTCCATCTTTCAAGCCAAATTCGTATTTCGTATCCACTAATATAAGTCCGTTTTTGTTGCAGTAATCTTGGCCAAATTTAAACAATTTAACAGAAGCTTCTTCCATTTGTAAAAATATGTCTTTATCAACTATCTTATCTTCTAAGATTGTATCTCTTGAGATATATATATCATGACCACTCTCCGCTTTAGTGGAAGGAGTTAAAATAACATCGTCTAGCTTTTGATTTTTTTTTAAACCGCTCGGTAAAACAATTCCTGAAGTCATCTCCCCTTTAGTATAACTGCGCCACGCGGTTCCAGTTATATATGCTCTTACAATCATTTCTACTGGAATCATTTCACACTGATGAACCACAGCAACATTAGGATCTGGAATCTCTATTATATGGTTTTTTACTAGGTTTTTAGTTTTTTCGAACCAGAAAGATGATACTTGATTTAGCATTTGACCTTTAAACGGAATTGTAGTAATCACGCGATCAAAAGCGGATAACCGATCTGTAGCAATAATAATTCTAGTATCGCCTTTTATGTAATTATCTCGCACTTTTCCCTTATACAATTCCCCTAAAGATGAAAAATTAGTTCCATCTAAGGTTTTATCGAATTGAATTTTAATTATATCATCTAATTTGTCATTTACCATGTTTATAATTAAGGTAAAAAAGCATAAAAATTTTATATTGAAATTATTAACGCAAAAATAATTAGAAATAATAAAACCTTCATAGTTTTCGGTAAGAACCGTTGTTAAATTCGTCTGTTGAGTATTTATTTCTATTTTTCTCCATTTTTTTGATAAAGATATCAGTTAGATCTACATCTACGCTATTTGCAAGGCTAATTAAATATATAAACACGTCTGCAATCTCATCAGAGAGCCTTTCTAATATTTCCTTATTCTTACGAATAGTTTCAAGCGAATAATCTTTAAACAAAAAAATTTCGGATAATTCTGCAACTTCAATATTAAGTGCTTGAATTAAATTTTTAGGAGTATGAAATTTGGCCCAGTTGCGTTCTCTAACAAATTCTCGCACTTCTTCTTTAAAAAAAGAAATTGTAGTATTATCATCTTTAACAATTGGATTCATAATTATGTGAACACCAAGAAATTGGAATATAATTAAGATATTATTATTAGAGTTTTTTAATAAATTCTTGTAAAATTTTATTAATTACATCTTTACGTTGAGCTGGGGCAAAATGCCCTGCTATATCAATAATTTCAAGTTGAGAATTTGGAATCATTTTATGGAGTTCTTCCGACATTTGTTCTGGAGCAAAATTATCTAATCTACCACCAATAATCAGCGTGGGGCATTTAATACCAGAAGGGTCGTATTCATTAATCTCATTTATCATACTAAAAATCTGATCTTCAATTAGCATATATAATTCGTCTTTCGTCATTCTCGTTCCATTTAAAGAGTCAGCTAAGGAAGTTAAAATATATGGTATTATTTTATCTAAAATTTCCTCTACAGAATTTGCAACCACCTCTAAAAAATTCATGCGGATAAAATATGGAAGTAGGTTGTAAAAAATATTTCTAACTACATTATCAATCATTATGTATCCTGAATTTAACAAAACTAAGAACTCTACATCATCAGGATATTTCATACAAACTAATTGTCCGATCATACCTCCAACAAGAGAATGACCAATAATTCCATATTTTTCATCTACGCCTAAATTTTCCAATAAATCCTCAAGATCTCTTATGATAGCGTGCCTTAAATTCTTAGAAAGGTTTAATTCGACAGGATGATCGCTCCTCCCATGCCCTAACGCATCAAAAGCTATGATACGGTAGTTATCTCTTAACATTTGTATTTGCCCTTTAAAAAATGAAGCTGAGGAGGCGAAACCATGGAGTAAAATGATTGTACCTTCGTTTTTATCCTTAAATTCGCCGTTGATATCTTCGTAATACAAATTATAACCTTCTTGGTTTTTAAAGAAGGGCATGGTATCAAAATTTTATTTATTGGGTTTAATTTTGTAAATTAAAGTACAAACAAATACTTTTCTAAAATGAAAATCATTTAAATTTAGAAGGTTCTTCTGAAAAATTTAAAGAACTACTAATCTGAAAAACGAAATTTAGTGAATTCTTTTCATATATATTAGCTTTACTTAAAAATAGAGAAGAAAAAAATTATAAGTTTTTTGTTATTCGTTTTTTTTCATTAGTTTCAAGTAGAGCGGTCATGAATATTCTACTTAATTTTTTGTAAATTTTTGAATTTTCTTTGTTTGGGTTTTTAACGTCAGTAAATCTTACCATTTTTTCAATTGCATCTTCGATACTGTTATATTTACCAAGTCCATAGAAACCTAGAATTGCAGCTCCTAAAGCAGCACCATCTTTAATTTCTGGAATCATTACCTTCTTGATCATAACATCTGCAACCATTTGTGCCCAAAAATCGCTATTCATACCGCCTCCATCTACTTTTAACTCATCTATTCTAACTTTTCCCATACCTTCTAATATATTTAGGTACATCTGAGCACTCAAAACAGCAGACTCCATTATGGCTCTAATCATATGACCTCTTGTGTGATTTAAACTTAATCCATGAATTGTCCCTTTTCTGAATATATACAATGGAATAAATAGTAAACCTGCGCTTCCGGGACTAATCAGTTCCGCTTCTTTTGTTAAAATATCGTAAATATTTCTATTTAATTCTTCAGATTCTTTAACTTGAAGTTGTGAGAAATTGTCTTTAAACCATTTGAAAGCCGTCCCAGTTCCCGGCATGGTGCCTTCAATAATCCACTTTCCCTTAATAACATGTGGTAAGGCGAAAATTGGTATATCCCCAGCAGGTTTCATAGGGCCATCAACAATTAAATCCACAAATGTCCCCGTCCCAAAGGTCACTTTTGCTTGTCCTTTATTAATTACTCCCAAACTTAATGCAGCACATTGTTGATCTCCGCCTCCCATTATGATTGGTATATTTGGATTTAAACCTAGACTTTTTGCAGCTTCATCTGTTAACTTACCAATTGTTTCACCAGGAGTATGAAGTTCAGGCCATAAGTTTAGTGGTATATCGTATAGATCAGCAAGACCAGCGTCCCATTGCAGTGTATCCATATTTAAGATACCATATATTCCATTCGTGGGGTCAGTAACGCACGCATTACATAATTTCATGTAAATATATGAATCTGTGGAAATAATTTTAAAAGTTTTATTATATAATTCAGATTCATTATTTTTCAGCCAGAGTATTTTTGGAATCGTTCTCCGTCCTTCTTCTGCGATTCCTTCAAAATTAGTTTCTTCTCTTTCGTCCATCCATGTAAGTGCAGGATGCAATACTTCACCATTTATATCAATGATAGTCGTAGTTGCCCTTTGAAAGGTTGCTGAAATTCCAATTATGTCATTTGGGTTTATTACTCCACTTTTTATAATTTTATTACAAGTACTTTTGACTGCATTCCACCATATTATTGGGTCCTGCTCTGAGATTCCAATTGGTTGTTCTACAGCGGGATACTCTTCATAAGCCCGAGCTATTTCTTTCCCGTTTGTATCGAAAATCATTGTTCTTGTACCTGTTGTTCCAACATCAAAAACACATATTAAATCGCTCATTTAATCACTTTAAAAATATATTTTAAATAAATTAATTAAAAATAACTTTTTCATACTAAAGTACTTTATTTAATAATTCAGACACGTTTACTATTTTAATCTTTTCTTTTTCATCTTCTTTAACTCCATAAGCCAAGCCTAATTCGCATATTGGACTTCGGAAATAAAAAATTCTAAAAAAATAAAAATGAAAAAAATTAATAGTTTCGATAATTTAAAGACCGTTTAATAATATCATTCCAATAAGAAGCCTTGATTTTGCGTTCTTGCTCGTTAATTTGAGGTTTATATATGTTTTCTATCTTTCTGATAGACATTAATTCTTCTTTTGAATTCCAAAAACCTGTAACCAACCCTGCCATAAAGGTTACTCCCAATGCCGTTGTTTCAGGGTTTTGTGAATGTTCAACCTCAGTTCCTAATATGTCGCATAAGAATTGAAGAAAAAATTTATTTTTTGAAACTCCGCCATCTACTTTTATTTTTTCGACTGAAATATTAATATCAGCTATAATGCCTTCAACAATATCTTTAATTCTATAACTAATTCCTTCTAACACCGCCCTAACAATATGCTCCTTTTTTGTATCAAGACTTATTCCAAAAATATTACCCTTTGCTGTGTGATCCCAATAAGGGTAAGATATTCCACTCGAGAAGGTTGGTAGAAAATAGACTCCGTTGGTGGAATTTACACTTAATGCCATCGATTCCGTTTCAGAAGGATCTTTATATAAACCTAATTCCTTCTGGATCCAATCAATAATGTTCCCAGTATTGTGACTTACCCCCTCAAGTAAATAAGTAGTTTCTCCATTTAAACGCCATGCTATTAGTGGATATAATTTCCTTTTTGAGGCTTTAGGTTCATTTCCAGTATTAATGTCAATAAAGGATCCAGTACCATTTGTAATTTTCATATCTCCATATGAAAAACAACATTGACCAAATAGAGATGCTTGTTGGTCGGCTTGAACAGCAGTAATCTTAATTATACCACTACCAAAGAGAGTTGTGCTTCCAAAATCATCCCCTGTTTCTTTTATTTCAGGCAAAATGTGTTTTGGAATTTTAAATGCTTTTAAAACTATCGAATTCCATTTTAAAGTAAAAGGATCTAATAAACCTGTAGTGGAGATATTAGAATAATCCGTAGCGTGAACTTCTCCTCCCGTCAAATTCCATAATATCCAAGAATCAATAGTACCCCAAATTATATTTGAACTTGGATCTTGCACTTCTTTATTAATTTCTGGGTTATTTTTTAAGTAAAAGCCCGTTCTTACCGAAGCATGATCTGTGTTGAATTTTAACATTGAACCAGTTAGCATTTTAGTCTTTCTTGTGAGAAAAAAACCTATTTTAGCTATAAATCTTACCATTTTCATCGAAAAAGAGTTTGTTATTTTCTCTGCATAAGATGCCGACCTAACGTCTTGCCATCCTATGATATTTGAATATGTTTTTCCAGTTTTTTTATCCCAAAATAGAAAAGAGGCTCTCTGAGTTGAAATTCCAATTGCTTCAATATTTTCAGCACTAAGATTATTATCATTTACAATCTTGTCCATAACTTGCCTACTAAACTCCCAAATTTCAGCAGGATCTTGTTCCACCTTTCCAGTCCCATCTAAAATATAAGATGGTTTTCTCTTTGCCTCAGCAAAAATTTCTCCCTCTTTATTAAAGAGGAACGCTTTTATATTGGTCGTTCCAATATCTAAGGTTAAAATATATTTCCCCATTATTTCAATATTCACCAATTTTTCTGATTAATTCATAATACACTAAACAATAATTCAGATACATCCATAATTTTAATCTTTTCTTTTTCATCTTCTTTAAGGCCATAAGCCAAGCCTAATTCACATAATGGACATGCAGAAACAAATATTTCCGCTCCTGTTTCCTTTAACTCATTAACTCTATTAGAAGCCTCTTTAATTGCTAAATCTTTATCGGCCCAATGAGCTGTACCACTCCAACCACAACAATGTACGTATTCTTTATTATATGTTGTTTCTACCAATTCCAAACCCGGAATCTTACCGAGAATGTCTCTAATAGATGAAGTATCGTTCATATTTCTAGCAATAAGACAAGGATCGTGGATCGTTACTTTTTTCAAGTCGTCCGGTATATTTTTTACTGGCTCGATTTTACCTTCGTCTAACAATTTTTTGATGTATTTTGCTATGTGAATTATTTTTTTATCGATTTTAATTCCCGCGCTTTCATATCTTTTGGTTAATGTTATAATACAACCAGGACAATCTGATACAACAACTTTGGCTCCCGTGGATTCAATTAATTCCTTGTTTTTATTAGCAAATTCTTTGGCTGTTTCAAAATCCCTAATATTAAATGCTGGACCCCCACAACATACTTTTGTATCGAGATTGGTGGAAAATTTTACTCCTGCTTTTTTTAGAATTTCCATGTTTGCCTTTATTACTTCTGGGAACTTCATTGACTCGCAACCAATATAATAATAAACCTCGTCATTACCGTCAGTTTCAATATTTTTAATCCCTTTTTCTTTATAGGTTTCGTAAATGTTGTACCCTTCAATTGTGTTTGAGGTTTTTAATTTATCAATTTGTTCCTTACAATAATCAGGCATTAATCCTTTATCGTTTAGATCGTCTCTTACAGTTTCTAACAAAGAAACAACTGAAAAATCAAAAGGGCACCAGATTTTACAACTCTCCTCGTTGGAACACATATACATAAGATCAATAAATGCTTTATTTTCTTCCTTTGTAGGATCTATTTTCCCTATTGACAGATAATATCCAATTCGTGCTTTATAGGCTGGGCTCATAGTTTCAGATTGTGCAGCTTCAAGCATACCACAACTGAAGCGACACATATTTGGGCAAAGCATACATTTAATTAAATTATCAACATCTGCTTTATATTCTCCTTTAGGGTAAAAGTTCTTCTTTTTTGAACGCATATTTTTCATTAGAATTGCTTTAATATCCCTATCTGCTTTGCTAAGGAGTGGAAGCATCCATTTATACTTCTTAAATGTTTCAAAAGCACCCATTCACTTTTCACCTCCCTTCCAAGTATCGATATAAATTTTACCTGGATTTAAAATATTATTAGGATCTAAGAGTTTTTTAATTTCTTTCATAGTTTTCATAGATTCCCCCCATTCTTCAGCCATCCAATGAGACCTAGTAATACCTATTCCGTGATGGTGCCCAATGGAACCACCGGAGTCTAAAACTGCTTTTATTGTCGAATTCCAACAATTTTGATAAAATTCAAGATCAGATGTACCTTTAGGTGGAACACCTCCAAATGTAAAATAGATGCCAATGCCATTTGGATAAAAGTGTGAAACATGAGCCGTTATTAATAGATTACCTCTTACCTTGCCCGTTGCTTCTAATACAGAATGATATAACTTTGCTGCGTTCTCCCATAAAGAAGCGACTTCAATAGTATCAAAGACTAATTTATAAGCAGGCATCGAAGATGTTTCGGTAACTTTAAATCTAGTTTCAAACCAATGTTCTACCGGAGCCTCTCCACAGTCTACACCAAAATTTTTCTCACATTTTTCTCTTGTGATTATCTCTTCTAAATCAACTAGTTTTTGGTTTCCTTCACAAACGAAAATAACCATTACTTTATCTTTCGCATTTTCAACTTCGCCAAAATGCCTATTAGTTTCTGATTGGTCGTAAATTCTGATAACCGCCGGATAAATGTTCTCCCTTAAAATTTCTCTTACAGCTTTAAAAGAGGCTTCAATTGAAGCAAATGTGTATGATATTAAAGCCCTTTTTTCAGGAATCGGCCATATTTTCAATGTTGCTTGGGTAACTATCCCTAAGGTTCCTTCGCCGCCTATAAATAATTTATCAAGTCGAGGTCCTGTTGATGCTCCTGCCATAGTTTTGAACTTGATTAGTTCTCCTTGTGGTAAAACTAGTTCCATGCCTAATACTATATCATCAATTTTTCCGTATTTGGTTGAAAATTGACCAGCTGCTCTATGAGCAATCCACCCTCCTAGTGAAGAAGTGTAAAGAGATTGTGGTATATGTCCCGTAGTATATCCTTTAGCCTCCAAAAACCTTTCTAAATTCATTCCATTAATTCCAGCTTGAGCGGTTACCGTTAAATTTTTCTCGTTTATATCCACGATCTTGTTAAACTTTTTCATATCAAGAATTATTCCCCCATAAATAGGTATTGCGCCTCCAACAACTCCCGAACCTTCAGCGAATGGAATTACAGGTATCTTTTCTAGATTTGCTAGTTTTAGAATTTCTGAAATGTGGGTGACATTTTCTGGCCAAGTTATAAAATCAGGTAGACCAGCAATTATTCCTTGTAACGTCCAATTATAAGCTATCATCGAAGTGTCTTTTGTATAAGCTAGTATATCCACGTCTTCAGTTGAAACATTTTGCTCTCCAATAATATCAATTAGTTTTAACTTAACGTTCGACTTATTCTTAATTTCGGAGCGGTTTTCCTTATATATTAATTCAAAATCTTTAAAATCCATATAAAATCAGTATTAATTTTATGGTTAGTTATCATAGTAAAATGATTAGAATTAATTAAAAATTTATACTTTTTAATATTCAAACATTATTTTTAACAAAAACTACGAGAAAAAGCGTGTAAATTAATAAAATGTTTCTCCTGTAATTCTATTAACCTTTAAATGTCTAAACCTAGCTTGAGTTTTAATCCGTTCCATATTTAAAGATACTTTCTCTACAACCTCGGGGGGAAATAAATATTTAGCCAGTTGAATAATCATTTGTCGAGTTTCAATGCAATTAAATAATTTAAGAATCTCTAACGCGTAAAACAGCTCGGAAATTAAATCAAAATTCATATCAGCTGAAAATTCAAGAAGTTCTAAATTTCTATAAATTCTAGATATTATACTTGATAGAAGGTCATGTTCTTGTACCTTTTCTAAACAGTTTCTCATATAATTGCAAAATAATACGTAATAAGTCGCTTCAGATGAAATAAAACCATCTCTATCTTGCTTTATTCCTTCTGGAGTTATTCTATGTTCTAATTCTTCCAATATTGCATAAATATTTTCGTCTACGTTGCGAGCACGAATAAGATTATAAATTTTTAAAATTACAACTAATTGAGACGTTTCTAAATTCT
This sequence comes from Promethearchaeota archaeon, assembly GCA_018238625.1. Classification (GTDB taxonomy): domain Archaea; phylum Asgardarchaeota; class Lokiarchaeia; order Sigyniarchaeales; family SOKP01; genus SOKP01. The sequence continues at coordinate 21,398 of JABCSY010000020.1, forward strand.
TTAGATAAGATTGCTCGAAATATTTCGAATCAGCTTCTATTAATCTATTAAGTTGAGAATTTGTAAGCCATAGTTTCATAAAATGTGTAGCTTTTAATAAGTAATATACTCCATCAGTAGCTTGCACTAAGGGCGCTTCAAACTCATCTATCCCTTCTTCATATAAATCCATTAAAAACTTCTTAATTTTATCTTTGTCTAATTTTAGATTAAAAACTTTTGATAAATAAATCCCACAAAAATAGAGGTCAGGGTTTTTTAGAGTAACTAATGGAATGGTGATTAACCATTCATCCATATTATTCAAAATGTATTCTTTAATATGAGAAAAATCAAATCTCATTTCTAAATGAAAAAAGCTAATGATTCGATCTATCAAATATAAAAGCTGTAATTTTTCTTTTGGGTCCTCTAAATCTTCTAAAATCTCGATTCCTTTTTTATTTTCAATTAATTTCTTTACAAATCGCTCTTGAATTTGAAGATATTTCTTCAAATTCTCTTTTTTTTCTGGATGTTTATTAATTAGATCTTTTAAGTTCCTCAATTCAACTATAAATTCTAAACTCAGGAAATCTTTTGATTTCAAATTTAGTATAATTGGATTAACATTAATATCAACTAAGTAATCTACAACTTTTTCTAAAAAAATCTCATACAAAATAGGTGCTATTTTTATATCATAAATTTCATGAATAGAAGAAATTTTACAATCACCATTAGGATTAATCTCAAAGAAAAGGTCTAAAAATTTATTTTCTATTTCTTCTAACTCAAATTCCATTTCTAGTAAATCTGCTTTGATAAAATCCAAAATTTCAGCAAATCTTTTATCCAAATTATCTATTTCAATTTCCTTCATTTTAACAAAATTAGTAATTCTTTCGCGAAAAAATTGGTCTAACCTATTATAAAAAGAATCCACATTGTCCAAAAATAAGGAAAAAATGTTGAATAATCCTTGAAAAATCATTGACAACTAACCTAAATTTTAATACAAGTTTTAATTATCGTTATACTCGATATTTTTATAGATTATTAGGAAGTATAGAAATTAATATTTTATTCTTATTTAGTAAAGAAAAATGAAAATATCTACAGATTATTATTTAATTGGGCGGTGAAAATTATCAAAAAATAATTTAAAATGATACCAGTTTCTTAATGTCTTTAAAATTTATAATTTTAGCTTATAATAAAAATCCTTCTATAAAAATAAAGATTTAACCATTTGTATTTCAACCTTAATGGATACTTAAAATTTTAAAAAATTACTTCATAAAATTTAAAATTAAAAAAAAATCTTTAAGATATATAAGAAAATTATTAAGGCAAAGATGAAAAAAATGACATCAAATATATTTGGCACTTCAGGCATAAGAATGGTGTTCCAAAATTATAGCGAGACAGATCTCATGTTTACGCCGCAAATGGCTTTAGATGTGGGATTAGCGTTGGGCACATATTTAAAAGGTACAGGTATCGTAGTTATCGGGAAGGATATTAGAACTTCTGCTTTACCAATAGAATATTCACTAATTTCTGGGATTATAAGTACGGGATGTAATGTGAAAACGTTAGGAATTGTAACCACACCCACATTAACATTATCTCAACAATTTTTAGATGCGAATGCTGGAGTTATGATTACTGCGTCTCATAATACCCCCGAATATATTGGATTAAAATTTTGGAATCCTTCAGGTATAGGATATTCTCACGAGCAAGAAGAAGAGATTTCGCGAATATATGACGAGAAGGATTTTCTTGATATCAGATGGGATCAAATTGGAAGAGTTACTCAAGTTAATGATATTAACGATATACACATTTCAGAAATAATGAATCGTATAAAATTTGATGGAAGTAATCTTAATGTTATAGTTGACCCCGGAAACGGAGCGGGATGTGAAATCGTTCCTAAACTATTAAGTGCTTACAATGTAAATATTATTACAATCAATGCACAAATGGATGGTAAATTCCCTGGAAGGAATTCAGAACCTAGCGAAAAAAATTTAATTCAGATTTCCAAATTTTTGAAAATATCAACGCAAGAAGACATTGGAATTGCGCTAGATGGGGATGCTGATAGAGTTATTTTTTTAGACGAAACTGGTGAAATTGTCGATCCAATTAGGTTATTAACACTCCTGGCAAAATATTACATACAAAATAATAAAAATAACATTTCTATGAATGATATGAAAGTATCTACTCCAGTAAATTCATCTAGTTTAGTTGAAGACGTGTTACAACCATTAGGTTGCGAAGTAATAAGAACTGAGGTCGGAGATATTCAAGTAGCTCAAGCTTTACATAAGAATGGGGGATTTTTGGGTGGAGAAACTTCAGGTACATATATTTGGCCCAACTTCCATTTAGGACCAGATTCAATAGTCACAATTGGAATAGTCTTGCAAATGATAATCAAAACCGGAAAAAGTTTAATAGAACTATTAAAAGAAATTCCAAAATATCCCTATTACCGCAAACAATTCGAGCTCAAAAAAGATATTCCCTTTACTGATGAGATAAACCAAAAAATTATTACTGAGATGAAAGAGAGCTTCGATTCTATGGGAAAAGAATTAAAAACTATTAACAAAATGGACGGTTGTAGATTCGATTACGATAATGGATGGATTTTAATAAGACGTTCAGGAACAAGCCCATATTTAAGAATTTCTGGCGAATCTAGTGTCGATATAAATCAATCAATTGATATGAATAAAATAGCAGAAGAAAAAATGAAGAAATTAAATTTAATTTAAAACTTTTATTAAGCATTTATTTTTCTATTTGTAGTTAATTGTTTATAATTTCTATTCCTTTTTGTTCGAGCTTTTTTTTGTTAGCAAGAAGTTCTCTACCAGCAATTTTATCCAAAATATAAATTAAATTGCCAGCTTTTTCCGAATATATCTGACCATAAGATATTGGAACGTCCGGAGTAGGTACATTTAGTAATGATTCAGTAACAGATTTAGTTTTTCGTTCTCCATTAGCTAATAACAAAACTGTTTTCGCCTTATATACTAGCTCAGCACCCATAGTGATAGCATAACGAGGGCATTCATTTTCTGAGTTAAATTGCCCATCGATTACGGCATTCGTTACTGTATTTTTATCAAGTTTTATTAACATAACTTTACTTCCTTCAAAGGGAATTCCTGATTCATGGAATGCAACATGGCCGCGCCCACCAACTCCTATAACTTGTAAATCAATACCGCCAGATTTTTCAATTTTTTGGGTGTATCCATCCAAAATTGTTTCACGAATCCAATTTAGATATTCTGAAGAAGCGTTATTTTTAATGACAATTGATTTTCCCGAATCAGTCCCTAATTCAATCCAATCTTCAGGATGGGATGATAGTTCTTGCATCAGTTGTTTTTGATCGATTAAACAAGCGTAAGGTAAAGTTGTTTCGATAAATTTATTGTTAAGAAGCCCAAAGAATTCTTTAATCATAAAGTAGCAATAACTTTGCGGGTGTATCGTGCGTTGTTGAGCATTCTCTCCCGGGAGACCAATATATTCGTCGAGATTAAAACTGCGAACCCTATTGCTGTCAAATTTTTTAACGTTTGCCATTTGGGCAAGTTCTTTATAAAGACCCGTTGGTGAATTTCCTGTTGCAAGCCCTAAAACATATTCATCCTTGTCTTGTAATCCTTGGATAATATGTTCTTTTACGATTTCCGCTGCAACCTTGCTTAGCTTTTCAAAGTTATCTGTTACAAATACTTTAATTGCCATAAATAATTCCTTTAAATATATTTTAAACTAAAAAAAGTTCTTTTTAATAAAAATGTGTGGTATTTTTGGATTAATTACAAATAATCAAGAAATCTCAGTAGGAAAAGTTGTCTTCGAAGGAATAAAGCGGTTAGAATACCGTGGTTATGATTCGTGCGGTATTGTTTCACTTTATAATTCAAAACTATTTATTAAAAAAGAAGCTGGAAAAATTGATGAAATCCAAAAAAAAATAAATTTAGCAGATATTCCAAATAACTCTAAACTTGCCCTTGCCCACACTCGGTGGGCTACCCATGGAAAGCCCTCTAGGATTAACAGCCATCCACATTTAGATTGTTTAAACAAAATTGCAGTTGTACATAATGGGATAATAGAGAATTTTATGGAATTGCGGAATGAACTTTCTTCAGCAGGACACACATTTAAATCTGATACTGATACTGAAGTTATTCCCCATTTAATTGAAGATTTTATGAAAAAAGGTAATAATCTTAAGGTTGCTATTATAAACGCATTAAAGAAATGCGAAGGAGCATACGCAATAGCAGTTTGTCAGGTTGATAATCCTGATATGATTATAGTTGCTCGAAAGGAATCTCCCTTGATAATTGGAATAGAAGAAGGAAAAACAACTTATTGTTCTTCAGATATTCCTGCTTTTCTACCTCTTACTCGTAAATGTTATATAATGGAAGATAACGAACTTGCTGTTTTGAAAGCGGGAGAAGTAGAATTTTTTGATCTTAAAAACGATAATGAATTGATTAAAAAAAAAATACAAAATATTGAATGGAATATTGATGCTGCAGAAAAGGGAGGTTACCCGCATTTTATGCTTAAAGAAATTTACGAAGAGCCAAATGCATTAAGACTTACTATGAAAATTTCAGAACAACTTTTAAGTAAGTTTGCAAACGCTTTATTATCAGCAGATAACATATATATCACAGCAGCGGGTACATCTTACCACGCAGCACTAGCAGGAAAATTTATAATTACTAGATTTCTTGGTAAACACATTCAAGATATAGAATGCTCTGAATTTGAGACTCAATTAACAGGTAATTTACAAAATAATTCCGTGATAATTGCAATCTCACAATCAGGTGAAACGATTGATACGATTGAAGCAATTAGATGGGCAAAAAAAGCAAAATCTGTTAAAATCTTAACGATTACTAATGTTGTAGGCTCATCAATCACTAGGCATTCCGATCATGTGATCGTAACAAATGCCGGACCTGAGATTGGTGTTGCAGCAACAAAAACTTATAGCACACAAGTTCTTGCTCTTGCTTTGATAGCAGTTTCAATCGCAAAGATTAGAAAAACAATATCTGATGAAGAAATAATAAAATACTACGATGCTTTAGCTGGAATTCCTAATATCATTGAAAAATTCCTTGAAAAAAACGTTGATTTAATTAAATATATCGTAAACAATTTAGAAAAAAATATGAATTATTTCTTTTTAGCAAGAGGTATTTCAATCGCAACTGCCAAAGAAGGAGGATTAAAATTGAAAGAAGTTGCTTGTCGGTTTATCGAAGGTTATTCAGCAGCTTCAGCTAAACATGGGCCAATCTCTTTAGTAAGAGAAGGATTTCCAATAATCTTTATTGCTCCACCTGACGAGACATATAATAGATTAGTTGGGAACGTAATGGAGTTTAAATCTAGAGGAGGAAGAATTATTTCCATTGTTGTGGAAAGCGATGAAAAAATAACAAAATTAAGTGACATAACAATTCGAATTCCTCAACCTGCTAACAAATATCATAACCTTTTCAGCCCAATTACTTTCATGCCAGCTTTACAGTTATTAGCTTATTACGCCGCTTTAGCTCATGATTTGGACCCTGATAAGCCATTAAATCTTAGTAAGACTGTGACCGTTCATTAAAGATATTCTTTACTCTTATCAACATTTAAAATTCTTCCTATTATTGTTTTTAACAATAATAAAGAAATAAGAATAAGCAAAAAAGTAGTATTAAATGAAAAGACGATTTCTAAATAAAGGATGGAAGATACTTCAATATTGCATTTCTTGCGTTATCAACAATACTTAAAAGCCAAGAAGTTCCAACTTTTAAATTGTGCTCGTCTAAATTTTGTATTACATTAATATAATCCTTATTTGTTGTATCTATGTTATTTAAAAATTCATCCTTTATTTTCTCATTGCCAGAATATGATAGACATTCATTAAAGCATATTTCGATTTTTTGTATGTTTTCAAGTAATTCTCTTTTTTGATTTATTAACTCATTTGACGCTTCATTACCCTTAATTGATTTATACAATTCAATGGATTTTTCCATCTTACTAGCTAATTGTCTGAATCTTTTAATTCTTTCATTGAAAATAATCTCAAGTTTTTCAAGTGCACCTTCATAAAGCAGTTTTTCCATATCGCTTCCTTGAAAAAACTTAGAACGTACAATAAGGTACCATTGCCTAAGAGCTATTATGTTTGCAATATATTCAATACAATTAGTAACCCTTCTTTTAACGCTCCAATATAGTCCCGGATAGAAATCCATATCCCCCTTTTGAAGCTCTTTACCCATTAAAAGCTTATGACCTTGGGGACAATCTCCGCGGTAAATAACTCCAGCTGCAATCACTGTCTTATAACCTACTCGACTAGGTCCTACTATTCCACCTTGTCCCCCTAAAAAGATAGGCGGTTGATTGAGCATAACACCATATGCTACATCTCCAATTAAAGATGCAGTTGCTTTATCTTGATTAGGTGTATAATTAAAATGAATGTATGAACTTCCCACTTCACTATGGTTTGATCTACTCGTCCCACCTGCCATTAAAATGTCACAAAAATTAACAATGCTCCCTAATGTCACAAATGGGAAAAGGACTGTTTGTTTAAGACCTACTGTGTGAGCCCCATTAGCCTCCTCCTCTAGAATGCATCCCTCCCGGACTTCGGCACCATCACCCATATTCGCAGAATCCAGAAATGTTGATCCTTCAAAATATCCGCCTTTTAATTCAACTTTTTTCCCTAATTGACAATTTTTAATGGTAACTGGAGACCTACTACCCAGCTTAACTCCCGGCATAATAAGAGTCTTTTTGCCAAATATTTTACATCCTGAGTGTATCGTAACATCCTCAGATGATATCAGATTAATGTCGACTTCCTCACCTATTTCAACCGAAGAAGGATTTGGTATTTTGACTCCTTTTTCAATTAAAGCGGTAATTAATGAGTTTTTATTATATACCATATAATCATATCACTTTTCTGGTTCATATTTCTTATTTTTTTAATAAAAATAATTATAATAAACTCTTCTTAATAATCCCTTTATTTGGATCATGGTAATAAAGAGTATTTGGAGGGATATCCTCATTTACTATAGTATGGGCTCCGATTCTTGAATTTTCACTAATGATTTTGCCTGTCATTATGCTTACATTTATTCCGGTTTTCACATTTGGACCAATTATTGTACCCAATTTTCTTCTTCTTGAATCAACTAACTGACCTTTAATAGACACATTAACGCTCTTTTCATCAAGTCTTAAATTTGCAACTTTAGTTCCTGCTCCCAGATTTACATTTTCGCAAACAATTGAATCTCCAACGTAATTAAAGTGAGGAATTGTAGTATTTGATAAAATAATAGAATTCTTAATTTCACTCATGCCAATATAACAATCATTAGCAATGAATGTATATGGTCTTATAAACGAATTAGGCCCGATTAAATTGTTATTTCCGATATAACAAGGACCTTGAATATAAGAGCCAGAACGAATGTTAGTTCCTTCGCCAATATGCACTTTCCCTGTGATTTGAACATTTTCTTCAATCTGGCCCATTATCTTCTTTTCTATTTTGTCTAAAATATAATTATTGGCATCTAAAAATTGCCAAGGTAATCCTATATCGCTCCAGAAGTAATCTTTTATTGTATAACCGGCAATACTTCCTTTAAATTGTTTTATCAGAATTTCCATAGAATCTGTAAATTCATATTCCCCTCGAATAGATTTATCAGTCTTTTCAATTGCTTGAAAGATTTTAGATTCGAATATAAAAACTCCTGCATTTGCTAGATTTCCTAAATTCATCTCAGGTGTGGGTTTTTCAACAATTTTTTCAACAAAACCATTAGGATCTAAAGAGATGATACCAAATTCTTCAGGATTTTTCACTTCCATTAATAAAATTATACCTTCTACTTTGTTTTCATTAAATTTTTGAACAATTTCTTGATAAACTTTAGGTTCTACCAATAAATCTCCATACATAAATAATACAGATTCATTGTTCGCAAATTTTTTAGCTAATCCAAAAGCATGAGCAGTTCCCAATTGCTCCTCTTGCGTGATATATTCAATGCTTAAATTAAAATTTTCTTTTCCGTTTCCAAAATAGGCTCTAATAATATCTTTTTTATATCCAACTATTAATAAAATTTCAGTAATCCCTGCGGCTTTTAACCCTAAGATTGTGTGTTCCAATAATGGCTTACCTACCAGAGGGATCATAGGTTTTGGGCGAGAAGAAGTTATAGGCATCAATCTCTTTCCCTTTCCCGCAGTTATAATAACAGCTTTCATATACTCACCTAGCAAAAACAGATAACGTCTATTAAAGGCTTTTCACGCCTTTTCTACACGAAATATGTGGCTTTTCCAACCCTCTAATTCGATATATAATCCATTTTCACGAAGATATTTTCCTTTATGAATATACTCGTTCCTTGTAAGCAGATCTGTAAACTTCCAGCTAAAAAGTCCAAAATCTATATCTTCTATTATTATGTGCGCTTTGGAAGAAATTAAACTATAATTGACAACAATTAATAGTCGATCCTTATCTGTCCACCACTGATACGAAATAATATTGTTGAAAGAGTTATCACTTGATGCGACAGGTTTATCTTTACATAAGGACCAATTTCCACTATCAAACTCTCTTCCGGGAATAATTTTCAACAAATTGTCATAGAATTCCATAAGAGCTACGTCACCTTCTTCTGTCGCTGCCCTTCCTAATTGAACAGGTAATTTTATTTCGTATCCTCGTGTTTGACCTTCAAAAATCAATCGAGCCCCAGGTAACGTTGATGTAATAACAACAGCAGCTTTTGAGGCTTCAGTTCCAAACACCGTTATAGCTCTTGGTTCATCGTGATTTTCAATAAAGCGAAGCAATTTACTTTGGTAATCCCAATCTGCTTTGAGATGTTCGTTGACTCTCTGAGCACTATCATTAGCTAACCGTTCGTATAGTTTCTTATCATAACAATAATCAAATCCTTGCTTCATCAATTCGAATTCCATATCCCAATACACTTCAGCTATAAACTTAAAATCGGGGAATTTATTTTTTACAGCAACAATAATTTCTTCCCAAAATTCTTTTTCAAGAGCCTGACCTGCTTTTTCCTCCCATGTGCGGCTAAAAACGCTATTAGTCATTAACATTGCCATATCACATCTAACACCATCACATTGTTGGGCGATCGAAAGTAGCGTGTTAATAGCTTTTGAACGAGCTTCAGACGAAAACGCATTGATTTGCACGGTGTCGGTCCAGGGAGGAAAATTCGGATCGCGACCATGAGCATAAACAATATCACCTAAAGAGAAATAGTCGTAGGGTTTAGTTATCAAATCATCTAAAGTTCCTTTTATAAAAACATCTGATTTTTCAAGCGTCCAGAGATGATCAGTCGAAACATGATTAGGTACGTAATCTAAAATAAGTAGTAAATCGTGGTCCGCTAAATCAGCTCTAAATGATTTAAGCGCATCAGAACCTCCTAATTGAGAACTAACATGATAATAATATACTGAATATGGCGAACCAATAACATCATCGGTATTAAAATAGTGTAACGCCTTGCGATATTCTTCTTGTAAACCTTCATGGTTTATCGCAATTTCCCTTCCTATAGGACTACGTTCCCAAACACCCATCATCCACACGACATCAAAAGGAGTTAATTCTTGATCTATTAATTCTATGGGTATTGAATCAAGTTTAATATTATGACCATAAATATCAGATAAATTCGCTAACCACGGCCACGTGTTAATTTCGTAAATTTTAGGGTGTTTAGGCCATACAATCTTTTTTATTGACATGATTAATTTTGGATCGATTCATTCTTAGTATTAGTGAATAATAAATATCCCTCTTAATATAAAAAATAAATCCTATTTTAGTTTCAAATTTCGAACAGAAGATAACGAGAAATTTATTGCTAAGTAATTTTTTATCAACTTTTTTATAAATAAATATAAATTAATAGACAATCATATCTATAATATCTATAATAAAGAAAAATAAAAGAAGTAAGTCTTGAAAATGAGTGAAGAGAAAGAGGCAATTCGAAAGCTTATAATGCTGATTTCGGATTTGCGCGCTAAAGATGAGGAGCGATACGAGGCTCACGTTAATTTTATGAACGAAACTATTAAAATGATTAGTGCAATTGAGTCTCAGATGAATAAACACTGGTCTACTGTGTTAGAGTCCCTCAAGGAATTAAACGAGGACATAAACAATAATTTAGACAGTTTACTTACTGGAATAAACCCAAAAGGGTTAAGAGAAACGTCTAAATCGCTTCAAGAAATCATGGATACAATGAACAAGAGCGTTCAATCGATGAATTTGGAAAAAGTGTTAAGCGAACTTAAATTCTTAAAAGCCTCTACAATGCCAATCCTACCCGCAACAGCAATTCCGGGGACGGTTTCTGTAGGGCAACAACCAGAACTAATTTCAGCTAATATTAATCTAAAACCTCCCGTTGGTGCAGTAACTCCACAAGAACCTGAAATATACGGATTTGTCCCGGGAAAAAAGAAGAAGAAGAAAGATGATGAGGAAGAACCTCATTTAATGAAACCATCAGATTTATTCAAATAAAAACGCTTGTACTCGTATTAGAATTCATTTCCGCGTTTTTAAGATTTACGTATTCAATCTAATACTTGTTTTTCAATCTTTCCATAAAAGGTTCTACGCTTTTTTTGACTTGTTCTACGTTTTCGCCGATCTTTTTGAAATTAATAACTATTGATGGTATATTTAGCTCCGTTTTCATTTTATCCTTTAATGTATCGTACGTTTTTGATATTGAAGGGCACCCAAATACCTGGTTGAAGATTAAACCATCTATGTTCATTCTTTTTGCTGCTGCTAAGTACGAATTCGTCATATTTTCTTTGTTGCATCCAATTCCTTTTGTCGATGCGTTCATTAGAAAACGAGAGTAATCTTCAACGGGGTCGGAATTTTTTGATAAAGGGATTTCTTCCAATAAACCTAGTAAGTCCCAATCAGCATATATTATCCTTCCACCCAATTTATAAATAATTTCGTGTACTTCAGGTTCCCACCCTTGGTACATTGGGGCAAATAACACCCTTGGCATGTGAGAAACGTCCATTCCTATACCTTTCTTGATCCTTTCTCTCATTTCTTTAACTAATTGACTCATATTATTTAAGTATCTTTGGGCGTTAGAATTATAATCTTGAAATGTTATTGTTAGAAGCGCTAGAATTTCCGCAAAGGATGCAGGATTACAAGGATAGAAATTTGAAGAGCTGATCTCATAAAGAATTGTTTTATAAAATCGCTTTACCTGATTTCCTATTCGGAATTGTTTTTGTAAGCTATTATCTGTGACAAAGTTTCCTGTTATACCCTCTAGATCACTGATCGCCCTTTTTACGCTATTTACCATTTGTTCTAGTGCTATATTCTCATTTTCTGGAGTTTTAGGAGGAACCTCAATCGTTATTTGATTAGGGACTGTTGTTTTTAACGATTCAGAAAACTTATTCCATTCACCACAACGCATAGCGAAGTTAAGATTAGCGTCTAAGTTTTTCCCCTTTGATAAATGCATTCCATAAAGAGCGTTAATTCCATAGCACAATTCAGAAGGAACGCCATCGTTAACGCCTAATTCGTACATTTCATTATATTTACTATGAATAGATGTAATAACATCTTCAAGAATTTTATCGACTATTTTTAATACGTCAAATTGACGAGCTAAATCTAGAAATTTTGAAGTTAAACTCCAACCTAACACGCTGGTGGCAGAATTTAACATCATTAAGTACTTATTAACCTCAAATGATTCCATCCGAATTGGAAAAACTGGAATCCCCCCAACTGCAAAAGCTAAATCGGGGAATCCTAAAGCGACTGAAATTAATTTTTTCCTTTCTTTAAACTTTTTCTTCTTTAGATACTCTCTGCCTGTTAAAAAATTATAAGCCATTTTTAAAACTGAAGTAAAAGAAACGACATCGTCAGCGTATAGGCTCGTTTTAGGACCATCTCATGTTGCTGTTATAATTTATAATTTTTTAGGACTACAATTTAAAGTTAGTTATTTAAATATAATAAAATTTATGAGGTAATTAGATAAACTATCAATATTTATTATTGGTTATGGAAATAAAATTTATTCTTCAAAGGATCAAAATATTTAATTAAATCTCGTAAATGGATGTAATTCCGAGATTTACAATTGTTTCTTCAGTAGGATTGAATTTAGATTGAAAGATCCTCCAATAATAGAGTTCTTCCTTAGACCGTAAGATGATATTTTTTGATATTTCTTTCTCAGCGTAGAATTCATCATCAGATATTTGTTTTTCAATATAATCTCGAAGTAGAAATTGAGTTCCTGCGCCAAAAGAAAATTTGTCTTTTTTCCGCCAAATGAATTCCTCAGGTATCTCGTCTTCAAAAGCTTTTCTCAAAATCCATTTCTTTGCAACATTTCCATCTTTCTTTAGGATTTTTAATTCTGGAGGTATTTTAAAAGATAATTCTACTAACCTAATATCAAATAGCGGAGCTCTTGCTTCGATTGAAAATTTATAGGGAATTCTGTCTACCCTTTGTAACCCCGTCTTATGTTCTACTTTAATTAAATCCAATAATTCATTATTGAACGACTTAGGCGTTTGGTATTTTGTTAAATATTCATAACCTCCAAATAGCTCATCCCCACCTTCTCCGGTTAATACAACGCCGAAATGATCGTGGGACTTTATCCTTTCAGATAAAATATACATGGGAACAGAACTTCGAATTAAAGCAGCATCGAATGTTTCTAAAGCATAGATAACTTCGGGTAAAATATCTAAAAGATCCTCTAAACTAACTTCAAACCAATCATGGTTCAAATCATACATTTTAGCATATTTTTTCGCATAAAACAAGTCTTTTGAACCTTCAGTCCCTACTGTAAACACATTCAGATCATCAATATATTGCTTTGCTACGTGGACGATTATGTTCGAATCAAGTCCTCCACTTAAGAGTGCACAAGTGTTTTGATTTATATTTATGTTATCTTTTATTACCAATTTTACGAGGTTATTAATGTTGCTTAATAAATTTTTAATATATTTTTTACTTAATTTGTATTTTACAACAAAATTAGGATAAGAATAGAGCTTTTTAATTTTACTTGATGAAGAGACTAAAAATCCGGGTAATACTGGATTTATTATTCCTTCAAGAGGTGCCAATGCTTTTAATTCGGAAGAAAACGCAAATATATCTTCTGTCTCACAAAAGTATAATGGTTTAGCGCCAACTGGGTCTTTAAAACCAAATAATTCAGTACCATCAAAAAAAACTCCGCTATAAGAGCCGATTAATTGCGTGAATATTTCCGAACCTTTCTCCTTAAAGTTTTTAATTAGGAGATTAATATCTACATCTTGGAGTTCATAATTGTAACCTTCGGACTTTATTTGTAAAAATGTATCTAAATTATATATTTGACCATCTACGGCAAATAATTGGTTCCTTTCTTTATCATAACAAAATAATGTTGTATGATTTTTTTGGTGAAAGAATATTTCAATAGGATAACTTTCAATTCCAATGGTCCTAAGTGGTCCTCGATGTTTTAATTTAAGGGCACACTCAGCAATTCTTTTCCTCTCTTCTTCATTCAATACTTTTTTCTTATATACAGCAAAAATGCCTGCCAATGTCATTCACATCTCGTATAATTATTTCTTCTTGATTGTTCTTTTAATTTTCAACTCTGTACGAAAATGAGTTTAATACATTTTTTTTTAAAACGTTCAAGGATGACGTTCCCTTTTTCAGATTAATCTGAGAAGAAGGGATTTAATCTCCTTCACATTAATTTCGTGGGATTAAATGATTATAATAACAAGTCAACTATTTTCATAATTTCCTAACTAAAATGTTATTTGTGCTACTAAGAATCTCGATTTTAGGCCTTTTTTGTATCTCTACGATGAGATTAACTTGATTCTTTATGGTTCTCCAATTAGATTTAGTTTCACGAGCTAAATTGCTAATTGTATGGAGTTTTCCATCTTCTAAGATATCAAAAATGCTATTTACTATTTCGATTAGTGTTTTCCGTTCTGTTTTAGATTTATTTATTTTGCTTATTCCTATCACCTAATGAATAGAATATATTTCTAATTATTCATATTTACATAATAATGATATATCAATTGTATTAATTAAATAAACATTTAATTTAATATAAGCGTTATATATAATTAAATAAACATTATATTTAAATACATAGATTCATTATAAATATACATACCTGAGTCTTAAAAAGCTATGAATGTATTTTAAAATAAGAAATTCATCTATTTATAATATTAAAGTTGGATTGAACTAAAGAGGAAATACAAGGATCAGCTTCAATTAAGACTATCTGAGAAAGAAAAAGAAGAATTACGGGAATAATTACAAGAGAGTTGAAGTAATTAAAGTTTTAAAACAAATTATAAATCTATTTATTGTTTTCTAAAAAATTAATTATTTTAATTCTTTTTAATAAAATAGATATAAAAATGATTTGACATCCTTTAATCGCAATTGTTCCTTTAAATTAACCTGAATATCAAATGAGATATTCAAACAGAAACAATATATTAAAACGTTGTAATATCCTAGAGTTTTTTAATTTGCTTACTCAAATTGGTTAATTTAATGAAATAGTTAATTGTAAATTAAAAATAGTTAGCGATTAATATCATTAATTCGATTTAAGTTAAAATTAAAAAAGATTATTTCAATGGCGATGAAATGAATAAGCAAGAAAATTTTACAAAAAGAGTGTATGAAATTGTATCTGAGTTAAAACTTCCCTTAGTAGATGATAAAGTTCAAGATAGCGCTAAATTTAAATCAAATAACGCGATTGTTATGGTAAAATTCGTTTTTGAAGAAGATGAAGCAGTAATACGTGGTTTTCTCAGTTTAGCTGAGTATTTTCACACTGTAATTATAAAAAAAAAAGATAAATTTTACATACCTCATGACTATAAATTGTTTACTTTGAAAAGTATTTAATAATCCTTTTGTCATTTTACTAAATCTTTTCGAGGTTAAACAAAATCGAAATTAAAATTTCAAAAATTATGATAAATTTGTTAAAAATATGTAAAGAAAATCGTGATTAAAATGCATAAATATTATTGTAAAAAATGTAATAAATATCATTATCGAGGTAAAATCTATAAAGAACATTCGGATTATAAAAAAGAAGAATTTAATAAAGACAACTATCCCGATGTTGAAAATATAAAGATAAATCTCGACACACTTAGACCAATTGCTAAACGACAGCTGCGCAGGTTGTTAAAAAAAATGGAATCATCTAGCAATCATGATCTTTATAAAAATGAAATTATTAAATTAATAAGAAATGAAAAGAGGCGGTAATAATGGCAGATGCAAATAATTTTCAAGAAGTAAATGAAATTAAATTAGATTTTAAAATAAATAATATTGTAGCAACAGCAAAACTAGATATTATTGAAAAATTAGATCTTGTTAAATTATCGCGAAAATTACATGATGCTGAATATCAACCAAAAAGATTTCCTGGAGTCATCTTTGGGCAAGATAATCCTCGAGCTACATTTTTAATTTTTTCAACGGGTAATATGGTGGTCACCGGATTTAAAATTGCAGAAGATGCAGAGAAAGTAGTTAATAAATTATTAAAAAAGGTAAAAAAGATTGGGATTAAATCATCTAATCCCGAAATTATTATTCAAAATATTGTTGCAAATGGTGATTTACATGCACTTATAAATTTAAATAAAGCAATATTACTAATGAAATATCTTATGTACGAACCTGAAGTCTTTCCAGGGTTAATTTATTATATGAAAGATCCCCGCGCAGTATTTCTACTATTTTCTACTGGTAAATTTGTTTGTACAGGGATAAAAGAGAAGAAAATTTTAAAAAAAGCTGTTTTAAAGTTAAAACGAGAGATTAATAATATGGATGTAACTAGTGAAAAAGTTATCGAAGATGAATTTGAGTTAACATTTCTATAAAAAATAAGTATCTATAAAAAATGTGAAAATTGAATAAAAATGGTTAAATTCTGTGAAAAGTGTGGGGGAATGATGCGTCCATCTAAAGATAAGGATCAAAAAATTCTTGTATGTAATTCATGTGCTCAAATTAAACCCTTAAAAGAGGATTATATTGATTTTTATACAATTCATAAAGAAATATATCATCCCCCCGGAGAAGAATTCAAAAATTTAGAAAAAATGAAAGACTGGAAAAATTCTAAAGAAAAGTAAATTCCCAGAAAATATCCCTTTTTTAATGTATAAATTTCAGGTTTTAAAATATATGAGATTAATATCTTGGAAAAAAGTAAAATCATGGAAATGTATCGCATGTGGAGAATGTTGTAACTGTTTTAATGTCCCCTTGAAATCTATTGAATATGCTAGAATGATTAAAATCTTTGGGAATGAAATTTTTGATTTAAACATAAATCCAGTTAAGATTTTTCTTAAACGAAGAGAAAATGGGAGTTGTATTTTTCAATATTATTTATATGGAAAATGGATTTGTGTAATACAACAAATCAAACCTATAGTATGTAAAATTTTTCCATTTTCAATTTCTAAATCAAGTAATAAAAAAGCGCTCTATAAGTATAAAGGAAACCTATATAATATTTATTTAGAAAGGAGCTGTAAAGGAATAAAATTAGGAAAACCTTCTAATGAGTTTATCTATAAGATATTACCTAAAGCGATTGAGTTGAGTCTAAATCCAGAAAAGTCACACCATATATTAACATCTCAGTTATTATTAGATCCTTTAAATCAAAATTTTTTAAATTAAATCACTTTAAAGAGAATTTAATAATAACTATATACAATTATAGAATTAACAGAATTAACAGAATTAACAGAATTAACAGAATTAACAGAATTAACAGAAAATAATAAGTAGATGAAAAATTTGACAGACAGAAAAGAAATAAAGAGAAGAAGAGAAAAATTGAAGATTAAAATAGTCTCAAAAATAAAAAATCGTTCTAAAAAAAAGAATGTTTTAAATGAGATATCAAAAGATATAGAAAAAATCAAACTTGAACCTGAAAATTTGATATTAATAGAATATATTGACAAAAAAATATCAAATCCATAGTTATTTTGATTAATATTTAATGAAAAATGAAAAAATAAAAGAGGTGAAATGATATTAATAACTTTAAAAATAAAAATTCCTTTCCATTAATAGGCGATAAATTTCCAGAGATGGAAGTAATAACAACCCACGGTAAAAAGAGATTACCAAGGGATTTTAAAAAACAGTGGTTTGTATTATTTAGTCATCCCGCAGATTTTACACCAGTTAGTACTACTGAATTTGTAGCTTTTGCAAAGCGATATGAAGAGTTCCAAAAAATTGATTGTAAATTAATAGGGCTCTCCATAGATCAAGTTTTTTCACATATAAAATGGGTAGAATGGATTAAGGAAAAATTAGATATAAAAATACCTTTTCCAATAATCGCAGATAACGGTGATGTAGCCACTAAACTGGGTATGACACATCCTAGTAAAGGACCTAATACTGTTAGAGCTGTCTTTATTGTTGATCCAAATGGAACAATTAGGTTGATTCTCTTATATCCACAAGAGCTTGGTCGAAACATAGATGAAATTATTAGAATTGTTAAAGCGCTGAAAATTGCGGATCAAGAGAATATAATAATTCCAGCAAATTGGCCAGATAATGAATTAATTGGACAGCAAGTTATAATACCACCACCAACCGATGAAGAAACAGCAGAACAAAGATCTAAGGAATTTAAATGTTATGATTGGTGGTTTTGTTATAAATCGTTAGAAGATGGTTAAAAACTAATTTTTTTTTAATTTACTTTTTTTCAGAAATTTATTTTGATGAATAATCTATTATTAAGATTAATTAAGAAAACTCTAATTATAATTTAAATATTTAATGCTTTTTTCAAGATGTTTTTATTAGATTTTGGATAATATTGGGAATATTTTAATATCTTTTCCTCAAGAATTCCATCCAATACCAATAATTTAGAGAGCTTAATTAATATTATTTTTTCATTTGTATGATTATATTCCCACAAATAAATTAAATCTAAAATTGTTTTTTCGAGATCTGAATATTTAACCTTTTTATTTATCGTTCCAAATTTAAAGAAAGCATTTTTAACCTTTAAAAACCTAAATTTTTTCCCCAAAATCTCTATTGGCTTGTTTATTAAAAATCTATCATTTATTATGTATAAATATTCATCTTGATTTTCATAATCGATATTTAGTAATTCAAATGCAGTATATAGCCCATAATACCAATTTTTAACATGTTTCTGTTTTAACGCTTTTGCTACAAGTTCTAGAATAGGATATTTTAGTGTATTCTTGCGAATTTCATCAATAGTTTTTACATAATAAATGTTATCTAAGACATTTACCAAATATCCTCGAGAAATTAAATAATTGCTAATAACCCTATGATTATAATATAACTCTTTAGAATACTTTTTTAATTCTTCATAAGATATAAATTCTTTATTATCTTGCCTTATCTTTTTTAGAACACGAATCATATATTAATCTCCCTCAAAATTATACAAATTTTTTTCTTCTAACATAAAATATAAAGTGGATTGAACCTTTCTTATTTTTTATTGGAATTTTTTTTTCTAAGGCAGGTTTTATAGTCTCTAATATACTAAATTTATCCCCTTTAGAATTCTGTGTATAAATAATTATACTTAATATCCCATATTGTCGCAGATAATGTATATATAAAAACCTGATAGAAAGGTATCTTTTTTTTTTTCTTGCTTGAGAATAAATTTTATTAGCAATAACTAAATCAAACTTACCATTATAGTAAGTAAAATCAAGAAGTGATACTCCTTTAAAAACATTAAGAGTGTGAGTAGAATAGTTTTGTTGCTTATTATAGTGTTCAATAAAGGACTTCAATATCTCCTTTGATTTATTAGTAATATAGAATTGCGCATCTGGATAAATTATATGTAATTCTGGATAAATTCGTAATAGATCTTTTCCAATTATCAAGATCTTTTTTCTTTTTCTTTTTTTGTTTAGAGATAATTTTTTAATTAGATCTGTTAAAACTTGATATTGTTCAAATTCATTTATAATGATCTTATTATTATTTAAATCTAATATTTCTCCATTTTTTTCGGTTAAATGTTGAATATTAACTTTTCCATTTGAATTCAAAAATTTTAAACACCTCTTTTAAATTTAAAATAAACTGCTAAATATTAATGAACTTAATCTGAAAATTTGAACCTACTTTTCTGAATCTACAAAATCGATAAAAGATATATGCTCATAAGTGCTTTAGAAAGGTAAGAACATTTTCCGCCTTTTAAATCCAAAGTTTTAAATTTGGAAAATGTAAAATCTCTAGCTTTTTGAGATTTTTATAGAATTTTCAAATAATAATAATACTACAATACTTAAAAATATTTATGTTTTTATATCCAGCTCTATTTTTTAATCAATTCACTAAACTGATTTCCATTCTTAATTTTTTATTCTTATTTCTGAAAAAAGTTTTCGAAATCTATATAACATTAAGAATAGAATCCAAACAAATTGAAAATACTTAAAGTTGTATATCTTTTTTATGATTTTAACTAGATTAACTTCCACATTATTAGTCTTCAATTATGATATTTTCTTTGGGAAAACCCTCTTTTATAAGAAATTTCTTTAGTCTAAAGCGGTGATCTCCTTGTAGTTCAATACCATTATCTTTGAATGTCCCTCCAGATGCACATTTTTTTTTAGCTTTAGTGCTGAGTTCATCTAAATCGATATTGAAATTACCAATAAATTTAATAATTGTAACCTTTTTACCCCACCTTCGTTTTTCATTATATATCTTTATTTGTTGATCTTCAGCTTCTAGATTTTCACATATACATAATTCCTTTGGAAAACTACAAACCTTACAAATATTTTCATCTTTAATTTCTGTTTTCACCTCTTTAAAATTTAATTCAATTATAATTTAATAGAAAGGAAATCTTTTTCTTGAACGAGTGTAGGATTATTTATATTCATATCTTTTAGTCCATTAATTATATTAATACTAATTCCTATTTCTTGGAAAGTCATTAATAATCACCTTTAGTTTATACTTTTATCCTTGTTAATAAATAATTATTTTAAACATAATTAACTTGAAATGAAGATAATTTTCCATTTTTGATTATTATCTCTCGATATGCTCCTACTTTCCTAAGTCTTTTGAAGGATTTTAATCCCAAGGCAGGAGTTTGAACTATGAAGGGACTATATTTTTGAATATTCTTTTTATTTTTACAAATCTCAGAATAATCATCATAAAATACTGCAATCGATGATTCTTTGTTTTCTTCATCGTTAGAGCTATTTTGTAAACATTTCTTCAATCTATATTCATTTAACATGTGTGTATGACCTGATATTGTAAGAGTACAATAATCATAACAAAAATTAATCAATTTCTCCCAATTAGTAGAAATCGTTCCATGTTTAATATTAAATTTATCGTCAATACGCGCTTTTTCTCTTTTTCTCTTTAAACTGTTAAATTTTGATTCTCTGAACTGATCTATTTCTATTCTTATCATTTTTTTAAATTTTTTTTTAATTCGACTTAAAATACCTCGTTTCTCTCTTGTATTTATAGGAGGTGCATGTAAACAAAGAAAAATTTGAAGTTTTTTATTAAACTTACTCTTAATAATATTATTTAAAAATTTTATTTGCTTCTGAGTAAGACCTGTTAGAGAGGGCCTTCCTGATATAAAATCTTTCATTTTTTTATAGGAATCCGCCCCTGTATTTAGAAAAATAAATAAAAAATTGCCTAATTTTAAATAGTAATCTAATGAAGCATTTATTTCTGATAAGTATCCTGTTAATGCTTTTTCACTCTTTAGAATTGCTCTAATTGGAGAAGCTGAATATTCATCTTTTAATGCTTGAGCTTCAATTTTTTTAAGCCCAATTTTTTTATAAATTCCTCCCCAATTTAAATCATATTGCCAAGGTCGATAATCATGATTCCCGGGAATGGTAAAGATAGGGCATAAGATTTCTTCCGATTTTTTTATACCTTTTTTATTAGTTTGCTCTATATTTAAGATAATATCTTTGAAAATTTTCCAATTACTATTCTCATAAGGAAAAATAGTTTTTTGATTTGATGATATTTTACTAACATTGGTAAAATCTACAATATCTCCTGTAATAATTACAAAATCAATTTTATTATTGATAACTTTTGTATTTATTTTTTTAACAAATTTTCTAAATAAATTGTTTGGATTAATCAGTCTTTTTTTAAATGAGAGATCAATTTTAAAAAGAGATTTTCTAATATCATACTTATCATTTGATTTTGGCGGATTAGTTTTTATTTGATTTATTTTTTTGATATTTTTATTCCTAAGATTTCGATACATATTATTAATTTTATTAAACATTTCATCATTTCTTTTTGCTATATGTAAATCAGTAGCTTGCACGATATTGATATTACTCCAATCATTTTTTGAAATGACAATCGCATGATAATTTATTTTTTTATCCAAATTAGAATTTGCAAATAAAATATCAAACATAATGAAATTTCTATTTGATAAAAAGTCTAAAATCTCATCAGTTAAATTAAATTCTAAAGTAATTGTATAAAAATATTCTAAATTACCAAACACTTCTAATTTTCTTAAATAATTCTGTGGTTTACAATATTGATCATCAATATATATTGAGTCATTAATCTTTATTGGAGTCGATGATTTTAGGTTTACGATTTTAGTGATTATTGGAGTTCCCCTAAAAGCACGAGGTTTTATTTTCTTTGAATCTTTCTTTCTTATTTTTTTAATTCTTACTTGTTTGTTCCCAAATTTATCTAATTCTTCAATTGAAATTTCAAATCCTTTTTCTTTTTTTTTAAATAAGAAAATAATTTTTAATTTTTTCCATAAACTTTTAATTTTTTCTATTAATCCTCTCTTTTCGAGAAGTTGCTCTAATTTCCACTTATATTCAAAAATAGGTATAATTTTTATATTGTCAGTTAATAATTCTTTTACTTTTTTTGGATTCTTTATATGAGTTATGATTAATAAATCTGTTTTAAAGTTTTGCTTAGATAAATTTCTGCCTATATTCAATATTCTGGGATGTCCAATGTTTGGACTAACCAAAAATAAGCCTTTAGAATTCATAATAACAATCACAATCACAATCTTAATTTTAATTTAATGCTTTTTTAATATCCTTTACTCTAGTTCTTAAAGTCACTTCAGTAATTTTAGAAATATATGAAACTTCAGTTTGGGTCTTTCGGTGCTTAGTAGATCTTGCTGCCATATAAATAGCAGAAGCAGCAAATCCTTTTGGATCTTTTCCATTTGTAGAAAGCCCTTTTTTAGAGGATGTTTTGAGTAACCTCAATGCTTCTTTTTGTATTTTAATAGGAATTTTTAACTTATTTCCAAATCTAAATACCAATTTTTCTGGTGTGATCGGGCGATATCTTAAACCTAATTCGGGTAAAACTTCTTTAATTAATATTCCTAAAGAGCGAATAAGCGTTCTTCGAGAAATTATACATACCTCGTTTATTTCTTCCAATAGTATAGGAAGTTCATGAACTCGAATCGCAGCATATAAGGAAGCTGATACAAAACCATCTATTGATCTACCCATTGTTAATTTCTTTTTTGCAGCTGATATATAAATTCTCCAGGCTGTTTGATAAATGTATTCAGGAATATTTAATTTAGAAACAAGTAGCTTCATTTTAGGTTTAGCTTCCCATAAATTTCTTTCTAATCCCGAAGTTAAAGATCTTTGTATTTTTGATAAACGTTTGAATAATGGTCTTCTTTTAGTATTAATATTATAACCTTTAGAATCAAGATTATTATTTGAAAGTAGGGTTCTTGGACCAAAATTTCTCCATTTTACTTGCGTTCTTTTCCTTTTTCTTAATTCCTCAGGTGTGAAAGCTCTTCTCTCTTTTTGAAATAATTGAATACCAAATACCATTCCACAATTTAAACATACTAAATTACCATTTCTTAAATCCACACATTGCTTTTCACAACATTGTTCCTTTTTATTTAATCTAGAAAGGCTTTTTTCTTTATAATTACTCATTTTTAACTTTACTAATCTTTTAACTAAAAAATTCAGAGTGATTCGAATTATTTAAAATCACAGCTAACAAAATTTGATGAAAACTTTAGAAATTAGTTTTCAAAACTTTTTTTATATAGAATTTAAAGTTCAAAACATATCACTAAAATCTTTAATTGGTTCAAACTCATCTATCAAATTAAACTTTTCAAATTTTTCCTTTTCTAACTTAAAAATATATGATTGAATTAATGCTAATAGTTTATAAATATCATTATTTTTTGGTTTATAGTATTTAATTTTACCTTTTTTTTCATATTCTATGAGATCGGCATCATATAGTTTTTTTAATTGATGTGAAGCATAACTTTGACTAATGTTCAAAGATGTTTGAATTTTGATTGATGTACTTGGATTATCTTTTAAAAATTCTAAAATATTTAATCTTGTAGGATCACTTAGTACTTTGAAGAAATTTGATATTCGTTTTTTCAAGTCTTCCAAACTTTATAATCGCCTTATTATCTTATATTAATTCAATCATTCTAAATTTTTTAATAAAAAATTTCAATCTACACTTTAATAAAAGTAATAATATTATATAAATTTATTTATTATAATAATTAAATATTGTAAAATCGAAATATTTAAATAAATAGGTACATTATTTATAATTAGAGTTAATTATAATAAAAATTAAAATTTTAGAGGTGAAAAAGATTTACGAGAAAATCTTAATTGCAATGGATAATTCAGATGATGCTTTCCGTGCGGCAAGAAGAGTTGTGGAGATTGTAAAAGATCAAAACTCCAAGAGAAAAATTGCTCAAAATAATAAGCAAGAAGTAAGTATGAAAGTTAAGAATTCACTTGAAGTTGTCGCTTTTCATTCAACAGAACATCGCAAATTGCCTGAGAAAATTGCTTTATGCGTACCTTCATCATTCGGGCCAAGTTATTCAATTCCATCAGTGGATTATAGAAAACTTCAAGAAGAATATGAACTACATGGTACCAAAATCTTAAAAAAGATAGAAGAGATCTTTGAAAAAAACCATATTGATATAGAAACACGTTTAATCTCAGATGAAGAACCTGAAGATTACATAGAAAAGGTAGTGGAAGAGGAAAACTTTGATCTTATAGTTTTAGGCAGTAAAGGCGAACATTCAAAATTAGAACAAATATTTTCAGGTACAATTGCTCAGAAAGTTGTAAATGATGTACCTTGTGATGTTCTTATTGTTCGATAATCATTATTTATATAAATCGTTCGTGCAATTAAAGGAGTTATCTACTATATTTACATTTTTAATTGAAAAGTCGATATTTTATTATTAGATTTTTCTTTTATTTATAATAAAAAGAATCAATAAGTAGGTGATCAAATATAATAAATCTTAAAATTATTAAGAAAGATGGTTCTGAAGAGGATTTTGATCCAAATAAGATTTTGGAAGTTTGTAAAAAAGCAGGAGCTTCTGAAAGTACATCTAAACAAGTGCTTGATCAGATTGTTAAAAGATTATTAAAAGTTAAAAGTTCTAAAATAAGGAGGATGGTGAATAAAAATTTAAGAAAGATAGATAAAGAAGCTTTTGATAATTACAGAAAACATTATATTAAAGAACCATTTTAAGCGTTATGAAACTGATTAAAGGATAAAGGAAAAATTACATATTAGCAGTTTTCGGCAATCTATAGGAACTTCTCTGCCAATTTATACAAATCCTGAAATTTTAGATATCACTAAATAATAAAAATTTAGACAATTGGAGGTGAAAGAATGAAAATGAAATCGATTTTAAAAAATCTGAAAACTAAAAAGGTTAGCATATTTGTAAGAAATTTAGGGGAATATAGTCAGTTTCGAGGTGTATTAAAAGAAGTTACTGAAGAAATTATTGTATTAATGGCAAGATATAATAAATTTATTTATATCCCTATATCAGAAATTGTGGTTGTTATAGAAAATGAAGTAAAATCAGAAACTCTAAAAGAAAAATTAGCAAATCCCATCACAATAAGTTCTGTTGCTCAGAATTAATTATTGAATAATTTCAGAAAGAAGGGTTAATAAGTGGAAAACACATTGATAAATTCATTAGTGAATATGCTCACATTTTTTATCATAAAAAAGAGCTAGAATTACTACAGGCAGCTTTAAACTTAAAAAGAAAAAAATTCTTCAACCACTTACTCCTATCTTTCAAGAGCTTTGATTAGTTTTCAAGTTACCTTT
>JABCSY010000093.1 GCA_018238625.1 Promethearchaeota archaeon
TGTTAGTATTGGTGCAGGAGGTGCAATTATTACGTGGGATGATAATAGAGTTGCAGATGATAATGGAAATAATGGTGATCCTCCTCCTTCTCCTCCTCCTTCTCCTTCTCGAACTATTCCTGGATTTTCTCCATATCTTTTTATTATTATATTTTCAGTATGCGTGATTTTTAAAATTATTATATTTCATATAAAATCTAAAAAAAAATTCCAAAAATAGAATTCTATGTTGATAAAAATGGGTAACTTGATAAAGTTAAAGGGTATACAAAGTAAAGTATTTCTCTTTTTTTTAACTACTATATTATTTAGCCAAGTATTTCTACATCAAGTTGTAGCCGATGAAACAAAAGACGGGGTTCTTGAGATTAATAGCGGAGATACCATTAATATACAACTTGGTACAAGTACTACAATAATTTGGCAATTTCAAGTTGATACGAATGAACGTGCAATATACTGGGAAATTATTGGAAATAATGTTTTTAAAACGGGATGGGGTCCTAGTGCAAATTGTACTACACCCGTTTTAAATGAAACAGATACTAGATATGAATATGTATGTCATGGTTATTATGCAAAATATCATGTATGGAAAAAGGTGATTGTAACATGCACAGAAACAATTGGCTTTGATCCCATAATCTTTCTTTATATAGGAATTCCTATTGTTTTAGTAAGTGGAATAGCTCTAGTCGTCGTAATTTTTTTAAGGCGTAAAAAAAACCAAGATATCTTTTTAAGCAATAGAACTATGAAACTATAGTGAATTCGATGAACATCCTTCCGTATATAAATCTAATTATAAAAATACTAATATTTTGTGGCAAATAAAAAAAATAATTAGTTAATAGAAATAGGATAAGTTCCATATTTCTTTAATGTATCGTGCATCGCTAAGTAATTTTCTAATTTAACAGAAGGATTAATACTATGTCCAGAACTTAGGATAAAACCCCCTCCTGGAGCAAGCTTTTTGATAAGGTTTTTAGTGTAATTCTCTATATAAATTTGCTCTTTATCGGCGAGATCTTGTGGAGAAACATTTCCGATAAATGTAATTTTACCTGAAAATTTTTCATTGAGTTTAAAAATGTCATATTCAGGATTTGCTGTTGTAGGTTCAATCGGATGTATTGCATCAACTCCGATTTTAACAAGATCTTCAAGTAATTCGAAAATATCTCCACAGCTGTGTAATAGCACTTTTAAACCTCCTTTATGAGCAACTTTACAACTTTCTTCTAACCAAGGAAGTACGTAAGTTCTATAGTTTTTAGGGCTCATCAACAAACCAGATTTATATCCATAATCGTCCAATATCATGATCATATCGGTTTCTCCCCATTCGATAAATGTTTTGACTAAATCTACAAGAAATTTACCAAATCTATCAAAAATAACCTTGATCTTTTTTGTATCGGTTAATAGTTTACTAAAAGTTGAAAACCCAAAAACTTGCCAAGCAGGCTCAAATAAACCCCACATAGAAGGGATAATGGAAATTTTTCCTTGAGATTCTTTTTCTGCTTTTCTCATTGCTTTAAAATATTTTTCTCTTCGGGGTGTGTTAACTTCTAAAGGGGCAGACGATTCAAATTCTTCAAAACTTTTAAATGCGCCACCTCTATAATATGCCATATCCATACCATCTGAAGGGTTTTTTCTTACGTCAAAAACTCTTCCATATTCATCGGTAAAACTCGCTCTATCACAGCTTATAGGGAAAGTGACATAGCCTGTATATGGAACAATTGCTAGGTCGATTCCAAGCTTTTTATACAAATTCACATGCTTATTTAAAGTAGTTTTAATATACGATCTTGTTTCTGTAGCCATAAGAATAGTTTTAGTTAAAGAGTCTGTATTTCCTTGATATAAATCGTACGTGTCACTATAAGTTTGTGTCATTCCTTGAAATACATAATCCTCGTTAAAGTGTTCACATACTTTGAAATTATCTATGGACATCTCAAAAGACGGTACTCTATCTGGCTCTTCAAAATTTAAAACCTTCTGTAATCTTTCTCTACTATTCATAATAATTCGCCTTTAAGTTCTACTGCTTAAATTTCACTTAGTTAATATCTTCAATAATTTGATAAAAATATTAGGATTTTTTAACGAAAATTTGATTAAAAAAGTAAAAACTGAGGGGTTTTTTAATAACTTGAAAATTAAATCTTTTGGGAAATCCATATCACCATAGAGCGAAATAATATGTTCAATTTTATTTTCTTTTACTATTTTAAAGAAAACTTCGAAGTCTTCGCTTGTTAGCCTTTCTAAAATAAGCCGTATAACGTAATGCAACTTCAATTCTTTACCAATTGTTCTCAAACAAGACTTTTCATAATGTTTTTTAATAAATCTTTTTGAAAAATTATTCTGTTTGAAACTAAGTTTAACGCAATTCGAAGCGTGCCTTGCAGCAGTCAATAACATGACAATGCCTCCTCCTGTTGTGGCTTTAACTTGCCCTGCTGCGTCCCCTAACAATAAAGCGTTTTTAAAAGCGCTTTTATTCATAATTCCGTAAGGGATAATTCCACCTTGCTGATCTATCTTATTGTCGACATCTATGCCTAACTTCTTTAAAAAAATAAGGAAACTTTTTTTTACATTTTTAGAGGATGCTATACCAATTCGGTAAACATTATTACCCTCTGGTACAATCCAACCAAATAATTGTTTCCATAAAGGGTGGAAGTACATAACTGCTTCGTTTTCGTCAAAATTGCCTTTAATTCTAATTTGAGCGGCATAAAGAAGCTTATTCTTCACTTTCAAATGTTTACCTACCGAAGATAACGGTCCATCACACCCGATTAGCATCTTAGCCTTTATCAATCTTTTAGACGTTTCAATTAGCACACATTTATGGCCATTATCTACGCTGTATTTAAACGACCTAAACCTTTCGCCAAGATAGTAAGTGATATTTGAGGTATTTTTATTTTTACCGTAAAATAAACGATCTAGAGCAATTCTATCGATTACATAGGGGCGTTCGTTACCAGAAAGATTAATGAAATTTCCCGAGGGACCAATGATTTTTGCCGTCTTAACTCGATTTAGTACGATTTCTTCAGGAAGCTCAATTAATTGACTTAACTTTTGAGATATAATTCCAGCGCATTGAAACGGTAAGCCAATATCTTCGTGTTCCTCGATGACAACAATTTCTAAGTTTGATTTAGACAATAAATAAGCTAAATAATTGCCCGCAATACTTGCGCCAATGATTGCTAAATCGAATTTCTTAATATTCTGATCCATTAGAAGAAATAAGTAATATAAAAATTAGAAGTTTTTTAATAGCAAACCCTAATCAGGAAAAAAGAAAAAAAGAAGGAAAAAATTTTACTGTAACAGTCTTTTCTGTGTTAGGACTACCCATTATTATATTATTTCTTGATAATGAAAAAGGTTTGTAAATTAAATCGAAAAATAGTTTGTTATTAGCATTATCTTAAGCCCCATTCCTTTCGTATCAACATTATAAACAATCTTACCTGGATCTGAGGAATTAAAAACATCTAAACAATTTAGTGAAGTTGTTTTTCTTGAACCTGGAAACTAATTAGACAAAATTATTGTATAGATCATTTTCTTATATTTATTTGGAAACTTCCACATAACTTCCAAACTTCCATGAAACTATTGGAATCACAACTATAAATGGAAACATAAACAACATTCTTATAACATCTACTAAAAAAAGTGATAAATTTGAAATCTAAAAAAAAACAAAATATAGTACGCGTGCTATTCTTACTAGTTTTATTCTTCGTTGGAAATTATTACATGGCCAATCCGATTAATAGCAAAGTGAATCGTGAAATCAACAGCTACACGCTTACTAATGTAGATATTCTAAGAACCTCTGGACACTGGAATCTAGCACCTTTCGTTATAGATGATTCTGGAGGGGGAGATTATACCTGGGAAGAGGCTTCTGCCGAAACATGGTGCTCTGGTTCTGGAACTTTAGAAGAGCCATATCTTATTGAAAATGTTACAGTTAATGGCGGAAATTTAGGGAGTTGCATCACAATCAATAATTCAGCCAAATATTTTAGAATCGAAAATTGCACGGTTTTTAATTCAGGAGTGGGCACTTATGACGCAGGAATCCGTTTAGATCATGCTGGGAATGGAACATTAATCAACAACAATTGTTCATTTAATAATAGATATGGAATATTTATTACTTATTCTGATAATACTACTGTCTCAGGAAATACTGCAAATGATAATCACCATAATGGAATATATGTTCGTTATTCTAATAAGACTACTGTCTCAGGAAATACTGTAAATAATAATGACGCTCAGGGAATATATCTTTATGATTCTGATAATAATACTGTCTCAGGAAATACTGTAAATAATAATAACTATCATGGAATAATGATTTATTTTTCTGATAATACTACTGTCTTAGGAAATACTGCAAATAATAATCAAGATAATGGAATACTTATTTATTATTCTGATAATAATACTATCTCGGGAAATATTGCAAATTATAATAGCTTTAATGGAATATATCTTTATGATTCTGATAATAATACTGTCTTAGGAAATACTGCAAATAATAATAGCTATTTTGGAATATATCTTTGTTTTTCTAATAATAATACTATCTCGGGAAATATTGTTGATAATAATGTGATTTACGGTATTTTAGTTTCAAGTGAAAGTGATTACAATCTAATTTATAAGAATTATTTCAATGATAATAATATTAACGCATACGATAGTGGAACAGATAATAAATGGGATAACGGAACTATTGGTAATTACTGGGACGATTACGATGGTGTCGATGCAAACGATGACGGAATAGGTGATACACCATATCTCATATCTGGAATAGGAGAGGGTCAAGATAACTATCCAATATGGGCTGATGGTGATGACATTGTTATTACGATAATTTTACCTTTACCTAATAGCATATTCGGTTTAGATGCCCCAAATTACCAAATTACAATAGATGAAGTCAACTTGGATACCATTTGGTACACTCTCGACGGAGGAGGGACGAATTACACCATCACAAGTTTAACCGGTACTTTGAATCAATTGGCGTGGGAAGCTTTAAGCGGAGGTAGCATTACAATTAGGTTCTATGCAAACGATTCTACTGGAAATGTTGGTTATGCAGCTGCTACTGTTGAAAAGGACATTAGCGCTCCAGTTATTACAATAATCTTTCCTTTACCTGATAGTATATTTGGTTTAGTTGCCCCAAATTACAATATTACTATAGATGAAGTCAACTTGGATACCATTTGGTACACTCTCGACGGAGGAGGGACGAATTACACCATCACAAGTTTAACCGGTACTTTGAATCAATTTGCGTGGGAAGCATTAAGTGAAGGTAGCATTACAATTAGGTTCTACGCAAATGATACTGCTGGAAATATAGGCTTCACAGATGTAGAGGTTATCATAGAGATTCCCGAAGATTTAGATGGCGTACCTATAATTTCATTTGGAAATTACTACGTACTATTTGCGTTCATAGCGACACTTTCTTTTATTATCTTGGAAAAACGAAAGCAAAAATAAACTTTTCCCCTTTTTTTTTTATTTTAATTTTAATTAGCTTAAATGATGATTTATTAGATTTTCATAGATTTTTGTTGCAAATAAGGACTTAACTTCGATTTTAAGAAATAAATTCGCTGATTTCTGAAATTTTATTTCTCGTTTCATAGCTTTTTCTAATCATTATCAGATTAATAATTTTATTTAAAAATTTTAATCAGATTAAATATATAGTGAATGTGATTTAAAAAAATGGGAGGATTATTCGGAGTTTTTTCAAATAAAGATTGTGTTGATGATCTATTTTATGGGACAGACTATCATTCCCATTTAGGAACCAAAAGAGGGGGTTTAGCGGTAAAAAACTCTGGTGGTTTTCAAAGGTTCATTAAGGATATCACGACGAGCCAATTTAGATCTAAGTTCGATAAAGATATCAAGAAAATGCATGGAAATAAAGGTATCGGAGTAATTAGTGACTACGAAGATCAACCCTTAATAATAAGTTCACGACTAGGCGTTTTTGCCATTTCAACAGTAGGTAAAATTAATAACATAGAAGAGCTCGCAAGCGAAGCGTTACAAAATGGAGCTCATTTCTCAGAAATGCATGGCGGAGAAATTAATCCAACGGAAATGGTAGCAACAATAATTAGCCAAGCGACTACATTTGAAGAAGGTATTCAAAAGATTCAAGATATGATCGATGGTTCGTGTACCATTCTTATCTTAACTGATGAAGGGATATTCGCGGCGCGCGATTCATTAGGTAGAACGCCTCTCGTTGTAGGTGAAAAGCCCGGGTCTTATGCTGTTGCAATGGAAACTTGTGCGTTCCCAAATCTGGGTTATAAAATAACAAAATATCTAGGGCCTGGAGAAATCGTTTTTATGGGTGAAAAGGGTCTCGAACAAAAGGTTGCACCAGGTAGTAGATTGCAAATCTGTGCTTTCTTATGGGTCTATTACGGATATCCTGCGTCTAGTTATGAGGGAATAAATGTTGAATCTGTTCGGTATAAATGTGGTGCTTATCTACGAAGAGAGGACGATCTGGAGGTTGATCTTGTAGCAGGGATCCCAGATTCGGGTACAGCTCATGGATTAGGTTATGCTAACGAAGCCCAAATTCCTTATGTCCGACCCTTTGTTAAGTATACTCCAACATGGCCTCGAAGTTTCATGCCTCAAGAACAATCCATTAGAGATACGGTCGCAAAGATGAAACTTATTCCGATTGAAGAACTTATCACGAACAAACGTCTTCTCTTTTGCGAGGACTCGATCGTGAGAGGTACTCAATTGAAAAAGCAAGTTGAGAGGTTGTTTGAATCGGGGGCAAAAGAAGTACACATGAGGCCTGCTTGTCCTCCACTTGTTTTCGGATGTAAATTTTTAAACTTCTCTCGATCTCGTTCTGAGCTAGATTTAGCAGGAAGATGGGCCATTAAAGAATTAATTGGAGAGGACATCGAAAATCCCGTGGAGTATATCGATCCTGAGTCTGATAATTATAAAGCAATGGTTAATGTTATACGCGAAAAGTTGCATTTAACGACATTAAAATATCAAAGGCTAGAAAACCTAGTTAAAGCTATTGGATTACCTAAAGAAAAACTATGTACCTATTGTTTCGATGGTGTAGAATAGTAATTTTAAAAAAAATGCTAATTTCTATCTGATGATATAGCTCTTTCCATTTCTATTATTTTATTTACAGATTTTAGTGGATACTCCCCCGTTAGGCACGCCATACACAACTGATTTTTACTTTTTCCGATCGCACTAACAAGATCATCGATAGTTTGATATCGTAGAGAATCAGCACCTATTTTCTTTCTAATCTCTTCGATAAAGTTTTCCTCTCCATAAAGATTTTTGAAGCTTCCTGCAATTAATTCTGATGTTGTAGGAAAGTCAATACCCATGTAACATGGTCTTATTACAGGAGGACAACTAATTCTTACGTTAACAGATATCGCACCAGCTTCTCTAATCAAATTAATAATCTTTGTTGTAGTTGTTCCTCTTACTATTGAATCATCCAGTATAATTACATTCTTACCCTTGACAAAGGCTTTAATTGGGTTTAACTTTTCTTTTACAGCCGCTTCCCTATTTTTTTGTCCAGGCATTATGAAAGTTCTCCACACATATCTATTCTTCATTAATCCCTCTACATAAGGTAGTTTTGCTTGTTGTGCGTAACCTACAGCTGCACTTCTCCCCGAATCAGGTACTGGAACTACGATTGCATTTTCTTTAAATTTAGGGTCGTCCAATAAGGGATCGTTTTTGGCTAAATTTATCCCTAATTGCAACCTTGTCTGAGCAATAGAAATGCCATCAATAATTGAATCAGGGCGTGCGAAATATACGAATTCAAACTGACAAAGAGCTGTTCTATCGCTTTTAATTAATATTTCGGAGTGTAATTCTTTTTGATGACTTAAATGAACGATCTCTCCAGGTTCTACATCTCTAATGAGTTTTCCACCCACAACGTCAATACCACAAGATTCAGATGAGATGATGTAATGATGTCTTTCTTCAGTTTTTAATTCTCCTATACATAAGGGTTTAAATCCCAAGGGATCTCTAATAGCGTAAATATCTCCTTCAGCCGTTAGTATTAAAAGCGAATAAGATCCGTCTAAAGATTTACTTGCAATCTTCAGAATGTTGGGCCAACCTTCAGTCCTTAAAGCAATAAATGCTATTAATTGGGCTATTACTTCTGTATCTGTATTTGTGACAAAAATTCTTCCCTTTTCTTCTAAATTTTGTTTTATCTCTGTATAATTAGGTATGGTTCCATTAAAGGCTAAGGAAAACTCGATTTCGTGGTTATTAAAGTGAAAAGGTTGCATGTAATCAGGAGATTCAAACTCTTGGGCTCCAGTTGTTGCGTACCTATTATGCCCAATTCCAACATTGCCCCATAATTTGGACAACACTTTATCGTTTAACACTGTGGAAACTAATCCTTTTTTCTTGTAAGTAAAAATTCTTCCGCCCGTTTTAAGAATAGAAACTCCCGTAGATTCTTGACCGCGATGTTGCTGAGAAATTAAACCGCTATATAACAATTTAGAAACAGAATAGGTAATGTCGTTACAAGCTATACCAAAAACCGCACAGTTTTCCCGTGGTTTATCTCTCTTAAGACTGGTTTTATGCTTTAGAGCCATGTTATTACTTTAATGAAGAATAAGGTTTTTAAAATCTACAATAACTACAACTAATTTAAATGATTTATAATTTTTAATAATTGGTTTAATTGATTATTAATTACTTTTAGAGAAAGTTGTTAGGAAATTAGCGATAAAAATAAATACCTTGCTTTTGTTATCTTAATTGGCGGAAAAAGCGCTCGATTCGGTTCAGATAAAGGGCTCTTTAAATTTCGAGGAAAGGTTTTAATTGATTACCAGCTAGAAACCCTCTCTCGCTTTAAATACGATATTTTTCTCGTTGCTAATTCAAAGCAACAAGTCCAAAATTACGTCAATAATATTGATTTTAAAAAGGTAACGGGTTTCATTATTGACGATTATGACCTTATTCAAGATCAAGAATCGCGATTGCCTCTGATTGGTTTATATTCTGCCTTTAAAGAATTAAAAAACTTAGAATATGAAAAGATGTTCGTTCTTCCATGTGACACTCCTCTAATTAAACATGAACTAATAGATTTATTATTAACACAATGTAAAAAATTTGATTGTTGTATTCCAAAATGGAAAGAGAGTTATTTAGAACCATTATTTGCTATTTATCACGTTAATAAAGCGTACGAAACCTCGTTAAGAAATTTACGACAAAAGCATTATAAATTGACGAAGATTATCGACCAAGATTGGAAAATCAACTACATCTCAATTGAACAAGACGTTAAAAAATTAGATCCTAACCTTTTGTCCTTTAAAAATATTAACAAACTAGCAGATATTAAAACATTAGAATCGGTCTTTGACAAGAATCTATAAAAAATATAAAATAAAAAAGAAATATTTTAAAATTAAATTAATCTCGTGGCATAATTGAACCAACTAGTCCTAACACGCCCCCAGCAATCAAGAAATAAGCCCCTAAACCTAAATCGCCAAGTGATACAAGAATAGGGAAAAAGTCTCCGAAATGTTCACCTATGGTAAAAAATGTGAAAAGTGCAGTCATAGGACCTAAGATCTCTGTGTAAAAGAGTAACATAAACATTATTCCAATACCCAGGGGAAAAAGTGAAAAGATAATGCCAACGATTTTAACTTTTAAACCAACTAATTGTAGTACTCCAGAAACAAGCCAGATTATAAAAAGAACCAACATGAAATAGAAAGTAATCGCATCAGCGCCCAATGAACTAGGATCTATTGCTATTATATCAAAAAGGTTCGTAGCGAATCCTAAACCAGAGCCTACAACACCAGGCCAAAATAAGAAAAGAGCAAAAACATATGTCCCGAGGATAGATAGGGTCGCTCCTAAAATTAATAAAAGTTTACCAACTGCCAAATTTTATCACTAAAAGTTATTTTTTATTTTTTTATAAAAGATGTTAATTAATTTATAGATATATTCTTCCACTCTTAAAAAAATTTAGTTTGTTAATGACTATTTAGTCTATTTTTTAAGTTTTTAATTTTTTTATTCAATTTGATTTCCATCTATCTAAAATCATAGATGTATCCTAATTTTTAGCTTATGAATTCAAAATTCACATCTTATTTTTTATTAAAACGATCTTTTAATACCGATAATCCAATTCTCATATTAACTTTAATTAAATAATAAATCTTTATAAAAATAATAGATTTTTAATACTAATAGTACAATTTCAAATTAAATTGTCAATTTAAGATTAATCAAAACTAAACTTATAACTAAGGAAATTTACGATGAGCGATTTAATAATAAAGAATGGCTTAGTTTACGACCCTTTGAATAACATCGACGGCGAAAAGAAGGATATCTACATAAAAGATGGCGTGGTTGTTGATAAGGTTAATGGTGACGCCAAAGTTATCGATGCCAAGGGCATGATAATTATGCCGGGAGGAGTTGATATTCATTCACACATCGCTGGGGCAAAAGTAAATACTGGACGATCTTTTCGACCAGAAGATAAAGTGCCAGAGTATAACGAGAAGAAAACTAAAATAAGGCGATCTGGCACTGGATTTAGCGTGCCAAGCACTTGGGCTACGGGTTATAGATACGCTACGTTAGGATATACCACTGTGTGTGAACCTGCTATGCCTTTATTGGAGGCTCGACACACTCACGAAGAGTTTCTAGAAACACCTATTCTCGATAAATTAGCGATGCCAATCTTTGGAAATAACTGGTATGTCCTTAAATTTGTAAGGGAGAACGATATCGAAAAATTAGCGGCCTACGTAAATTGGATTATGAAAGCTACGAAAGGTTATGCGATTAAGATAGTGAACCCAGGAGGAGTGGAAAACTGGGCATGGGGCAAGAATTGCGATAGCGTGGATTCACCCGTCTTGCATTGGGATGTTACACCAAGGCAGATTGTTGAAGGTCTAGCAAAAGCAAACGAACTATTAGGATTGCCACATTCAATTCATGTCCATTGTAATAATTTAGGTCACCCAGGAAACTACGAGCATTCAATAGAGACATTTAAGATTTGTGAAGGAATTGAACCCTATGGTGAGAGAGAGCGATCGTTTCATGTAACCCACCTACAATTCAATGCTTACGCGGGTACAAATTGGGGAAATTTCGAGTCTGGAGCGTCGCAAATAGCAGAGTATGTCAATTCGCACAAACACATGTCTCTGGATACCGGCCAAGTTGTTTTTACAAAATACGCTACTACTACAATGACTGGCGACGGTCCGTGGGAGCACGCACTGCATCACCTTGGAGGTATGAGCCCTTGGGGCGCAAAACCAGGAATGAAATGGATAAACGGTCAAATCGAAGGGGAGTCAGGATCGGGAGTAGTACCCTATTTCTTTTCTCCGAAGACGGGAGTAAACGCCATCCAATGGGCAATTGCCCTCGAGTTAATGCTCTTAATCAAAGATCCTTGGCAGATTAGTCACACGACAGACCATCCCAACGGAGCTCCCTTTATGACTTATCCTATCGTATTCAAATGGTTAATGGATCGCAAATCCCGAAAAGATATGTTAGAAAATGTCGTCTCAAAGAAAGCAAGCACAGCCACGACCTTGCCAGACCTTGATAGAGAATTTACATTGAATGAATTATGCATTGTTACGAGAGCAGGAAACGCGAAAACCTTGGGACTAAGAGATCGAGGTCATCTTGGCGTTGGAGCCATAGGCGATGTGGCGGTTTATAAGTTAGATCCAAACAAGATGGATGGACATTCGATTGAGAAGGCGTTTTCGAGAGCAGCGTACACGATAAAGGAAGGTCAAATAGTCGTGAAAAACGGTGAAATCATGGCAGCACCTATGGGAACATTGATTCGCGCTGAAGGGAAAATCAAGGAAAGCGTTCACGAAGTTATGATGGAAGATGTGAAAGCGTCTTGGCGGGACCACTACAGCATTAATTTTAACAACTACGCGGTACAAGACGCTTACGCTCCAAAAGAAAAGATTGTTAACGGAACTTAAAACTTTTTTATTTCTTACTTTTTCTTAAAATCTTTCTATACACAATTATTTTACACTATCTTTACATCTAACAACTTAAAAAACTAAATAAGAGAAAACATTTAAATAACAGAAAATTAATAGTTATGGTAAAGTAAGACAAAAGTAAGACACAACTTTTGAATTAAAATTTAAATCATGAATTAAAAAAAATAAAATAGGTAAATTTAACCATGACTCCTGCACCGCCCTGGATTTTTGTCTTTTGGTAGTGCGTAAAGCACTTATCTAATACTCCCCCTATTTTGTTTTTGACCTTCTTATTAGGTCTTGGTCGCAGGAGTCTCCCTTTTCACATTAAAGGTTTTTATTTTTTTTTAAAGGTTTTTAGAGAGATATTAATTATTTTAGAGCTTAATTTTAAAGAGATATTTAGATTTATTAGACAAATATTAAGATATCGTACTAAAATTTATATTATAAAGTCTCCTTTTTAAGCAGTAAAGCTATTTCGAAAATATATTCGTATAATCATTAAGTAAACGTCAAGTTCAATGAAAGGGTTAAAGAAAAGGCGGGAGTTTAAAACTTCGCTTGAAGACTTGTTAAAAGATATTATGGATAATATCGAGGGTGTGAAAGCAGCGCAGCTTACGGCGGATACGGGTCAACCACTCGCATCTATACTACCTTCAAGTGCAGACGACATGCGATTAGCTGCCATGACTGCAGCACTTTGTTCATTGAGCGAACGTGCTATTGGAGAAATGGGTCTTGGCGAATTTGAACAATCGTACGTAAAAGGAAGTAAGGGATACTTATTGATTTTACATGCCGGGGAAGATAGAGTTTTAAGTGTGTCTACTACAAAAGACGTCAAGCTCGCGCCAATTTTGTATAAGCATTACAAACAACTAGAAGAGGGCGACGAAATAGTAAGTAGTACGCCACCTATTTAACGCCAAAATCACTTATATTTGCTTCCTTAACCCTAATTCTTCTGGTGTTACTTTATGAAATTTTTCATATCCAGGCACAGTCATTCTTAAAAAAAAAAGATATTTAATCTTGTCCAAAAGATTATGCTTCTTTGGAAAGGCGGGGTATCCCTCGTTAAATTTTTGCTCCCGAAAGTTTTCTGTGAAGTGGCCTGTACTAAAAAATCTCCCTAAGAAAAGGAATTTTCTAAAAAATCCTACTAATTTAGAGCTTAATGGAGTTACTTGGCTTCTATGTTGAGACAATGCTTCAACAACGATTTGGATGTCTTTCCACTTGCATTTTAATTTGAAATTTGGTTTGAAAGAGTAGTAATAAAAAACGCGAGCAGGTAATTCGTTTTTGTTTAGCTTCTTAAGGGCAAAGAAAGGCAATCTACCAGTGTTTATGTGATCGGGATGATAATCAAGAGCATACCAAGGGTCTGGCGCGAATATAATATCAGGTTTTTCAGTACGAATTATATCTACAACTTTATTCAAAGCTGATTTATTCATTGGAAGGTACCCATCGATATAACCTACTTTTAAAACTCGAACATGGTTTTTAGTGTATTTAGCGTACACATTGTTTGCGTTTTCTAATTCTCTAGTACGGATTTTTTTCA
Source organism: Promethearchaeota archaeon (assembly GCA_018238625.1). Taxonomy (GTDB): domain Archaea; phylum Asgardarchaeota; class Lokiarchaeia; order Sigyniarchaeales; family SOKP01; genus SOKP01. The sequence continues at coordinate 13,768 of JABCSY010000093.1, forward strand.
AACGAGCCCCCTTAAATTCAATGCGATGCGTTCCAAATTCACAATTAGTCATCAGCACTTCTACAACATCATTTCCTAACCTTAACGATTCAAGAAATGTAAACGGCACGCCAAATTCGATGTCGTCGATATGTGGAGTAAAAAAAAGAATTTTAAATGGCTTCATATTTTTAAAAAAATAAATTAAATTATGTCTTTTTGTCTTCGATATCAATACCCAATTCTCTTAACCGTTCGCGTATTACGTCGCTTAGGTCGTAGATTTTTTTATCTCTTAATTTAGCGCGAATTTCAATTGTTAAATTTATAAGGCTTTTAATGAGTTTATCTTTCTCATCCATGCTTTCAAACGAGAAGGGCGTCATTTTAGCGTTTAAAGATGGAAAAATCCCGAAAATCTTTTCGATAAATTCTATAAATTTGAAAAATCGATCCTTAAATTCTTGGCTTATTTTCAAGCCATCTTGTAGTATAGCTTTGTTGATTTCTTTAAATAATATCAGCAACTCTGCCAAAGCTACAGGAGTGTCAAAATCATCCTCCATAGCGTCAACAATTTTGTTTTCCGCAGTTTCGATTTTTGCAATTAAATCGTCAAGTTGCTTTGATTTCGCTTCAGCAAATTCTGCGTCGTTCACTTTTTTAATCGTGTTTATTAATCGGTTATAAGTATTTTTGGCTTGTTCCATGCTTTCAATAGTATAATTATTTGAACTTCGATAATGACTCGATATCAAATACCAACGGATAATCATTGGGTCGTACTGTTTGGCAATATCTGCTACTGTGAAAAAGTTTCCGAGACTTTTAGACATTTTTTCATTTTTTACATTAACATAACCGTTATGAAGGAAATAATTCGCAATTTTTTTACCAGTGTAAGACTCTGATTGCGCGATTTCGTTCCTGTGGTGTGGAAATTTCAAGTCTTGACCTCCACCGTGTAGATCAATTGTTTCGCCTAAAAAGTTCAGGATCATAGCAGAACATTCAATGTGCCATCCAGGTCGTCCAACACCCCAAGGACTTTCCCAGAAAGGCTCTCCTTCTTTCATTTTTTTCCACAAAGCAAAATCTCGACTATCTAACTTATCCTCTCCAAATGCAGTATCTTGATCGACAGTGTAATCTTCTTCTTCGCTTTCCTTTCCTTCATCTTTACTCTTTTGAAGAATGGAACTATATTCCGGAAACGATTTAACTGAAAAGTATACGGAACCATTTTTCTCGTAAGCGTGTTCCTTAGAAATTAGTTCTTGAATAAAATTAATTATAAAATCTATTACTTCGGTTGCACGTGGATTTCGTGTGTCTTGCTCGACATTGAGCATTTCCATGATCTCTTCGTATTCAGCGATATATTGATCGCTTAAAGTCCTGAAATCGACGTTTTTTTCTTTGGAACTTTTAATTATTTTATCGTCAATATCAGTATAATTTTTAACGATATTTACTTTATAGCCCTTAAACTTTAAATATCTGTGAATCAAATCAAAAGCGACCGCGGACTTTGCGTGACCAAGGTGTGGCGAACCATATACTGTAACGCCACAAACGTACATCTTGACTTTTCCGGGTTCGATTGGCTTAAATTCTTCCTTTTTAAATGTTAAGCTATTATAAACTTTCACGATATTTTATACACCTTAATAGAGCGTACTATTAGCGATAAAAGGGGAATAAGAGCCAGCGATGGGATTTGCACCCATGATGCTGAAAGCAACGGCTCTGCAGGCCGCCTCCTTACTACTCGGATACGCTGGCAAATTATTTTCTTTATTTTTTATTTATTTATTTTATTAAAAAATCAATGTTTATTATTTTTAAAAGGTAAATTATGCTAAAAATTTGTTGTTAATGTAATAAAAATGTTTGTTCTAACTCTTTAATTATAATCAATAAAACTAAAAATGATATAAAAAAAATTAGATCAAATTGGTTATTTAAAACATTTTCCACAACATTGACCATTTGAATTTGAATTTAAACTACAACATTCGAAATTAAAATCAAATGGTAATACAAAATCGTTTGTAACGTCGGTAATTATATCCATATAAACCGAAGAGACGTTAGGATTCTTTCTAAAATGGTTATTAACCATCTCATCAATATGAGCTAGTTTAGAACCTATTACAAGAACACTGAGATTAAAAGTGCCACTCAATCGAAATGCGTTTAGCATGTAAGGACATTGTTTAACTAATTCAATGGTTTTATTTGGTTCTAAAGTTTGAACTTCAACTCGTGCCAGGATTAAATCCATGGTTTTAACATTTATACCCGCTTGAAATTTTAAGACCCCTGCTTTTTCAAGTTTCCGAATCCTCATTCCGATTGTGGGTTGACTCCGATCAACTCGCTTTGCGATTTCTGTATGAGTTAGCAAAGGTTCCTTTTGAATCAATTCAATTATATTCTTGTCTATCTCGTCGATTTTAAAGACTTGACTTTCCATTATCTCTACCTTAAATTTTTAATTTTTTGTTTATATTGGTTAATAACGATATGCCGATATATAAATGTTACGATACTTTATTAATAAAATTTTAATTAATATTAATAAATCATTAAAAATA